>WRME01000045.1 GCA_009777275.1 Oscillospiraceae bacterium
GCCCGATGCTTTTGACTGTAATGCCGAGCAGCTCTGCGACAAGTTTCTTGAGCAGGTCGGGATATTTTACGAACAGGACTTTGAATAGCGTGTCGTTTTTTAATGTATATTCGAGTTTGGTCATATGTGTTGCTCCTTTCTATAAAAATAGTATATCACACTCACATACAAATTTCCAGTCCTATTTTAATAAAAATATGCTATAATATACTCATCACCATAACCATCATCTCAAAAAAGGAGAGCAGCTATGAGTTTTGTTCATCTGCATACACACACGGAGTATAGTCTTCTTGACGGCGCCTGCAGGATAGCGCCGCTGGTTTCGCAGGTTCGTGATATGGGACAGACGGCCGTTGCGATAACCGACCACGGCAATATGTACGGTGTTATAGACTTTTACAAAGAGTGTAAAAAACAGGGGGTAAAGCCCATCATAGGGTGTGAGGTGTATGTTGCTCCCCGATCAAGATTTGACAGAGTTCACGGCACCGACAGTTCTCCCTACCATCTGGTGCTGTTGTGCCAAAACGAGATAGGATATAACAATCTGATGAAACTTGTCTCGGCGGGATATACAGAGGGGTTTTACTCAAAGCCCCGCATAGACAGAGAGCTTATAACCCGTCACAGCGATGGTCTGATCTGTCTCTCTGCCTGTTTAGGCGGAGAGATTCCGCGGAGATTGCTGGAGGGCGACTATGCCGCCGCAAAACAAGCGGCCGAGTTTTATTTGGGGGTTTTCGGCAGGGACAGATTCTATATCGAACTGCAGGATCACGGTCTTGATGAGCAGAAACGAATCCTGCCCCTGCTGCTTAGAATAGGCCGGGAGACGGGCGCTGGGCTTGTTGCCGCCAACGATGCCCATTATATAGAAAGGTCAGACAGCAAGATCCACAACGTATTGCTTTGTATACAGACCAATCAGGTTGTGGGGCAGGATAATAACTTCGAGTTCAGCGGGAGCGAGTTCTACCTAAAATCAAGCGGGGAGATGGAGGAGCTTTTCGGCAGTTATCCCGAAGCTTTGGAAAACACTGTCAAGATAGCCGATATGTGCAGCTTAGAGTTTGAGTTCGGGGTGACAAAACTCCCGATATTCCACACGCCCGACGGTCAGGATAACGCCGAATACTTTGAGAGCCTATGTTATGACGGATTGAACAAACGCTATGGCACAACGCCGCCCAACGAGGCAACCAAGCGGCTTGAATATGAAATAAGCGTTATAAAACAGATGGGGTTTGTTGATTATTTTTTGATCGTGCATGATTTTATCGCCTATGCCAAGAGCAAGGGAATCTCGGTAGGGCCGGGGCGGGGATCGGGAGCGGGAAGCCTTGCCGCATACTGTATAGGCATAACCGGGGTTGATCCTATAGAACACAATCTGCTCTTTGAGAGATTCCTTAATCCGGAGAGGGTCAGTATGCCCGATTTTGACATAGACTTTTGCTACGAACGCAGGGGTGAGGTCATAGACTATGTCACCCGCAAATACGGAGCCGATCATGTAGCGCAGATCATAACATTCGGAACCATGGCGGCAAAGGGAGCAGTCCGTGATGTCGGGCGGGCGCTGGGGGTGTCATACCAGACGGTAGACAGGCTTGCTAAACAAATACCATGGAGCTTGGGGATAACCATAAAAAAAGCGCTGGAGGTTTCGGCGGAGTTTAGGGGGAGTTATGAGAACGACCCGACCGCAAGAGAGATCATAGATACCGCCATCAAATTGGAGGGAATGCCGAGACACGCATCCACCCATGCGGCAGGGGTTGTTATCACCCGTGACAGGGTAGACGAATATGTCCCGATAGCCAAAAACGATGAGGCGGTGGTTACACAGTATCCTATGAACACCCTTGAGGCGCTGGGACTGCTCAAGATGGATTTTTTAGGACTGCGGACACTTACGGTAATCAGCGATACCGAAAGATCGGTACGCAGATATAATCCGCAGTTTGATATAGAGACCATACCTATGGACGACAAAAAGGTATATGAGATGCTCTCACGGGGAGAGACCGAGGGTGTGTTCCAGTTTGAAAGCTCAGGGGTGGTGCAGGTTCTGCAGAGGCTAAAGCCGGAAAGATTCAACGACCTTGTGGTTACCACATCCCTCTACCGATCGGGCCCTATAGAGGCGGGGTCTGTTCCGATTCTGATAAAAAACAGGCATGATACTAATAACATAAAATACAAACATCCCCTGCTGAAACCCGCTCTTGAGGAAACATATGGCGTGATGCTCTATCAGGAGCAGGTTATGTGGATTCTGCGGGAACTTGCGGGATTCTCTTACGGCAGAGCCGATATAGTCAGACGGGCTATCGGCAAGAAAAAGGCCGATGTTATACCAAAAGAACGGCAGGCATTTATACACGGCGTTGTCGGTGAAGACGGTAACATAGAGTGCGAAGGAGCGGTCAAGCGAGGGGTCAGCGAAAAGATCGCTAACCAAATCTTTGACGAGATGGCGGGATTTGCCTCCTATGCCTTTAACAAATCCCACGCCGCAGCCTATGCTCTGATAGCATACCGAACGGCCTATCTCAAGGCAAACTACAAAAAGGAATACTTTGCGGCATTGTTCACCAGCGTTCTTGACAACACCGACAAGATCATAGAATATGTATCCGAATGTAAAAAGCTGGGCATTGCCATACTTCCGCCCTGCGTTAATTCGAGCGGGATGGGGTTTGCACCCGAGGGTAACGACATCAGGTATGGACTTCTTGCTATAAAAAACATAGGCAGAGGCATGATACAGTCGATACTTGCCGAAAGGGAGCAGGGAGCCTTTGTTTCGCTATACGACTTTGTCCGCAGAATGTCCGGCAAGGATATAAACAAGCGGGCGGTAGAGAGCCTTATCAAGAGCGGGGCGTTTGACAGCTTTCCCCACAACCGCCGCCAGATGATTTTGGCATACCAAGAGATCATGGAAAGCGCCGACAACGACAGAAGAACGACAATATCAGGGCAGATAAGCCTGTTCGGGGATTCCGCCCCTGCTGAGCATAGGATGCCGCCGATAGGAGAGCTTGACCCAAACGCCCTGTCGGCCATGGAAAAGGAGAGCATGGGGTTGTATATATCCTCTCACCCTCTTGACGGCTATACCGCCCTCTATAAAAAGCACTCATTCGATTCGATCTCCGCCATCAAGAACGACACCGGTAACACCGTCTACCGAGACCGCTCCAGGGTAACGGTCATGGGAATCGTGCAGAGCAAAAAGACGGTGACCACAAAGAAAAACGAGCAGATGGCATTCGTGACCATAGAGGATAGGAGCGGAACTATAGAGGTTATCATGTTCGCCGATGCCTATAGCGAATTTGCGGCCGTTATCACCCAAAACTCTGTGGCGGTCATATCCGGAACCGTAACAATAAAGGAGGACGAACCCGCAAAAATCGTATGTGAACGGGCCGTCTCTCCGCAGGAATATATCGAGCTGAAGTCCCTGTATCTCAAGGTTGCCTCCAAAACCGACAGCCGTCTTGCCGCCGTATATAGCGAGATAGGACGCAGTCCAGGCAGCAGCCCCGTATACCTCTACTGCACAGACGACGGCAAATACCGCAAACTGCCCGACAAATACAGAACAACCATCAGCGATGGCACCCTAAATAAAATGGAGATTATACTGGGAACGGGGAATGCGGCGGTTAGGTGATGGAGGATTTCTCACTCCACCAGCATTGCATCGCCGAATGAGAAGAATCGGTACTTGCGTTGTACTGCGGCTCTGTAGATGGACATGGTGTTTTGGTAGCCGGCAAATGCGCTGACCAACATGATCAACGAGCTTTCGGGCAGGTGGAAGTTTGTTATAAGGCTGTCGGTCAAGACAAACTCGTACCCCGGGCAGATGAAAATGTCGGTGTCTCCCGAGTAATCCTTTTCAGGCAGCAGACCGTTTTGGGCAAATCGCCCCACCGTCTCAATAGTTCGGCAGGAGGTAGTGCCGACGGCAACAACCCGCCTGCCCGCCTTTTTCGCAGAGTTTATGTGACGGGCGGTCGATTCGGGCATATAGTAACTCTCCGAGTGCATCTTGTGCGCCGATATGTCGTCGGTCTTTACAGGGCGGAACGTCCCCAGCCCGACATGGAGGGTGACCTTGGCAACGGTAACTCCCTTGTCCCTGATTCGGTCAAGCAGCTCAGGCGTGAAGTGCAGTCCGGCCGTTGGAGCCGCCGCAGACCCAGGCGGTTTTGAGTAGACGGTCTGATACCTCTCGTTGTCTTGGAGCTTCTTGAAAATATACGGGGGCAGCGGCATATTTCCGGCACGGTCTAATATTTCATAAAAGTTTCCGTCATACACAAACTCTACAATACGACTGCCGCCGTCTGCATAATCGAGTATTTTCGCCCAAAGCTCGCCGTTTATCTCTACCTCTGCACCCGGACGCAGTTTCTTACCCGGCTTGACCAGCGCCTGCCATGTGTCTTTGCCCTCCTGTCTTAACAGGAGGAGTTCGGCAGCGGCGCCTGTGCCGCACTTTTTGCCGTATAACCGTGACGGAAGAACCCTCGAATCGTTGACAACAAGAACATCCCCGTCACTAAGATAGTCGATCACATCCCGAAACACCCTATGCTCGGTCTGCCCCGATGCCCTGTTATACACAAGCAGTCCTGCACTATCTCTCGGCTCTATGGGCGTCTGAGCGATAAGCTCATCGGGAAGGTCATAATAAAAATCTTTGGTTGTATATTTCAAGCAAACATCCCCGTAGTTGCACGCAAACGTGCAACTTTTTGTATTTTATCACCTATTAGTGGGAGGACATCCTGCCCTCGCCATGTATTAAGTATAACATATGATAGGAGAAATTACAATGGATTTAAGCGAAAAAACAATAACCGTTGACGGAGGGAGAAGAATGTGTTATCCTAAAGATAGCTTTGAAGCGTATCTTAGGAAGAGCAACAAAATCCTCGATAACCACAGAATCATTATCAAATATGGCTATGTTTCAAAAGACACTCCCGTGATGACCGACAGAGAACGAATTGCGGAGGTTCAAGCGAGAGTGCGTGAATCGCTTTTGCACCAAAACCAACTGTCAGAAATACGCAGCATAATAACTAATGCTGAAAACAAAATCAAAGAATTGATTGAGGTCGAATCTAAAACACAAACCTCCGACATAGAGCGTATTCAATTAGAATCAATAAAGATAGCGGAAGATATGTTTGTTCTTCTTGCAGATGAAATATATGCTATCGCTATAAACTCCTACACCCTGTATTTGGCGGCATATAATGAGGTTTTGAATGTTACCTCAGATGGAACAGAATTAACAAAAGAAGACATTGATAAAATATGTCCCTGGCTTGCTCCGTGGATCGAAAAAGAAAAAGACAGAATACTTGACGAAATATCAATCGCTTTTATAGGGCTGATTTCAGGGGAATATACAGAAAAGTTTTTTTCTCTTGCTTTTTTGGGAGCATTAGCCTTAGCCCTTTCTTTTGTGTTTACAGGATGCTCTGAAAGAACAGAGGACAGCATAAGAAGTTCTATCGACACATCCTCCATGGAAGCACTAAAGGATTCGCTGCTTGCAAACGGCATAGAGGAATACGAGATAATCTCAATCATTGATGAGAATACCTGCGATACCTGCCGTGATATGCACGGTGTAAGCTATGCCGTTATAGACTTTGACATAGGCACAACCGCCCCGCCGTTCCATCCTAACTGCCGCTGTACGATAACGGCGTATGTGGTGGATGATTGGATTGGTGAAGAGGAAAACGACATAGATCTATTGGTTACTGCAGAACAACTTAGTTATATTGGTTTTGCAAATATAACTGATGAAATGGTTGAAGATTTAAACAGGGTACTTGTTAAATATGGTATAACCACTAAGGAGCAAATAGCACATTTCCTTGCACAATGCTTGGTAGAGTCTTGGAATGGCAGAAGTTTAACTGAAATTAACTGGACAAATTACCCCAACTCATCACAAGAAGAAGACAGAATCCACTTTAATACAATGTATGGAAACAGAAATGATTTAGGTAATTTAGGTGTAAATACAAACGATGGATATAACTACAGAGGTGCGGGATATATTCAATTAACAGGCAGGTACAATTATCAACAATTTGCCGATTATATAGGCGACCCGAATGTTATGCAAGGAGCCGAATATGTTGCGGCTAATTATGCGTGGGAGGTTGCTGCGTGGTTTTGGACAGAGTTCAAAGACATAAACAGCCAAATAACACCGGATACAACGGTGAGAGAAGTTACAAGAACTGTTCAAGGCGGAAGCGGAGAGTTAGAGGAAAGAGAAGAGGCGTTTTTGCGTGCGATGGACATTTTATAACAAAACAATGCTATTCGCCACAATTGCGGTTTTCGCCGCAATTGTGGCTTGCACTGGTTTAAGCAACCCAAAACCATCAAATTTCATGGAGTTCATTTTATCGGACATTCAAATTGAAAACTATAGTATGGAAACAGAAGAATATAAAAAACAGAATGTAAGAATATTATATCCCAAACTAAATTCGCATTTTTCTAGATCAAAATTAGATCAAATTAACGAAATGATCAGAATCGGTACGCTTGATTTGTTTTTCAATGGAGATTTTGAGGACGATTTTAGTCACGAAATGTCTGTGTATGAGCTTGAATATGAGATAAAATATTTCAGCACATCGTATATAAGCATAGTGTATAAGGGATATTTTAATGTTTACAGATCAGCACATCCAACGCATTTGTTTTACACGCTAAATATTGATTTGAATAGCATGGAACCCATATCACTTAAAGACATAGTTGATATTGACGAGGTTTTCTTGCGAAAATTTACAAACGCAATAGATGATGATATATATTTTCAAAACATATCTGATGAAAATATATTAAAAAATTTAGAAAAAACAGCATCTGCCTATTTTACAAAAACACATCTATATATAGTTTACTATCTCCCGTTTATATTAGGCAACTATACGATCATTGAAATTACAAACGCATAAACACACCACAAAAACATTTTTCTTCCCTATTGACTTTCCCGAAAAAATTGCGTATAATAATAATGTACCGTGAGGTACAGGCAGAATTAATTCGGGTGTTTCGCCGCCGTTAAGAGCGACTTGTATATTCTCAGTGCTTCGCCGCTGTAAGTGCGACTTGTATATTCTCAGTGCTTCGCCGCTGTAAGTGCGACTTATAATGCGAGGGGGGTGGTTTTTTAATCACCCCTTTCTTATTCGGGAGGTTTTTATGAACAAGGAATTGGATTTTTATCAAGTTGATGCGGAATACATATCGCATCTATTAAAACAGGATGACCGTGTTCCTAAAGTTGATTATTCTATTGCAAATCGGCATGACAAATTTCTTTGCGGAATCGTACTGGAAGTAGGCGGGCATAGCTATTTCGCACCTATTTCTTCATTTACAACTCCGCAACGTACAAATTTGATTATAAAAAACGAAGAGGGCAACGCATTGTCGAGTATACGTTTTTCATTTATGATACCGGTGCCGTCAAGCGTGATTACCGTAAAGCGTATCAATGACGAACCATCGCCTAAATACAGGCGTTTGCTTAATGAAGAACTTCAATATTGCCGAAAAAACGCAAAAGCCATCTTTCGTGTAGCAAAGTTTGTTTACAACTCTGTCGTAAACAAAAAAGACCCGCTTATGATAAAAAACTGCTGTGATTTCAAGAAACTTGAATCCGCTTGCGATGAATATATGAAAACGAACATATAACACGACCAACCGCATTTGCTTTTTGTTCTCTTTTAACCACGAAATACACAAAAATCACGAAATGTTTATTAAGGACGGTACGCACAGGGGTGCGTACCCTACTGCATCCGTGATATGCACGGGCGGCAGATTGCCGCCCCTACACGCCCTCTCAGTCGGCGTTGCCGCTGACAGCTCTCCCTTTGGGAGAGGTGTCATGCGTTAGCATGACGGAGAGGGCGACATTCTGCATTGTTAATCCTCATTGTATTCCATGCTGAAATAGGCTGTCATTTCTGACTGCGGGTTGTCACGGTTTATATTCAGATTTACCGATGTGCTGCCCAAATCCTTGTTGTAGCTAAAGCTGCCGTTTTCGATCGAGAGGCTGCGGACATCCTTGACCACCGATGTTTGGATAGCCAGCAAATCAGACCCGCTAACAACGGGACGGACGATGTTCTCGGCGGTTTTTATAATCGTAAGTGTGTTTGATGTATCTATATTTTTTATAAGAGCGCTGCCCGATACCGACTTTATTTTGTTTTCAAAACAAACGACGTTGACGGGGGCGTTTGTTTCTTTTGCGATATAATCTATCTCCCGCTCTCCGTTATCATGCTCGGTAACGGCCGTTATCTCATACAGATGCGAATTGCTCTCAAGTATTTTGATTATATCCTCGCCGCCCCTGAGTTTTACATCACCCTTGTCGAACAGAGCCAGTATCACAACAATGTTTGAAGCGGCAAATATAGCCGCTATTGCAAAAAATCCCGCAATTACCGACCATGTCACGACCCTTCTCCGTCTGTCTCTTATCCTCTTGTTTGGTGCCGACAAATTTTTATCCATATAAAATAATTCTCTCCCCTGTTTTCTACAAAATAATTAACCGTTTATTCTTATTATAAAGAAAATAGTTTAACAATACAACCGAATAAAAAACAAAACATTGCGGAGTATAAAAAGTATAAAGGGTGATTAGTGTGAAAGAAAAGGTAACTATGTCAATCAACGGTCTGCAGTCTGTTAAAGACAGTATAGCATTAGAAAAGGCATTACGCAAGCAGAAAAGTGTCAAAGCCTATGTCAACATAGCATCTGGCAAGGCGACGGTGGTCTTTAATCCGAGACGCATCTCCCTCGACCTGCTCTTCGATGTTATTATCGACATGGGATATTTTGCCACTGTGAATGACAATAAAGAGCAGTTTATCTCGATCGAAGAGCAGCTCGATACAGGCGGGCAGGATTTGTATTTTAACAAAAACATTCTTTCCTCTCGAAAAGACTATTGTGCGGTTGACCTGATAGCCTCAACCAAGGTAACGGGAACCCAGCTGTTATCGCTTGCCGCAGGTGTGGTCAAGGGAAGCAGGTGCGTTTACGGTAACGCTATCACCGACCTTGCCGCCCAAAACAGCATCAGAGCCATCAGTGCCGCCATTCTGTCGGACAAACTCCATGGGATCGAGGCCGATGCAAACGGCAGCAAAATCCTCATCGGAGACAGGACATTCATGGAAGAAAACATGGTTGCTCTAAACAAAACTCCCGCCGTGTCAAGCGAACATACCGCAGTTTATATCTCCATTGCCGGTTATTTATTAGGATTCTTTGTTCTATCCGAAATGATGCCGATTAGTGAGGCGGCAAGTTAATGACCACTCCGATTACGGGGCGACACCTTGCAGCAGACCACCCCGCCGCTGCGGCGGCACCCCGACGACAATTAACAGTTGACAATGTACAATTGACAATTATTGTAAATGCAAGTTTGCTGGTAAAAATAGAGTGGATTCTTATAATTTCAAGCCCCGTAACTGTCCATTGTTCATTGTAAATTGTCAATTGTCCGTCATTCCCCTCTGGGGAGGGGTGGCAAACACTCGCAACAAAGTTGCGATAGTGTTTGACGGGGTGGTCTGCCTCGAAACGCCATGGCGTGACGGAGAGGGCGGCATTTCGTGGTTGCGAAAAATTGTCAAACAAGTTAATTTAAATTTTTGGAAAATAAAAATATTAAATATAAACGGCATACAATTCCCTTTGATAAAACAGGGCAAAGAGCAAATATTAATAATGCGATGGGAAAACAACAAAACGCAGGAGGATGAATATGAGAAAAATTTTTCGCTGTGCATCGGCAGGAGCAGCAGCGGTTTCGATTTTTATTTTTGGTATAGTATTATATTACGACAATACCTTATCAAATATGTATTATATAACAGACGGGCAAGAATTAATTTTAGGAACAATGATTCCGGTAACGGTGGTCAGCAATGAAAATGTGTCGGCCGTCTCGGGAACGGCAAACGGCGGCAAGATTCGGGATGTTTCACTCAAGCTTTTCGGCAGGATACCGATAAAGCAGACCAGAGTTCAGAGTATAGACCAAACTTCGGTCATACCTGGAGGAAGACCGTTCGGAATAAAGATGTTCAGCAAGGGTGTAATGGTGGTGGGTCTGAGCGATATAGAGACAGATTCAGGCTCTGTCTGTCCGGGCAAGGATGCAGGAATCAGGCTGGGTGATATAATATATTCCATCAATGGCATAAGCGTCTCGACAAATGAAGAGGTTGAAAGGTTAATATCGACCGGAGGAGGCAATCCTCTCACGCTCCTTATTCGGCAGGGCAACGATGAGTACGATCTAACCCTAACTCCCGTGCTGGCAAAGGCTACAGGCGATTACAAGGCGGGAATCTGGGTGCGGGATTCGTCGGCAGGAATAGGAACTATAACATTCTATCATCCGGGTGAAGGGGTGTTTGCGGGACTTGGGCACGCTATATGCGATGTCGATACAGGTGAAATAATCCCGCTATTAACGGGTGAAACGGTCAAGGTCAATATAAACTCGGTTCAAAAAGGCACACTCGGATCGCCGGGTGAGTTGCGGGGGAATTTTTCATCCGAGCGGGCAACAGGAAATATACTCCTCAACAACGAAACGGGTGTCTACGGACAGATGTATGAATACAAAAGCGACCTGATTCCCATTCCAATAGCTCTCAAGCAGCAGATAAAGACAGGACCCGCCAAGATATTATCGACAATAGAGGGGCTGGAACCCCGTGAATACGACATTGTTATAGAAAAGGTATCGACCAACGACAGCACGCTTACTAAAAACATGGTCATAAGGGTTACAGACCCTGAGCTTTTAGAAAAAACCGGAGGAATCGTGCAGGGAATGAGCGGCAGTCCCATACTGCAAGAGGGAACTCTTGTAGGAGCGGTCACCCATGTCTTTGTCAATGACCCTGCAAAAGGATACGGAATCTTCGCCGAAAACATGATAGCCAACATCGACAGCATGGCTATAGATACAGTAAAAAAAGCGGGATGAATATCTGCGGAACGGTCGCAGACCGTTCCATACACAACGATTAAAAAATCGGGAGGAATAGTTCCTCCCGATTGTCATTATTGAGCCTCTGCCATATTGAATCTTTTTTTGAATCGGTCAACACGACCTCCGGTATCGATCAGCTTTTGACGCCCCGTGAAAAAAGGATGACATTGCGAACAAATCTCTACATTTATGTCTTTCTTTGTAGAACCTGTTTCTATAGTATTACCGCAAGCGCATCTTATGGTTGTAGGCTGATAATTCGGATGGATTCCCTCTCTCATATTTACACCTCGTTTAAAAAAATTCGTTTTTTATCATTTTTCATTGCCGTCCGCACGGTATGCAACATATCGTCTGCGGGTTAGAAATTAAATGAAAAATGATAAATGATTCGCTTTCGCCAATGATGAATGATAAATACAAAAAATGCCGCTGAATCTGTGCGTTTCCTTAATTTATCATTTACAATTCATCACTTATCATTCTTCATTGCCTCGATAGAGGCATTTTTTGGAGCGGGTGATGGGAATCGAACCCACGCGACCAGCTTGGAAGGCTGGAGTTCTACCATTGAACTACACCCGCAATATCGCCGGAACCGGTACCCCGATTCCGGCATGGTAGTGCCGGCATAGACCTATCTTCCCGGGCAGTCGCCCGCCAAGTATTGTGGGCGCAGATGAGCTTAACTTCCGTGTTCGGGATGGGAACGGGTGTGACCTCATCGCTGTATACACCGACTTTTGCAAGA
>WRME01000046.1 GCA_009777275.1 Oscillospiraceae bacterium
AATCTGCCGCCCATGGTTACGGATGCGGTAGGGTACGCACCCCCGTGCGTACCGTCCCATACAAATTGCGGGGTGGTCTGTAGGGATGACCGCCCTCGGTCATCCGTGTCCATCGTGGCGTGACGGAGAGGGCATGACGGAGGGCAACGGAAAATTGACATTTGACAATCTCCATCTATCCAAGTATAATATATACAAACAACACAGGAATGTCGGTTAAAAGGATTGCAATAAGAAATGTTGAGATTTATTTTAGGGGGAGCCGGGGCGGGAAAGACCGCTCTTGCCCGAAAAAAAATATCAGAGCTGCCTCTGGATTCGCCTGTCCTGCTCATCGTGCCGGAACAGATGAGTTTTGATACAGAGCGGGATTTTCTTGAGGACATGGGAACTCTCCGTCTCAAAAACACCTCTGTCCTGAGCTTTTCCACCCTTGCTCGGCGGATATTCGAGACATATGGCGGCGCGGCGGGAAATTATGCAGACGAAACGGCCAAACTGATACTCATAAACCGCGCCGTGTCTGAGGTTTCTGATGCTCTGACCGTCTATTCGGGCGTTTGCGGACGTCCTGATTTCGGCGGCTTGATTCTGCGTGAAATAAACAAGCTAAAGCTTTCGGGAGTGACCCCCTCGGATATAGAGGCGGGTCTAAAGGATATTGAATCGGATTCTCTGCGGCACAAAATCAAGGATGTTTCACTCATCTACTCGGTTTATGACGCTCTTCTTTACAAGAACCACCGTGATTCGTTTGACGATCTGTCGGCCGCCCTCGGCAGGATAGAGGGTACCGACTGCTTTGCGGGAACATATGTCTTTATCGATGGTTTTATCAGCTTTACCGCCGTTCAAAAAAGAATGATTGACCGAATAACCATGGCCGCCCAAGATTGCTATATCAGCCTTTGCCTTGAAAGGGAGGGCGATGAGTTCCTTTTTAATGAAACACGCAGAACATATGATGAGCTTATCAGGGCGGCGAATCTCAGCTCTGTGCAGATTGCCGCTCCGATAGATCTGTCCCCGTCTCGGCATGATATGCCGCCCTGTCTGCTCCATCTCGAACGCAATATATTCCGCACACATTCACAGAGATACGATGGCAGTGCTGATCAGATAATCTTAACCTCCTGCGGTAACGAGTATGACGAGACCGACTTTGTCTTTGAAGAAATCAGACGACTGGTAAGCCGTGAAGGATTCCGCTACAGGGATATAGCCGTGATGGTTACGAGCGGGGTCTATCTCCCCGTGATGGAAAACGCCGCCGCAAAATATAACATACCCTGCTTTTTCGGCGAGCCTGAGAGCATTATAATGGATCCCCTCATTCGTTTTACGGTCAGACTGCTTAGGAGCTGTATAACTACCGATTCCGAGAATGTGGTCTGCATATTAAAATACGGTCTGTGCGATTTTACCACCGAAGAGATCAGCGCATTTGAGGATTATCTCTTTGTTTGGGATGTCAAGGGTTCTGAGCTAAGCAGTGAGTTTTATGCCAATCCCGCAGGTTTTGACGGTTCGGGAGATTATACCGAAAGACTTGAGATGATAAACAAGGTTCGGAGCAGACTGATGGAGATGATAAACTCTGTAAAAACAGCGGGAAAAAGCGGAAATGCCGAGCAGATCAGCGCCGCAATATATCACACGCTTGTTTCCTGCGGGGCAAAGCAGTCTCTCGAGCAAAAACTGAGCCAACTCGCAGAGAGCGGCGATGATAATGCCGCAGGGAGGGTAATTAGGCTGTGGGACATACTGATGGAGATTTTGAGCCTGATTCCCGCCAATTGCGGGGATATGAATCTGTCGCTTGAAAAATACACAGAGATATTTGAAGCCTCTGCCCTCAACTGCAAACTTGCCGAAATCCCGCAGACGCTTGACAGCGTTTCGGTGGGGGTTATGCAAAACTTCCGCACAGCAGGACACAGGGCGATTTTTGTAATGGGCGCCAACGACAACGAGTTCCCCAAAAACCCCGTCAACTCAGGGGTTTTTACAGACAGCGAACACAGGGTTCTTGAGAATATCGGTCTATCGGCCGACCCTGAGCCTCGAGATCGTATTCTGATCGAGCAGCTGGGCGCATATCTGCGGCTGTCGGCCGCAAGGGAGCGTCTCTATCTCAGCTATCGTCTTGCCGATGTTTCGGGAAGTCCGCTGCTGCCGTCGCCTCTGATAAAATGGATGACCGATACATTTGATATTGCGGTCAGGTCCTTTGAGCGGACAGTTCCGCAGCCGTCCGGCGATCTATACAAACCTGAATACATCCTGCAAAACCCCCGATTGTTATACGGAGACAGAATAAAACTCTCACCATCGGCTATAGAGAGCTATTACAAATGCCCATTCTCATATTTTTGTTCGGGCGGTCTCGGAATCAAACCACGCAAGAAAGCTGTTATAGATCCTCTTCAATCGGGAAGTATCATCCACGATGTTCTGCACAGGCTGTTGTCCGAAGAGGATATTGCACAACTGGGTAAGGATGAGTTGGAGGAAAGAATCAATCGGCTGTTGGAGATGTTCCTCAAGACCAAGTTAGGGGGAGATCTGCACAAAAGCGAACGATTCATACATCTCTATAACCGTATACGAATACCGCTGGTTACGGTAGCACAAAAGCTGATAGAAGACATAAACCAATCTGATTTTAAACCGTCCGACTTTGAGAAACCCCTGGACGGCAATCGGCCCTTTTGCCATATGCAGGACGGTGAATCTGTATATATCTCAGGGCGTATAGACAGGGTTGACACCCTGCGGTCTGATCAAGCGACCTATCTGCGGGTGATCGACTACAAAAGCGGACGGCGTAGGTTTAATCTGCGGGATGTCTACCACGGGATCGGAATGCAGATGTTTATCTATCTCTTTGCACTATGCGGCGATGATTACAAAGGAGCTGTTCCTGCCGGGGTGGGATACATAACGGTAAAAAAACCTCCGCTGATCGAATCGAGAAATGCCGACAGCGAAAAGATCAAGGCCGCTCTCGACAGCCACTATAGGATGGAGGGTTACAGCGCCGGGCCGAATAGCGGCATTGATATAATAGAATCCTTTGTCCGAAACAAGGCCGCAGAAATGACCCGTGAGCTTCTGGACGGCAACCTGACGGCATCCCCAATATCCGGAACCGACTATGATATTTGCGGATATTGCGATTATGATACAGTCTGCGGGCGGAAAAACCCCCGAACTGCGCTAAACGAGAGCCGTGAGATAACAAAGGACAATGATGAGCAGACACTCGAGAGAATGAGGGAATATGAGAAAAGGGGTGAGCTAAGATAGTTAATTTTACAGCCGAACAGACATCAGCCGTTACGGCGAAGGGCGGCACGGTGCTTGTATCAGCATCTGCAGGGTCGGGTAAAACATCGGTGCTGACCACCCGTGTCTTTCTTACGCTGACCCAATCCTCCGCCATTCCTGCGGACAGGCTGCTGGTCATAACCTTCTCCAGAGCGGCCGCCAACGAAATGCGTGAACGCATACTGTCTCTCCTTGCCGCCCATAGTGCTAACAACCCGGGAAGCTATGCGCTTAGGAATCAGCAGATACTTTTTCAGAACGCCAATGTTTGCACCATAGATTCATTCTGCAACAAACTTGTCCGGGAAAACTTTGAGAAGCTCGATATATCGCAGAACTATAACGTGGCTGATATAAAGAGCCTGGGGCCTCTGCGTGACAAGGCTATAGCCATGCTCTTTGACCAATACTACGCCGCCGCCGATAGCGAGTTTTTGTCCTTGGTGAATTTTTTATACGGGGATGACGACAGCGGCCTTGCTAAAATAATACTGCAGATATACGATTATATTCGTGTCTTCCCGTTCCCTCTCGAAAAGCTATCCGAGCTTTGCGAGGATTATACGCAAACCAACCCCATCGGCAAAACAAAGTGGGGCAGGTACATAACAGACGAAATCGGACAGGCTATGGAATATGCCTGCGAGCTGAACTCAAGAGCCATAAACACCTGCAGGCTCGACAGCAAGGTGTGTGAGAAATACCTACCTGCTCTGACAGACGAAAGAGGCATGATCGAGAGCGTTAGGGTCGCCTGTGCTGGGGGGAGATATGAGGATCTCTATGGGTGTATACATTCTATATCGTTTGCACGGATCATCTGCCGTGACAGCAAGGATCATACCGTTGACAAGGATGTAAAGTCACAGGTCGATTCATACAGAAATATCTATCGGGAGATGATTGCCGATTTCAAGGACGGATTGGCATCTGCAAGCGGGTACGAATACGACAGCGACATTGCTTATCAGCGCGCGTATGTGCAAAAACTCTCCGAGCTGACAAGGGAGTTCTATCACAAACTCGAGGTTCTCAAGGCCGAGCAAAATCTGCTTGACTATGCCGATCTTGAGCTGCTTGCCGTCCGTCTGCTGGTAACAAAGACAGAGGACGGATACAAAAAAACAAAAATATGCCGTCAACTCAGCGAATTTTACCACGAGATTCTTCTTGACGAATATCAGGACACAAATGAAACCCAGGATTTGATATTCTCCTGTCTGTCAAGAGAATCGGGCAATCTGTTTATGGTGGGCGATGTTAAGCAGAGTATATATTCTTTCAGGCAGGCCCGTCCCGATATATTTGTAGACAAATTCATCCGATACGCCGATCATGGGCAGGGTGATTTTCCCGCAAAGATTATACTTAACAACAATTTTAGAAGCAATTCCTGCGTTATCGATTCGGTCAACGGCATATTTAGGCGGATTTTTTCATCACGAATCGGAGGCATTGATTATAGCAGGGATCAAGAGCTTATCTCCAACCGCAATGCCGACAGAGAGTATGCAACCGAGTTTCACGCTGTAACATCCGATCAAGATGACATAATAACAGCCGAGGCCGAGTACATAGCGGCCAAGATAAACTCGATGATAGCAAGCGGATTTGCGGTGCAGGACAAGGACGGGATGCGTCCCTGCCGAGCGGGTGACTTTGCCGTGCTGATGAGGTCTGTCAAGGAGCGTTCGGATATATTCGCAAAAACCCTGACACAGTCGGGGCTGAGGGTGTTCGCAAAGGTATCGGTGGGCTATTTCGGCAGTTATGAGATTTCGTTAATGCTCGATTTTCTGCGGGTGCTTGACAATCCCGCTCTCAATCTGCCTATGTTAGCGGTAATGATGTCCCATATAGGACGGTTCACCCCCGACGAGATGGCGCAAATGCGGGGCAATGATAAAAAAACAAGCCTGATCTCCTGTCTTGTAAAACAATCTGAGGGATCAAGCAAGGCTGAGGAGTTTCTCGCTATGATCAAGCGGCTGAGAGATTATAGTATGCAAAACTCTATCGAGAGACTGATAACCAAGATATACGATGATACCGCCATGACCGAAATATCGGACGAGCAGGGACGGGCAAACCTGCGTATGTTTCTGACCCACGCCGCAAACTATGAAAGCTCAGGGATAAAGAGCCTTTCGGGATTCCTGCGGTATATAGAAAAAATAATAGCGGGCAGCCGTGATTTTGAATCGGCTAATATCTTCAGCGATACATCCGATGCCGTAAAGATAATGAGCATACACGCCTCTAAGGGGTTAGAGTTTCCGATCGTGATTCTCGCCTCCTGCCACAAGCGGTTTAACGAGAAGGATCTGAGCCAGACCATGCTATTTCACGACAGTCTCGGAATATCGCTGGTCTGCCAAAGACCTGATCAGATGATAAAATACAAACCCCTGCAGCAATACGCCATTCAAAACGCCATGAAATACGCATTGTACAGTGAGGAGATGCGGGTGCTGTATGTTGCCCTGACACGAGCGCGTGAAAAGCTGATCATAACCGCCGTCATGCCCGACCTTGACCAAAGACGGCAAAAAATAGCAGGCATTATCGGGGATCGTGAATGGGTAGATCCATATACACTGATGACCTTTAGATGCTATGCAGACTGGCTGCTTGCCGCCCTCTCGTCTGACCATCAATCTGTGGTTATAGTCAGCAATCAGCAGTTTGATAGGTCCTTTGCCATAACGGGGCATGGAGCGGGTGATATTCCGCCGCTTTCGCCGGAGGATGTTCTCCCGCCTGAGAGACGGGGGGATTCATTCAGCTTTATCTACCCTCACAGATCGCCCTCTATCCCGGCAAAGTTTTCGGTCACACAGATTGTTTCTAAAAAGAGCGATATTCCGCGAGAACTCTCCTCACGTCCTGAGTTTGTAAAGGCATTGGGGCTTACAGCGGCCGAGCGAGGAACGGCCATGCACGATTTTTTGCAGTTTGCCGACTTTGCCGCCGCACAGAACAATCTCGAATCGGAAATAGAACGTCTCACAAGAATGGGGTTTATATCAAAACTGCAATCTGAGAGTTTATACAAAAACAGCATAACCACATTCCTAAATTCGGATTTAGCTGCGGTTATGCAGGGTGGGAAGAGACTTATTCGGGAGTTTAAATTCATGGATAAAATAAAGGCCGCCAACATCAGCGATGAATATAAAGACACCGATGACGAGGTGCTTATCCAGGGCATAGTAGACTGTATCTGCGAAAGCGACGACGGCCTTGTTATAGTCGATTACAAGACCGATAAAATCGAAGATATAGAAGAGCTTGCCGAAAGATACAAACTCCAGCTCGAGCTATACAAAAATGCGATCCAAAAAATATTCGGCAAACCCGTCAAGGATGCCTATATCTACTCGTTTTATTTGAACAAGGGTGTTGCGGTAACAGACCACCCCGTCAAACACTATCGCAACTTTGTTGCGAGTGTTTGCCACCCCTCCCCAAAGGGGAATTGGAAATTATAGTATGCAAGCCCCATTCCCCTCTGGGGAGGGGTGCCGCCGCAGCGGCGGGGTGGTCTTATTTTCGTGGTTAGAGCACCCTTACGATATTCTCAATTTCTCTCTTGGTTGCGGGCTGAAACTCTCCCGATGCCGTGAAGAACGAATTGTAGGCGAAAAACATGACGCCTGCGTATTTTTGTTTGGTTCGTGAGTATTGTATTTTTCGGGAAAGCATATCGTTCGATCCTGCCGCAACGGCGATCCATTCGTCCTTTCCTGCCGCACCTGCCCACTCATCCGTCTGACCGATTTTATAGGCGGCAAGTCCCACATGAAGCCTGATGCTCGGCTCTGTGACCATAGCGTTCCACTCGGTGAGGCACTGCTCAAACGGACGGGCGGCGTTGTTAAAACCAAAATATATCTGCGGGGCGATATAGTCCATATATCCTGCCGTGCCGAGCATACTCGCAAAATCGACAAACATGGTATTGAGATTGTAGTCGATATTTCCCGACGGACTTATGCCGAACAGCACGCTGCTATCGGCGGCTTTTATTGCATCGTGCATCTGCTTTATCATGCTCTTGGTGCTTGATCTTCGCCAGTTTTCTATGCTTATGCCGGGATTTTGTTCGTTATAATATGCCAGGTCGTCATTGGTGTTGCGTAATCCTGTGGGATAGAAGTAGTCGTCTATATGAACGGCTCGCACCTGATATTTTGCGGCGATCTCCCCGCATACCTCGGCTATGTGCGAACGAACCTCGGGATTGGCGGGGTTGAGCCACCATCTGCCGCCCGAATCCTGAATCATATACCTATGGCGTGCAGCCGTGTTGTTCCACCACTGCTTTACCCTGTATCCGTCCGGAACACTCGCAAACTGTGCGTTGGTAAAGGATCTCATGGGATTCACCCACGCCTCGACACTCACACCCTGAGCCGCCGCTCTTTCTGCAAAGACGGCGAATGGGTCGAATCCCGGATCCTTGCTGATGGCTCCGGAGGCATAGGAAGACCATGGGAGCAGATCGCTTTTGTATGTAGCATCACCAAAGGCTGTGGCGTGTATGATAAGATTGTTTGCGCCGATGCTCTTGGTTGCTTTTATTATCGTATCAACCTGCTTGTTGAAATTTTCTTCGGTTTTCCCCTGCAAAAATGACCCCCAATCGATATACGAAAACCAGATCGAGATTATCTCACCATCGTGATTCACGGCAGTCGGAGGAGGCTGGGGTGTCGGGACTGCGGGAGGTTCGGGTGCGGGCGTTTCGGGTACGGATGTGCGGGATGAACTCCTCGACCGTGACGATGGCAGCATCACCTCGGTAAAGTCCTCGTCATTGCTTGCGGAGGGATACTCGCCCGTTTGGGTTCCAAACTCATCCTGACCATCGCTCTGTGAGGAGGATTCGGAAGATTGAGAGGATTCGGAAGATTCGGAAGATGTTGTAGAGATAGATCCGCCGCACGAGATGATCAATGCGGGGAAAAATATCAAGATCAAAAACACGGACACAAAACGCAATTTCATATACAATCACTCATTCTTCATTTTGATTTCGGTGCTGAATCTGTCGGTGTTTATCTTTAGTCTTCCGTCATGTGTTATAACGAGATTAATGTTTTTGGTGTTGACATTATCCAGCAGTATCTCAAGACCCTCATCGGTTATTTTTGTCCGCACTCCCCTGCTGTCGAGTTTGTTGATAGTGTCGGCATCTGCTATTATTGCCGCCTGTTCATCCTCCTGCTCAGGAGTGTTGCTGGGGTTTTCAAACTCTTCAAACATGGTTACAATATCATCAAGGTCCTGCGAAACAGGCTCTAAATCGGTATAATCCTCAGGCTCCGATTTTGCGGACATAAAACTGCTCGGCATTTTTATATTGCTTCTCATGTATCCGTCAAGCTTGTCCGAAACATCGACAGCCTCGGCCTCTATGACCTCAAACTTTTCTCCGATTTCAAACTTTTCCCGTTTATAGGATTGAGCTTTTTTACCACGGGCAAGCTCTATGATTTTTGCGATAATATACGCCACACAGGGCAGGATAACTATAAACAGCACCCCGAAAACCGAATACATAGCATCTACGATATATCCCATGTATTTTATATCGGCTCTGCGATATGCGACAATCGTATTCTCGGGAACATATGAAGTTTGGTTGTTGTATTCGGTTACCTCGTACCCCTCATTAGTGTCGTCCGGCAGAGACGCAATCTGTGCAAGCCTGTAGATACTCCCCTGCTGCACTACGACAAAATCGCCAACCCCTATGGTATCGGGATCAAACCTCGCCGATATGATCATGTCTCCCCTCTTGACCCCCGCAACATTGCCGGGAGTGCATACATAATTGCCCGAATACCCGGGCAGACTGCTATTGGTTTCGGCCCGTATCATAACAAACATAAATGCGGCATAGAAAACCAGCATCACCAAATACAATATTATAATTATTTTTTTAAACAATCCATTCTTTTCTTTTGGCATAACAGATAATCCTTCCCGGGAAACAATAGGCTGTCTCCCCTCTAAGAAATATTATACCGTTACATCCCGAAAAAGTCAAGACTATTTATCCTTAATTAAATAATGCGGCGATTATGTTTTTCTTAGACTTCTTTCCACGGGTGTGGCCGCCGAAATTTACGAGTATGGCGTCTTCTCCTATTATTTCTATACAATCCCATCCCAAGACCACATCATCATCACGCCCGAAAATCCCGAACAGTCTTCTTCGTCCGTAGATTACTATAGAATTTACCTTTGCGTTGGAGGTATCTATATCAATATCATCGACACACCCGATTCTTATGCCGTTTTTAAGGCATATCACCTCTTTGCATCTAAGATCGCATAATCGTATATGAGCCCCCATCCCAATAATCACCTCTGTAATCTATACTATATAATATTTATTCGCCGCCAATCAAATTAATGACTTGACATATACATATATTTACAGTAAAATAAAAAAGGGTGGTATATTTGAGAATATATATAAACGAAACCGAGGCGCTAAAGCGGCTCGGCGGGAATAAGGCGATGTATTTAAGATTACTCGGAAAATTCGGCGATGACGGTTCCTGCGAACAGATAATCAGACTGATAAAAGAAAACAGGATGACCGAGGCGCAGCAGACCGCACATACCCTCAAGGGTGTAGCGGGCAATCTGTCTTTGACTGCGTTGTTCGACACGGTGTCTGCGATAGAGGCCGCCATCAAAAACGGTGGAACCGTTACAGATGAGCTGTTGAGTAACCTGAGCGAAATAATGAGCGAAACGATCCGTGCGATAGATGAATATGCGTGAGGGGCGTGGGTCCATCACACCCTAATCCCCCATTTGCAGAAATACTTTATCATCGATGATACCTGTATCCGCATGAATTTCAGCTTTTTTGCGTTATCCCTCTGCCACGCATGATACACCTCAAACTCAGGGTGATACAAGACTTTGCCGTGTTTTTCTGCTGTGCGGGTTAGGTCGGCATCCTCAAAATACAAAAAGTATCGCTCGTCAAATCCACCGATTTTTTTAAAAAGATCGGTTTTTATAAACATAAAGCACCCCGTGGCGAATCCTATTTCCTGCGGACGGCTGAGATCCTTGTCGGCCATTTCATAATATCCATAGTTGTTTTTGAACAACCGCCGTGATATTAGCGCCCGCAGATAGGGGGCTCGCTTGGGTAATATCTGCTCGCTTCCGTCTAAGTTGAGCACCCTTGGCGAAAGCAGAGCGACGTCGGCGTTCTCGTCCATATAGGACGCCATGCGAAGAATGACATCATCCCTTAGCTCTATATCGGGATTTATGATAACATGATACTGTGACTCAAGCATAGGCAGAACCCTGTTGTGTGCCGCGCCAAAGCCTATGTTTTTCTCGAGTTTTATCAATCCGACATCGGGAAACTCATTCTCGATTATCCCGCCCGTTCCGTCTGACGAATTGTTGTCTACAACCGTCAGACCAACCGTTGGTGCGTGTCTGTCAAGACCGCAAAGGGCGTTGCGGATTATATCAGAATTATTGTGGGTTACTATAACAGCGGATATTTTTGAGGTTATCTTCATGCAAAATACCGCTCCAGAGCATCCTGCCATGTGGGCATTCGGGGAACTCCCGCCACATACAGTTTTTCCTTAGACATCCGCGAATTTTGCGGTCTGTTTGCGTTTGTGGGGTATTCATCGGTGGTTATGGGGGTTACCGATACCTCCTTACCCGACAGCTCGAATATCTTGCGGGCAAATTCGTACCAGCTGCAGTATCCCTCGTTGGTCAGATGATAGATACCGTATTCCGCCCCCGTATCGACAAGGCGATGCACCGCCTCCGCTATATCCTCTGTAAAGGTCGGTGAGCCTATCTGATCGTCTATGATCTTGAGGGTTTTGCCTGTATCCCCCAACCAAAGCATGGTCTTGACAAAGTTTCCGCCATTTTTGCCGAAGAGCCACGAAACACGGATTATATAGTGTTTCTTGACTATTTCTTTGACAGCGTTTTCTCCAAGCCATTTTGTTTTACCGTAATAATTTATAGGATTGCACTCATCACCCGGCCGCCATTCTTCAATTCCGCCGCCGTCAAAAACATAGTCTGTGCTGAAATATACCATCGCACAACCGATTTCGTTGCAGACCGATGCTACATGCTCGGTCGCCGTAACATTAACGGCATATGCTTCTTCCCGCTCATCCTCGGCCTTGTCAACCGCGGTATATGCGGCGCAGTGGATAACAAGCTCGGGTGAGAATATGCGGATATAGTTCCGCACGCTCATCTGGTTGGTGAGATCAAGGCTATCCTTATCAATGCCTATAACCTCATGTCCCATATCGATAAAATGCTTTTCTATATCACTTCCGAGCTGTCCCTTTGCTCCTGTAACTAAAACCTTCATAAATGTTCCTCCTTGAACTCCTTATAAATTCTCCCACCATTCTTTGTTATCGCAATACCATCCTATTGTCTTGACTATACCCTCGTCAAACAGCACTGTAGGT
>WRME01000047.1 GCA_009777275.1 Oscillospiraceae bacterium
GCTGCCTGTGTGGGGGGGGGTGGGGCGGGGGGGGGGGGGGGGGGGGGGGGGTTGTAGGGGCGGCAATCTGCCGCCCGTGGTTATCGTGAATTGCGGTAGGGATGACCGCCCTCGGTCATCCGTGTTTATGCGGATGGCAGGGTTTTCGATTCCCGTGTTCAAAACAAGCTCAGCTGGTTTGATTTCGGCAGTCCTTCAAGGACTCCCATGTTGTCCAGCAGTTCTATGACAGTTTTTGATACGCCTGATTTTTCTTGCAGGTCGCTTACCGATATAATGCCTTGTTTGCAGGCTTGTTCAAGACCCTTTGCCGCAATGCCTCCAACGCCGTTTACCGTGCAAAACGGAAGTCTGATCCTGCCATCTTCGGTCAAGAATCTGTCGGCGCTCGATTTCTTTAGGCTAACCGGCAAAAACTCAAGATTCCTTGAGAGCATCTCGTTTATTATGAGCAGGGTTTCGTATGTATCGGCGTCCTTTCCGCTGAGCTTATCGCCGGTCGATTCAAACTCTCTTATTCTTTTGCGGACGGCTTCCCTGCCCTTCTGAACGCTTCCGAGATCAAAATCTCCTCCCCTAACGGTGAAATATGTCGCATAAAATTCGAGCGGACGATAGACCTTGAACCAACCCAGCCTCAGAGCGGCGATTACATACGCCGCTGCGTGCGCTTTGGGGAACATATACTTTATTTTTTTGCAGCTTTCTATATACCACTCCGGGACATTATGCTTTATCATTTCGGATATATGCTGTTCGGTGAGTTGGGTTGCCGCTCTTCCTCGGCGGGTGATTTCGGTTATCTCAAATGCCATGCTGTTGCTGATGCCCTTGTGTATCAGATATACCATGATGTTATCACGGGTTCCGATAACCTCGCTGATGGTGCATATTTTGTTTTTTATCAGCTCCTGTGCGTTTCTCAGCCAAACATCGGTACCGTGTGACAGTCCTGAAATCTGCAGCAGATCGGCGAATCCCCTCGGCTGCGCCTCTATGAGCATCTGCCGTACAAACTTCGTACCCATTTCGGGTATAGCCAGTGTCCCCGTTTCGCTGAATATATCATGCGGCTCCACACCCAGAGCCTGGGTTGAGGTAAACAAACTCACAACCTTTGGGTCGTTCATAGGAACTGCGTTTATATCAATGTCGGTTAGGTTCTCGAGATGCTTATAGAATGTCGGAACATCATGTCCCAATATATCGAGCTTGAGAATGGTCTCCTCAAGTGAGTGATAGTCAAAATGGGTGGTGACCACTCCCCTGTCCGAGCTGTCTGCGGGATGCTGAACAGGCGTAAACTCGTGAATGTCATGCCCGCGCGGGATTATTATCATACCTCCGGGATGCTGTCCCGTTGTCCGCCTAACCCCTGTGCATCCGTCTGTCAACCGATTCTCTTCGGCCGATGTCACGGTTATGTTTTTATCCTCGAGATATTTTTTGACGAATCCGTATGCGGTTTTGGAGGCAACCTTTGATATAGTTCCAGATTTGAATACGTTCTCACTGCCGAAAAGCTCTTCGGTATATTTTTGTGCCTTTCCCTGATATTCCCCGCTGAAATTCAGGTCTATATCGGGGGTTTTGTCGCCGTCGAATCCCAAAAATGTCTCGAACGGTATATCATGTCCGTCGCCGACAAGTTTGCCGCCGCATTCGGGACAGTCGGCGTCGGGCAGGTCAAATCCCGACCCCACACTGCCGTCTGAGAAGAATCTGCTGTATTTGCAGCCCTTGCAATAATAGTGGGGTTGGAGCGGGTTCACCTCGGTAAATCCCGCCATGGTAGCCACAAACGAAGACCCGACCGACCCTCTTGACCCGACATAGTATCCGTCTATCTCGGATTTTTTCACCAGCTTTTGCGCCGCCATATACATTAGGGCAAAGTCGTTTTTTATAATGGAATCAAGCTCTTTTTTCAGCCGTGATTCTACGATTTCGGGCAGATTTTCCCCATACACATCCTTTGCACTGGTATATACTATCTCGGTGAGCTGTTCTGCGGCTCCGTCCATCAGCGGCATATATGCGCCCTTTGGTATGGCCCTCACCTGACCGTCTATCATGTCGGCTATCTTGTTGGTATTGGTCACCACAACCTCAAAGGCTTTTTGTTCGCCGAGATAGGCAAACTCCTCGAGCATTTCATCGGTTGTACGCAGATAGAGCGGCGGCTGATTGTCGGCATCGGCATACTTCATCCCGCTCATTATGATTTTCCTGAATATCGAATCCGATTTATTGAGATAATGGGAATCGCAGACGGCAACCACCGGAATGTTCAGCTTCTCTCCGATCTTGATTATAAGACGGTTGTTTTCGATTAACTTTTGCGGGTTCTCTACCCTGCCCTTATCTATCAAGAACTGATTATTGCTTGTCGGCTGTATCTCGAGATAGTCATAAAACCCCGCTATATCGCATAAATCCTCGAAACTCCTGCCCTCCAGTATAGCGCTGTAAAGCTCTCCGGCTTCACAGGCGCTGCCTATTATAAGACCCTCTCTGTGCTTGACAAGCTGGCTCTTGGGAATCCTCGCCCTGTAATAATAGTAGTCTATCTGGCTCATGCTTATTAGCTTGTAGAGATTCTTTAGTCCGGCAGTGTTTTTAACCAATATGATCTGATGGAAGTAGGGCTGTGTTTTGTAGGCGCTCTCCCCGCTCAGTCCGCTGTTGATGCTATCGGTTGAGCCAACCTCTTTATTACGCAGCTCTTCCATCATCTTTATGAATATCGATGCAAGTATGCCCGCATCATCCTTGGCTCGGTGATGGTTAAAACTGCCGAGATTCAGATGTTTTGCAATAACGTCAAGTTTGTGGCTCTTTAGCTCGGGATAGAGCGAACGGGCCAACGCAAGTGTGTCGATGGATGTGTAGCCGAACTCTATGTCGTTTCTTTTGGCGGAGGCATTCATAAATCCCATGTCAAAGGTTGCGTTGTGTGCGACAAGGGGGCAGTCTCCGCAAAATTCTACAAACATCCTCAGCGCCTCATCTTCTTTGGGGGCTCCCTGCACCATATCGTCCGTAATTCCGGTGATTTCGGTTATCTTTTCGGGGATATGACGCTCAGGATCGCAGAATGTCGAAAACTCGCTTGTAACGGTTCCGTCTTTGAGCTTGACAGCTCCTATTTCGGTTATTCTGTCCCCGTATGGACTAAGTCCGGTCGTTTCTATATCGAATATCACAAACTCGTCGTCGAGATTGTAGGCGCTCTTCCCTCTTACACAGGTTACCTGGCTGTCATCGACAAAATATCCCTCTACGCCGTATATGAGTTTGAACTCTCCCCCGCCCTTGTGTATCCTGTCAACTGCGCTCATTGCCGCAGGGAAAGACTGCACCACGGCATGATCGGTGACGGCGATCGCCTTGTGACCCCATCCGTATGCGGTTTCTATGAGCTTTTCTACCGGGGTTATGGCATCCATGGTTGACATATTGGTGTGCATATGCAGCTCTACCCGCTTTTGCTCTGCTGTGTCCTTGCGTGTGATCCTTTCTACGAGATTTATGTTTTTAGGCATGACAACCAGCTGCTTAGCGTAATAATCCCTCTCGGATCTGCCGCTGATAAGCAGGGCGGCGCCTTTTTTAACGGCGCTGTAATCCTCCAGCTTTTCTTTTTTTATAAACATCAGCACCGTTATGGAGCTTGTATAGTCGGTAACCGAGAATGTAAACTTGACCTTCAGGCCGTCCTTGCAGTCTCGTGACTGCACCTCGAAAACCTCTCCGCAGATTGTAATGTCGGCCATTTCACGGTCTATGTCAATGATATTTATCGGCTCTGTCTTGATTTTCGCCCCCTTGAGCGTCTTGCTTCCTTTGGTGGTGTATAAAAAATCCTCGTTTTTGCTTGCGGGTTTGTCCTCTTCAATAATATCATCCAAAGACGGAGGTTCGGGTAAAGTCTCGGTAAATAGATCATCAGGCTCCGGATGCAGGGTAGGTTTTAGGCTGATTACACACTCAGATATACCAAGCTCCCTGCACATTATATCCTGAGCCGATTTTATCTCAGATTGGGTAATCTCCATCTCAAAGGGGAGATCACCGACCGTTATGACTATATTCAGATTCGCCCTCTCTCTGTCGAGATTGGCGCTTACTATCTCCGATTGCAATATTACCCGGGAAATGTTTGTAGTATCGGCAAACTCGCCCAATACTTGTTTGAATGTACCTGCCATTATTTTTTTACATCTCCATCTTTTCTATCTCTTGTATGAGTGTCTCGGCTATGCCGCTCTCCTCGATTCTGCCTACAACCTCTCCCCGCTTGAACAGCACGGCGAATCCGTCCCCTCCCGCTATTCCGATGTCGGCCTCCTTTGCTTCGCCCGGCCCGTTGACCACGCATCCCATAACGGCTACCGTTATGTTTTTCTCTATTCCCGCAAGCCTGTCCTCTATTTGACGGGCAAGTTTTATAATATCTATCTTTGTCCGTCCGCAGGTGGGGCAGGATATTATTTGGACGCCGCTTAGCCTGCCCGTGGCCTTGAGTATATCCCGTGCCGCTCTGATCTCTTCGATAGGATCGGCCGTCAGCGATACCCGTATCGTCTCGCCTATCCCGTCCAGCAGCAGACTTCCTATGCCTATTGCCGATTTTATGACACCCATTCCTGTCGTTCCCGCTTCGGTAACGCCGAGATGGAGCGGATAATCGCACTGCTCCGCCAGCAATCTGTAGGACTGCGTCATAACCGATACATTCGATGATTTTATCGAGAGGACTATGTCATAAAAATCGCACCGCTCCAACATTCGGGCATGGGATAGGGCGCTCTCGACCAACGCTTGGGGGGTTGGACCGCCGTATTTGCTGAGTATATCCCGCTCCAACGAGCCTGAGTTTACGCCGATTCGTATAGGAACTCCGTGAGCTTTGCAGATCTCGGCAACCTTGGCGGCATTATCGGCTCCGCCGATGTTTCCGGGGTTTATGCGAATTTTATCAGCGCCGTATTCGACAGATTTTATCGCAAGCCTGTAGTCAAAATGAATATCGGCAACCAGCGGCATTGTTATGCTGCTCTTGAGCTTTGCAATCAGCGGCAGAACGGATTCGTTCTCAACCGCAATCCTGATTATATCGCAACCCGCCTGCTGCAACTGCAACGCCTGCCGTATGTTGCCATCGGCATCCTCCGGCGGAACATTCAGCATAGATTGTATGTAAACACGGCCGCCGCCGAATGTCAAGCCGCATAACTTTACAGACTGTACTTTACGCATTTGAACCTCCTAAAAAACACCCGCCGCTGCGATAACCACGGATGACCGGGGCGGTCATCCCTACCGCAATTCACGATAACCACGGGCGGCAGATTGCCGCCCCTACACGACCACCCCGCCGCTGCGGCGGCACCCCGATGACAATTAACAGTTGACAATGAACAATTGACAATTATTGCAAATACAAATTCGCTGGCAGAAATAGAGTTGGATTTCTATAATTTCAAGCCCCCGTAACTGTACATTGTTCATTGTAAATTGTCAATTGTCCGTCATTCCCCTCTGGGGAGGGGTGGCAAACACTCGCAACAAAGTTGCGATAGTGTTTGACGGGGTGGTCTGCCTCGAAACGCCCTCTCAGTCACGATATGGTGAACACGGTACGCACAGGGGTGCGTACCCTACAGATTGAAATTATAATTGTTCATTGTTAATCGTACATTGTTCATTGTTCAAGCCCCTGCCCTCTTTCGTAAAGAGGGTGCCCTCGCAAGGGCGGGTGTTTTTCTCCGTGATTACCGCAAATTTCGTGAGGATGCCTTTCGCTGTGTTTACAATAATTGTCAATTGTACATTGTCAACTGTCAATTGTCGTCGCCCCTGTGCGTACCGCCCCTTTGTAATACTACGGGGGGTAACCACGAAATGCACGAAAACCACGAAATGTTTATTTAAAAAATTTTTTGATATATATCCTTGAATGTTATTACCGCCATGAGCAGGAGGAGCAGGAACATTCCTGCTTGGTTGACATAGGATTCTATTTTGGGATTGATCTTCTTTCGGAATATTCCCTCTATGAACAGGAAGACAAGCCGTCCTCCGTCAAGCGCCGGGAAGGGCAGCAGGTTAAAGAGACCCACGTTTATATTTATAAGCACCGCAAGCATCAGTATCGTTTCTATAGCATCGGCAACCCTGCTGTCACTTGCCGATGTGGTTGCCTGTTCCACAACCTGACCCACAAAATTAGAAACCCCGATAGGCCCGGAGACTTCGTTGAAATTGCGTTTTCCCGTTACGAGATTGCCAAGTTCTACCCAGATCAAACGCGCTACCGAGTATGACCTTGCTCCCGCCTCTTTCACGACTGTGTAGGGATTTTTCTCGGCTCGTACAAGCCTGAAATCGGTCCAGACATAATCGCCTCGCTCACTTGTCTGGGTGAAATCCACACCCTCAAGCAGTACCTTTTGTTTCTTTCCGTCAACATTTCTTTGTACCAAGAGATCGACCTTGCCGTCTGTGTTGTTCTCGAGTATCTGATAATATATATCATTGGTGGTGTATATAGACATTTTGTTGATCTTGAGTATTTTATCATTTTGAGCAAGACCGTATGAACTGCTAACCGCATTTGGGTGGAAGAACTCGATCTGCATGGTCCTTATCTCATCGTTGCTTGCCGTAACTATGCCTATCATAATCAGCAAGCCCAGCAGGAGATTCATCACAGCGCCCGCAAGAATAACCGAAATCCTCCCGATCAGCGGTTTGCTGTTAAAGGATCTGTCGTTATCCTCAGAGTCCTCATCGGTTCCGTCTTCCATGCTGCAAAATCCGCCTATGGGAAATGCTCTAAGGGTGTATAGCGTTTCGCCTCTTCGTACCTTGAGTAAGGCAGGCCCCATTCCCATAGCAAATTCGTGTACCTTGATCTTGTTGAGCTTTGCCATAAAAAAATGACCCAGTTCGTGGATGAAAATAATCAAACCAAACAGCAGTATCGTAAGTATTATGGTTATAAATGTATTCATAAACTCTCCTTAAATATGGGATGCCCCAACATATTCTTTCGCTAATTCCGCCGCTCTGTCTATCCTGTTGAGCGTGACGCTGCCTGTGGGTGGTTTTAGGTCAAGCGATCCCGATACAAGCTCCCCTATTTTGGCAAACTTGATTTTACCCGCAAGAAATTCTGCAACGGCATATTCGTTGACCATATTAACAAGGCATGGATAGAGTCCTCCCCGTCTTGCCGATTCTATCGCCGCCTCAAGACAGACGAATGTATCGCCATCGGGTTTTGCAAATGTCAGCCTGCCAATATCGGTAAGGGATAGCCGAGGAGCCGAACAGGGCAGACGATCGGGGTATGTAAGCGCATACTGTATAGGCAGCCGCATATCAGGCAGTCCAAGCTGGGCAATGACCGCACCGTCGGTAAACTCCACCGCCGAGTGGATGATGCTCTCTCTGTGTATGACCACCTCTATTTGATCGGGCGTTAGCTCAAAAAGCCTGCAGGCTTCGATAAACTCAAGCCCTTTGTTCATCAGCGTGGCACTGTCTGTGGTAATCTTAGCGCCCATGTTCCAGTTAGGATGGCGGAGAGCATCGCTGACCGTTACATTCTCAAGCTCGGCCGCTGTCCTGCCGTAGAAAGGCCCTCCCGATGCCGTTAGTATGATTTTGCTGATACAGTCGGAGGTTACCATACCTGCGGATGTTTGCAGACACTGGAATATCGCCGAATGTTCACTGTCTACCGGAATGAGTTTTACATTCTTCTCTTTGACAAGAGACATGACCAACTCGCCGCCTGCCACAAGCGTCTCCTTGTTGGCGATGGCTATGTCCTTCCCTGCCTGTATAGCGACAATCGTCGGGCTAAGTCCGATCATGCCGACAACGGCGCATAGCACCATATCGGTCGATTCAAGACAGGCCGATTCGATCAATCCGTCCATGCCGCAAACAACCCTGATACCCGTTCCCGTCAAGCCAAGCTTGACATGGCTGTAATGCTCACTATTATATATACACACAATCTCAGGGTTATATTCATTCGCCTGTTCTATCAAGAGCTGCCAGCTGCTATGCGCCGCCAAGGCAGTAACCCTGTATCCAAGCTCGGATATAACCGAAAGAGCCTGCGTTCCTATCGACCCCGTCGAACCTAAAACAGCGATATTTTTCATATTAGTACCTTTTTGTTATACCTTTATAATGTGCCGTGCAACTCGAGGAACTTTATTGTACCATATTCCGACTGAAATTTCAACCGTTTATAATAAATTTTCATGTGGATGCTTTCCCGTCCGATCACATAGGGGTTGTTTCAAACTATTCACTCTACCAAAAACTCCGATTCTGCGTTATGCCGAGCGTAATTGGCCCTGACTACCGCATCGTTGTGGTTGGCGTAGCAGTATCGGCATCCGTTCATGCAGGAATTGTAGGCGCCGATGTCGATACTGACGGCACAGTTGCAGCCTTTACGCTGGTTTTTGTCACGGGGTGCGGTCACTGCGAACTGGGTTGCGTCAACGCAGGATATGGGTTGTACGCCGATTTCGTATAGTCCGGGCAGTTCGCAGCAGGCACAAAGTGCGATGCCGTGGGTTTTTGCGATGTGTAATAAGTCAGAAGCAAGCCGGGTTTTATCTTCTTCTGTCAATGAAATATGTCCAAATTTAGCGAAGTTATTGGCGACAGATTTGTAAGGAATGGCGAAACTGATAACGCATTTTTCACAGCTGCCGATGAGTAATTCGCACAATTTTGCAAATGCGGCGACATGGTAATCGTGGGAGTATCGTGGAGTGACGATGATGGGATCGTATCGCCAGACCATGCGGCTCGGTCCGATGGCGGCGGCAAGTTGCAAAAACGCCGGAATCACGGCGGTTTTCTTGTCCGAAAGTCCTGTTTCCATGTCGGAATGATAGGGCGTGATTGAGTATTGGAAATAGTATGGGAATTTGTCTAATACATCCAATTTTGGCAACAATGGGGCGGCGTTTTTTGTCCAAAAAACTATGCCGTCTACATCTTCCGGCAACAGCGAAACCCGCTTGATTTGGGCCGGGTTGAATGGATTTTTCACAAGACAATAACCCGCACGAATCCGCTCTGTGAGCCAATCGGCGTAAAATGCGGGGATGTCGGTTCTTCGTGATGCTGAAATAATCATAAAAACGCCTGCTTTCAAGATGTGATAATTGTATTATAGCATCAAATTCTGTAACAGTCAAATTCAAAAGTGATTTGTAAATACTTATTCTGCTTTCAGAAACAACAGAGAAGACACCCTCACTCGACTTCGCCGTGAAACCAAAACCCGCAGCACGGGCTCGCCTGGTGTAGTATGTTACACTGTTTCTCCGCCGATTTTGAAAAAAGTTTTTTAAAATCAGCAGGGATTTTGGTGCAAGTTTTGGGTAAGGTTTTGTGATTTCCCTCCCCTATTCAATTTTGTCTTAATTTTTAGTCTATCAAGGTTTTTCACCTCAAGGAGGGTTATTTACCTGTTCTGGAATGGAAAATCAAAATTTTGTTGAAAAAATCAAGATTTTGTTGGAAAAACACTTGACAAATTCAAAATGTTGTGCCAAACTGTGCTTAGCACTTAGGAGTAGAGAGTGCTAAACTCTAAGGAAAAGAGGTTTGACCATGTACAAAAACATCAGTGCAACAATCAAAACTGCGGCACCGATTAGTGCTTGGATAGGATTTATTGGCAGTGTGGCTATAGGCGTTATCCTAAAGAGCGAGGGCGTATCGGCAGTTTTTGCCATTAGTGTTCTGATCAGCGGTTCCCTGACTTCTTTGGGTTATTCGCTCTTTGCATATGGTTTTGGGGAGCTTATTGAAAAAACCACAGAGATTGCGGAAAATACAAGTTTTGCCAATTCGAGTCAAAAAACGACAGAGATTTTAAAAGAAATCGAGCGTGTCGAAGAGGAAATATCAGGTTTCTTAGAGCAGTTCGAGAACGAAAGCGACATCAGAGACGGCGATGCAGTCCGACTTCACGGAATGCGGGTATATTTAGCAGAGTTGTATGAACAGGCGACATAATCAAAGTAAGCACCTTTTTAAGTTTGTGTTTCATAAGTGAAAAATCTCCTTCATAATTTATTTTTGGGCATGAAAAAAGCCGTGCATCTTTTCTAAGACACACGGCAGGGATAGGGTTGCTTTACTTTATTTTATTTTCCAACTTAACTCAACCACCGCCGCCTAAAGACAGCGTCGATGTTGATTATCATAATCTCGATGTTGGAGCTTGTGGCGAACTGCCGCACGACTGATAATTTTGCGGAATTATAGATAAAGAATCGGCAGGGCGTGTTGTCATGTTGGATTATAAGGGGTTTGCGTTGGAGGGGTGAGGTAAGGATTGGGAGATTGACGACAAATATCCACCCGATGTACCACCCTGTGAATATATGGATTTTGGTGACGGCTAACGGCGGCACACTGAATTACGCCTTCGGTCTGTATATATGCGGCGATTGCCAAGACCCCGAACATACCCGCTGTGCGTTTTAACTGATACGCCTGTGCCTGATGGGTTTGCTCATTGGGATTTTGTGCCGAACGATACGGATACTGCTTATTTGACTTTTTTCATCACTTCATACTGACGGCGATAAATAAGGTCTTTGATTTCTTTGATGAATGAACCGTAAATCGTTAATGCGTTTTCCATGATATTTTGCCTCCTTTGTTTTCCATAAGATTTAAGATTTCGCTTCAAATAAACCATATCCACTAATTGAAAACCGTCCTCAAACATAGGGTGTTCGTAATTGTCCGTAAAGAAATTTGGGGTCTTGTGAGAAATTTCAAAACCGTTCCTTTCGTAAAACCGTATTGCCTTTGGCACATCGCCTGTTCCCACAAGCATTGTTGCATATTTCCCCGTATAATGCGAAAATATGAAGTTCATTCATCAATCATAAATTCCGACTCATCAGCGTCTCGCGGAACACAAACGAAGTCATCTCCGGGTTTGGCTCGTCATGGAGCAGATAATATAATGGGTGGTCGGGGACGCGCCGCTTGTCTCCGTCTGCAGTGTGCTGGAAAACGTGGAGTGGCAGACTGCCGAGGGTTTCGCCGAGTATGCGAACACAGGCGTAAACGGCGGTGGTCTGCATGGCGGTCACAATCGAGGTCAGCAACAGCGCTACAGGCGGCGAATGGCCTGTCGGCGACAAGGCATACAGGGCGTTGATAGAGCTGTGCGTGGATGTTTGCAAGCGGAATGGAATTGCAAAGTTGACCTTCGATGGCACTCCGAAAGGCTCGTTGACGCATCATTCCATGTTCGCAAATACCAGCTGTCCGGGGAAGTATCTGCTTGATAGATTCGGTGCGATTTGTGATGAGGTGAATAAGCGGCTGAGCGTTCAATCAACTCCGACTCCTACCGCTTCGACAACCGATTTCAAGGTCGGCGACATCGTGCAATTCACAGGCGGCGGGGTTTACCTCTCCTCAACCACCCATGCCATCACGCATACGAGGAATGCAAGCCGATGCAAGGTCACGCAAACAGCCATGAAGGCACGCAACCAGTATCACCTCATCAGCGAAGACGGCGGCGGTGTTCACGGCTGGGTACTGTCTGAGGATATAAAGGCAATCGGGGCGGCAGCTCCGGCACCCGCTCCCGCTCCAGCTCTGGCAACACCTGACAAGAAAAGCATTGACGAGATAGCTCGTGAGGGCATACGCGGGGATTGGGGTAACGGTGCC
>WRME01000048.1 GCA_009777275.1 Oscillospiraceae bacterium
TGAAAATTTAAGGACTACAGCCCCCTATTCCCCTGTGGGGTGGGGTGCCGCCGCAGCGGCGGGGTGGTCTTACATTATTTAGGAGGTTATCCCCATGAAAAAATTACACAGACAACCCCTCACCCTCATCTTAGCCCTCATCATGCTCTTCGCAACTTCACTCAGCTCGGTTACGGCAGTAGGAGCAGATACTCCGATAACGGCGTCAATCTCACTGCAATCGGTGCCGCCGAACGGAATCGATTCGACAATCGCCGATGTCTTCCCCGACCCGGGGTTGGCCGCTGCTGTGGCAGAGGAATTGGGTAGGGGCGTGAATAGCATTGTTAGTGCAAGTGAGTTGGGGAGTATAACATATCTGTGGGATGGCAATCGAAATATCGAAAGCATCGAAGGTGTGCAGTATTTTACAGGATTAGAGTATTTGTATTTAGAAAACAATCAAATCAGCAATATAACCCCGCTTGCAGGATTGACAAACTTACAAGAGTTGGAATTATACAACAACCAAATCAGTGACATAGCTCCGCTTGCAGGATTGACGGGTCTTGAATGGTTGAGTTTATACAACAACCAAATCAGCGACATAACTCCACTTGCGGGATTAACAAACTTACTGGATTTAGTTTTACCTAACAACCAAATCAGCGATGTATCTCCGCTTGCGGAATTGACTAACTTACAGGAGTTGTATTTAAATTACAACCAAGTCTACGATATAACTCCGATTGCGGGATTGACAGGCTTAGAGTGGTTGAATTTATCCTACAACCAAATTAACGACATATCTCCGCTGGCAGAATTGACTAACTTGCGGGAGTTGAATTTATCATCGCAAGCAATCACTCTTAATGACGCCATTATTAACACTTCTACAAAATTTGTCGTGAAAGAGATTAATGCCGATCCTGTCGACCTCACATTATTGAACGATGGTACATATGAAGACGGATCGCTAACATGGACAAATACGGGTGATAACCAAGCAACATGGACTTCATCTGTAACTATCGGTAGAGCTACTGCAACCTTTGGCGGAAGAGTGTCGCAATATGCAGCTGAGAATATCAGCGAGATAGTCACTGTGGAGCATATCCTCGCCGTCCGTGACCACATCCTTGGCAAAACTCCGCTGCCTGCAAACGAGCGGACTATGATGGACGTAAACAAGGACGGTGTGATAAACATATTCGATATGCTGGTGATGAGGGATATGATATTGCGGAGGAGAATCAATGCAGAATGCAGAATCGCTTTTTAACCACGAAATGCACGAAAGACACGAAATGTTGTAATTTTAAGCCCCTGCCCTCTTTCGTAAAGAGGGTGCCGCCGCAGCGGCGGGTGTTTTTCTCCGTGGCTCCCACAAACCCCGTGTATCTTCTTGGCTCTCCCTTTGGGAGAGCTGTCGGCGTCAACGCCGACTGAGAGGGCGGGACGGACAATTGACAATTTACAATGAACAATTGACAGTTACGGGGGCTTATAATTACAAGCCCCTGATCATTATTTATCTTGATAATGAGTATAACATTCAGCTAATTCCACTGTCTCGTTTACAATACGAAACACCACGCGATTACCTTCATCGATACGTTTACTATACCAGCCGGATAAATTACCTTTAAGCGGTTCCGGATGACCTAAACCATTTATTCCGTTCCGTTGGGTATCCTCTATGATTTTTTTAAACCCCTTGAAAAGTCTTTTGTCACGTTCGGCAAGATAAAATAATTGCTCAAGAGCGTTCGGCGAAAATTTCACTGACATCATGGTATATTTTTCCTTCTCCACGTTCTAACTGTGCTATTGATTCAAGTAAATACTTTTGATTTTCGTCTGAATAAAAAGGGTCATTACCTGCGGTAATATCAAACGGTATACGATGGGTTTGTAAAACCTTATTTACAAATACATTAATCGCTCCCGATACAGAAAGACCCATGTTGTCACATATTTTAGAAAACTCCTCTTTTTTTCCGGGTTCGAGTCTTATTGTGGTGTGTTTCGACATACAAACTCCTCCTTTTATGTGTTTGACGGTTTACATTGTAATTATTATATATCAAAAATCAGATGTTGTCAAGTAGTTTCTGTACATTTTTAAAAGTCAGGTGATATTTTTGAAAATCAAAATAGGATTTTTCGGTGTTGGTAATATGGGATATGCCATAATCAGGTCTGCGGTTGAGAGCGGATATATCGAGGCGAATCGGATAGGCGTGTACGATATATTGGCACAAAACGCCCAAAGAGCGGCAGGTCTCGGGGTCGTTGTATACGACTGCGCCCGCAAACTTGCGGCAGATTGCGAGTATATCTTTTTATGTGCAAAACCTCAGGATTTTGCAGAATTGATAGCGGGCATAAAACAAGCGGCCGACAAAGAAACGGTGGTTGTCTCTGTCGGCGCGGGGATTGATTACGATTTCCTGAGCGATTCTTTTGGATTCGCCCCCAAGACGGTGCTATGTATGCCGAACGCTCCCCTGATGATAGGGGCAGGCGCCGCCGCTCTTGCCAAAGCGGGCGGAATCAGCCATGAGCAGTACAAATTTGTCGAGGGTGTGTTCAGCTCAGGAGGGACGGCCGTCCTCATAGACAAGGATAAAATGAATGAGATTATCGCCATAAACGCCAGCAGTCCTGCGTTTATCTACCTTTTTGCCAAAGGGTTTGCCGAGTATGCTCAAGATGCCGGGCTTGATGCCCGTGATTCGATGAAGCTGTTCTGTGCTGCGTTGCGAGGTTCCGCCGCCATGCTGGAATCTTCGGACAAAACCATAGATGAACTCATCACAATGGTAGCTTCCAAAGGCGGCACGACAGAAGCGGGACTGAGGGTGTTTAACGAGAAAGGTCTGACCGAAACAGTCAAATCCGCCTGCAACGCCTGTTTAGACAGAGCGAGGGGAATGCGGGATTAGCACCCCCGTGCGTACCGTGGTTACATCGGCGGGTGTTTTCCCCCGAAAGGTCGTGATTGTTATAAAAAGCGGAATATATGTTCATGTGCCTTTTTGTGCGGCTAAGTGCCGATACTGCGATTTTTATTCGATCACATGGGCGGACAGCCGGCTGAAGGAAGACTATGCAGATGCCGTTATGGCTGAGATGGATCGGCATGAAGCAGAGGCGGACACCCTCTATTTCGGGGGAGGAACGCCGCCGCTGTGGGGAGTCAGTATCCTGCGTGTGATAGATAAGGCGTATGAGAGATTCGGTCTTGACTGCGCCGAGATAACGGTTGAGGCCAACCCCGAATGTACAGAGCTTATACCCGAACTTGCAAAGGCCGGAGTGAACCGCATATCATTCGGGATGCAGTCTTCCTCGGCAGGCGAATTGTCGGCGCTGGGCAGGGGTCACGGCAAAGACATATCGAGTGCGGTTGCCGCCGCCAAAAAGGCCGGAATCAGCAACATCTCGGTCGATATTATGCTGGGTGTACCATATCAAACCCGTGCAAGTTTAGAGCAAACATTAGACAGGGTCAAGGGGTACGGCATTACCCACGTTTCGGCATATATACTCTCTCTATCGGAAAACACCCCGCTCTATAGGAGCAAAGATGCTCGCCGCATACCCGATGACGACACTATAGCCGATATGTATCTTATGACAGCAGATTATCTTTCTGCGGAGGGATTTGCACAATATGAAATCTCGAATTTTGCCAAGCCCGGATATGAATGCAGGCACAACCTGAAATACTGGAATCTGGAGCCGTATATAGGATTCGGGGCGGCGGCTCATTCCTTTATCGCGAACAGACGATATGCCCACAGCAAGGATATAGAGGCATATATATCAAACCCTGCGGACGATCTGTATTGTTATGACCAAAACGCCGGACAGGCCGATGAGTTTGTCATGCTGCAGCTGCGTCTTGCTGCGGGGATGGATCTTGACAAAGCCGAGAGACTGCATGGTATTCGCAGGGACAAAATCATAGCAGCGGTAGAGGGTCTCGAGGGACTTGCCGCAATCAAAAACGGAGCCGTCTGCCTAACCCCCCGCGGAATGCTTGTGTCGAATGGGATAATAGGACAATTAACAATGAACGATTAACAATTATATCAATGCAGAATTAAGAATGCAGAATGCAGAATGTCGACCACCCCTCCATCACAAATCAATCTGCGACCTCCTAAATTGGCTGGGGGTTATTCCGACTGCCTTTTTGAATGCACGGTTGAATGTCCTTATGTCCTCAAAGCCGCTGTCGTAGGCTATGTCGGTTATGTTGTGTTCGGTTGCGGTAATCTGCCGCTGAGCATATCTGATACGGTGCAAATTCAGATGATCTCTGTAATTTGTGCCTATTTTTTTTGAAAAGACGTTTGACAGATACGGAACGCTGACATTGAGAGCGGCTGCTATGTGTTTTAAGGAGAGTTGGCTGTTTCTGAAATTTTTCATAATATAGTCGAGCAGGTTTTTAGTAAGAACCGTAACCGAGGCATCCCCCGCCTCTTCCAGCTCCAACTCCGCCATCAGACGGGAGATAAGAATCTGAATGTAACCCTTTACCGCCAGCTTGTTGTACTTTACATCATCGTCCATGGTGAAAAATTTATCATAATACGAAAACATTGTATCAAAACAGGAGAGAACATCGGAACGTATCTTTTCTTTTGATATAAATGGATAGACAGGCGTGTAGGTTAAGAGCTTTCCCGCAAAATCTCCGGTGAGGTTTATGTCTACAATCAGAATATAAAAGAGAGCCTTTGATTTTGATATAAAACTGTGAACGCTGTTGGGAAAGCAAAAGGAGGCATCCCCCGTCTGCATCAGACGCTCTTTGCCGTCTATACAGATGGTTATTTCACCCTCCAGCAGATAGACTATCTCAATATGCTTGTGCATATGGGGAGGATAATCCATCCCCCCGAGTTTGTCAAGCCTGAACATCTGATTGTCCTTGTTTTCATAATTAACAAACATACTTTACCTCTCTGATCATTCGGCTTTTGTCATTTCTTGCTCTTTTACAGTATTCCACTCGATAATATTCTGGCATATTCCTATTTCATAGTCTATTTTATCCATTACATTCTTGATTGAAAGTTTTTCTTGAATATGGATAAAATGAGACATATATTCGTAATCAATTTCACCATTAAATGTTACAGGAAGATATATTTCTAAATCCGGTAAGGTGTCAGTAGCATTAGATAAATAAGCAGTGAATAAAACTTGAAGTTTATTAATTGCAGTTGCAAAAAACAGTCGCACTTCACGACTTTGAAATCCGTTTTTAAATACCAACGCCTTTACTCTTGTGCCGATATGAAAATCTTCGGCTTGAACAGACGCCCAAAATATTCCTCTATCCGCAAGAGCAATCGTTTCTGTTGCCTTAAATAATGTTCGGTCTTCCAATCGTTTAATTTTTTTTGTTATACCGTTATTACTGTGCTGGTGACTAATAAGAGGAATATCGCCAATATCGGTTCTGCTAATAATGACATCTCTGCCGGTGAAAATATCAAACAGTCCATCCTTTCCGCCGATTTTAAAACTTCTATGTTCAACTTCTCCATTCCTATATTTTATCAAAATATCTTTTTCTTTTGATGTCAAGATATATTTCTTCAATTTAGAAACTCGAAGATACGCATTAAGTGTCTTTTCACGAGTTATCTTCCTTTTTTCTATACACTTTTTTTCGATCTCAACTATATAGTTTTCCATAAAATCAAAGTCTATTTCAGCACATAAGTTGACAGGCAAATAAAGTTCAACATTTTTAAGAATCTTAATGTTGAACGATGTTTTCCCCCAAGAAAAATTTGAAAATGCTTTTTTCATTGCGGATATTAGATATAGTGCTACTCTTCTTGTTAATTGGGTTTCTAATAAAGAAAAAACTTTAATCTTATCACCTGTAAAATAAGGCTTGTCTTGAAAAAACATTGTTGCTGTATCTTGCCCGAAACTTATTGTATTAGCGGGGTTCAAATAACACTCGTCTTCGTTAATGTAACCTCGAATACCATTATTGCTTTCGCCACGAGCGACATATCTATTCTTCCCGCCGAAAGTCAGAGTATTAGCGTTAAATCTTTTAGGGGGTGTTGTGATGTCGAAGATACTGCCGATTTTAATTTTTTGAAATTTAACCATTGTTTTCACCCCTCAAAACTTGCTCAACTTCCCACGCAAGATAATCTCCAACAACTTTTATAAAATCCGCTTCATTTGGGATAGTATCAATTTTTTTGTGTCCTGAAAAAGTCCAGTCGTTGCCTTCAAGGGTAATGGTGTCCTCAATATATTCATCTTCTGTAAAATAATTAAGATATGATTTGCCATAATTAACAAGGTCAACGATTTCTTGATAACGTTCAGGTGCATTTGCAACGTTTCTTAAATTAACACCAAGACTCGCTTTTTTACGGTTCTGTCTCAAATATCCGTCATTGGCCATATCAATAAATTTAACTGATTGCTTAATATTATGTGCTTTTCCAATCTCAAAGACATAAATAGCAGTTTGAACTCCTGCCTTTCCTTTAAATATATCCGCCATATGAATACTTGCTAAAAGCGTATTCTTTTTCAACAACTCTTTTGTATAGGGTAAACCTCCTCCCGACCCCGCATTTTCTTGTATAAGGATAACTGCTCTTCCGTTTGACATTCGTTCAAGAGCCTTTTTAACGAATATAAATCCCTTACCCTCAGCTGAATACGGAGGATTGAGCAAAAATACGTTGGCAGGGAAAGGCTCATCCTTATCTGCTCCCCATTCGTAGTTGCCGCTATATTCAGTTAGCGAGTTTTTGTGTAATATGTTTGACGAACCGTCTCCCATCAAAATCATGTTGAGGACAGCAAGCATATAAATATCAGAACGCTTTTCGATGCCGAGCAACTGTTTGATTTTTATTTGTGTTATTTTTTTATTGAGTTCGTTAGGACTATTTATATGTTTTTTTGCATCTTCAATCATTAAATTCATCGAAGAAATTAAAAATCCGGCCGACCCCGCTGCATAATCCCACACATATGAGTTGCGGTCAACCTTTGCGAGTTTAGCCATAAGAGTTGTCACATAACGAGGTGTAAGAACGACATCGTTTTTATCGGAATCGGGAATATCCGCCCATTCATTCAAGACATTGAATAATTTTCCGGTAAAGTCAAGATGATGTGCAGACACGAATATCGGCAATATTTTATTTTTAACTGCGGTGTAAACGGTTTTTAATTTACTTTCGCCATTGTACGGTGTGGATAAACCTGAGTGAATAAACACCCTTGATAAATCATTGACTAACATATCAATTTTTTCTTGCGGTAATTCGCGTTCGGTTAAAAAACTTGATATTTTGTTTAGAATAGTTTTGCCATCGTTAGAATCCTTGCCCGTTTCCCCTTTAAGGTCAGAAATTTCAAGCGGAGCAACCTTACCCTCAACGCCAAGCCCTGCCATTATCATGCCTGTAATAAGTTCAACACGAGAGCCGACAGAAATTTGTAAATCATCGTGCATTGTTTGATTGAGAGCTTTAAGGCTTTCTTCAATTTTTGACTCGATTTTTTGACTTTGAGTTTCAATTTCTTCGGGGGTGAGTTTTAACAACTCAACCTTTTTAATGAAATCCTCAAAATTTTCAGGTGCCAAAAATGAAAGGTCAGAATATTCTCCCACACGTTTAGGCACGGAGAGGTTATCATCAGAAACATAATACACTTCGAGTTCGGTTTTTAGTTGATTGGCTTCCATATATCCATTAATCCCTATTGCGATAACTTCATTATAGCTTTCGGTATAATCGATAACAGCCTTTGCATAATGTACAGCCCCGTTTACTGCAAAACCGTTAATGTTAGAATAATTTGCTTCGCCTTTAGCTGTCGTGTTATCCACCTCTCCTTTAGAGTTGAACTTGACGAGTTTCCCTCTTATGCCTTTCACTTCAATCATAATAGGTATGCTCTTTTTAGATTTCGTTTCCAACAAAAGACGTATATCGGGATAGTTGCCGCCATCCCGGCCTCTCTTAGAAGGAGCTTCTTTCATAGACTTATCTATTTCGGGGTTAATGTTATCGGTTTTAGCGAAAAAGCTGCGTTTGTATGCGTTAAGCTGTGACTTGGCGTGGTCCTGTGTTATTTCTTCTACTGACCTGTTTTTTTTCACCACGGAAAACAACCGCCTTTCAAGATATAGTTGTACTAACACCATTGTAGCACAAACTATATAGATTTCAACCTTTTTTAAAAAATAATTAATTTTAGGACAAATGAGCGGTAGCGGTTTAACCGATTGTTTTTTGCCCATAAAATAATAAAATATGACTATACTTTCTCAGAATCAAGATATATAATAATAATACTATCTAAGTGAAATAAGTGAAAGGATTGGGATTGTATGAAAAAGAGGTTTGCACGACCGCTGAGCATGGCCATAAGCGTTGCTATGATGTCCTGTATGCTCTATTTAGTTCCGCTGAGTAATTATGTAAAGGTGGATGCACTTATGCCGTATCAAGACATATCTCTCTCTTTTGAGGAGAGAGCAGCCGACCTTGTGTCGAGGATGACACTGTCTGAGAAAGAAAAACAGATCGCCAACAGCGCCCCTGCTATCACAAGGCTTGGAGTGCCGAGCTATAACTATTGGAACGAGGGTCTGCATGGAGTTGCCAACATCAATCAGGGCGAGAATGCGACCTCATTCCCCTATTCGCTCGGAATGGCGGCATCTTGGGACAGAGAGCTTGTACGAGAGGTTATGACCGCTACGGCCGACGAGGCTCGTGGGTTTAACCAGCTGCGGAACAAGGGGCTTACCTACTGGTCTCCGACCATAAACCTTGCCAGAGACCCACGATGGGGACGAAATCACGAGTCTTTCGGCGAGGATCCCTATCTGACCGCCCAGATAGGACAGAGTTTTGTAGAGGGTTTTCAGGGTGACCATGAGAAATATATCAAGATAGTTTCTACCCCCAAACATTATGCCGCAAACAATAGCGAGTATAACCGTCACAAAGGCACCTCTAACATAGACGACCGCAATCTGCGTGAGTATTACACCCGTGCCTTTAGGGACATATCGCTGAACACCAATGTCGGCTCTGTTATGAGCGCCTACAACCGTGTCAACGAGGTTCCCGCCTCTGCTCACAGATACCTGCTGAACGACCTGCTCCGCAAAACATGGGGATTCACGGGATTTATCGTCTCCGACTGCGGCGCTATTAATAATATGTACGAAACATTCAACCACAACTGGAGACCGAGCGAGGACAACAACAGATTCACCGCCGTTAGGGTTGGACGAAGATATGTTGACGGTACCCGTCTTATAACACCGCCCGGAGCCACCGCTCTGTCGCTCATGGCGGGAACCGACATGGACTGCGGCAGTGTCTATCCCAACAACGGCGTTGCGGCGGTAAACAACGGTCTTATGTCCGAGCATGATATGGATATAGCGCTCGTGAGAATATTTACCGCCCGCATGAAGCTGGGTGAGTTTGACCCGACCGAGGATGTACCCTACCGTGATTCTGCATACTCCTATGCTAATCAGATCACCAGCAAAAAGCACAAACAGCTTGCCGAGGATTCCGCCGATCAATCGATCGTATTGCTGAAGAACCAAAAGGCGAGATCGGCCGACACAAGACCGATACTCCCGCTTGACAAGAACAAGAAGAATGTCGTGCTTGTCGGCCCCTCGCAGATAGCGACAAACTACATACTGGGCGCATATTCCGGTATTCCTTTCCCCGAAGATATATCAACCCCGCGTCAGGGTATCGCTAATGTTTTAGGGCTTAGCGATGAATCTCAGGTTACCTATCTGACAGGCGGATCCTTCCGAGGTACCGTTGTATCACAGGTCAGGGATGTCAATCTTGTCAAGGACGGAGAGAATGTCAGAACACTAAGACCTGCTGATCATTCCTCTGCAAAATCAAGGGGCATAGTCTATCAGCTCAACGAGAACAGATTCGGATATATCGAGCCGGACAGCGTTATCGTCTATGAAAACATAGACATTACCGAAATTGACTCAATCGCCATAGAAACACGGGGAGAGGGCGGAACGGCCCAGTTCTATATGTATTCAGAGACGGGGAGCATGATGGTTGCCTCAACATCGATCGGAGGAAGCACCCCAAACGATACCATCTATAATCTGAGCACAGCAAACATAGGCAGTACGGGCGGATACAATGTCGGCGAACTCCATGTAGTATTCGTTCTTCCCGAACAGCAGGTAAATCTGTCGCCGTCTGATCAAAACACCATTGCAAATGCCGACGCCGTTATTGTAGCCATAGGATCACAGGGCGGCGACTCAAGCGAGGGGCTTGACCGAGGATTCCTCTCGATGCGCCGTATGCAGGGTGAACTTGCCAAGGCTGTTTGGGAACTCAACCCCAACACCGTTGTGCATATACAATCGGTAGGAATGCTCGATCTTAGCGAGTTTGTTGACGATGTTCCCGCTATATTGTGGTGCGCATACAACGGGCAGGCTCAGGGCAACGCAATGGCAAGGGTCATATTCGGCGATGCCAACCCCACCGCAAAACTCCCATTCACATGGTATGCAGACGAAGACCAACTCCCGACCATTGACGACTATCACATCAGAGGGGACGAGTTTGAGGGCAAAACCCACAACGGCTGGACATATCAGTATTTTACCGGAGACACAACCTATCCTTTCGGACACGGGCTTACCTACTCATCCTTTGAATATACCAACACGACTATAGACAAAACTACAGTCACACCAAACGACACCGTAACGGTGACGGTAGATGTAGAGAACACCGGAGGCGTTGACAGCGCCGAGATCGTACAGATGTATGTTGTACCGCCCGTCAATGATAGAATCTCCCGTCCCGCCAAGCAGCTCAAGGGATTCGACAAGGTAAAACTTGCAGTCGGCGAGAAAAAGACGGTCACAATAACATATGACCTTGCCGATATGTATTTTTGGGATGAAGACCTGCAAAGAAACACGCATGATCAGGGTGACTACATCTTCCAGATCGGAGCATCAAGCGATGATATAAGGTTTGAGGAGACGGTCAGTCTATACGGGATTATCGATGAAAGGCTGTTGGTTGTCGGCGCCCATCCCGATAGAGTGATACTCGATGCAAGCAAACCGGGCGCAAGAATCAATTCGGGCATCGTGGCATCACTGCGTGACGACAGATGGCTCGATCTTGCAAGAAGCGATGTCACAGTTACCTACACAAGCGGCGATGAGAGTGTGGCGATAGTTGACGGCAAAGGCATCGTTACACCGACAGGAGAGGGTGTTACAACCATAACGGCGGCCGTTAGTTTCGGCGGCGACACCATGACTGCCGACTTCCCCGTGGTTGTGTTTATGGATGACGAGGTTGTCCTAACCGGAATAAGCGTAGACGGCAAACTTCTCAGGGGCTTTGAGGGCAGGGTATTCTCATATGATTACGCCGTTCCCTTTGCACAGACCAACATTCCCGCAA
>WRME01000049.1 GCA_009777275.1 Oscillospiraceae bacterium
GCACTGGCCCCGAGGGGTGATTTGTAATTATCTGACGACACCCCCCTGTCCCCTCCGGGGGGGGGCTCCCGCCGCAGCGGCGGGGTGGTCTGTAGGGGCGAACTTCGTTCGTCCGTGGTTACCACAGGCGGGTGTTTTTCTCCTTGGCGTGACGGAGAGGGCAGGGCGTGACGGAGAGGGCACCACAACTGTTTTTCCGCAAATTATAAAATATTTGTTAAAACTTGAACTTATTACTTGTAAAAGGAGAATATTTTTGGTAGAATGTTTTTAGCGACCAAAATTTATGCAGACGGGCAGAGCCCGTGAATTGAAAGGATGAAATATTTATATGGCAATCAAAATTGGTATCAACGGTTTCGGGAGAATAGGACGGCTGGTGTTCAGATCGGGGATCAACAACCCAAAGTATGAGTTTGTGGCGGTAAACGATCCCTTTATGACACCCGACTACATGGCGTATATGCTCAAGTATGATACGATCCACGGTCCTTTTGACGGAGAGATTTCTTATGACGACAACTCCATCACCGTAAACGGCAAAAAGGTATTCTTCTTTGATAAGATGAATCCCGCTGAAATTCCCTGGGGCAAGGTCGGAGCAGAGTATATAGTAGACGCTACCGGAATCTTCCACTCTAAGGACAAGGCAAAAGCGCATATCGACGGCGGGGCGAAAAAGGTTGTATACTCAGGCCCGTCTAAAGACGACACACCTATGTTTGTATGCGGGGTAAACCTTGACAAGTATACAAAGGACATGGATTTTGTCTCGAATGCTTCCTGCACAACCAACTGTCTCGCTCCTTTAGCTAAGGTTATCAACGACAACTTCGGCATTACAGACGGTCTTATGACCACCGTACACTCGACTACCGCAACCCAGCTAACGGTAGACGGCGCATCTAAAAAGGACTGGCGCGGAGGACGCGCAGCATCGGGTAATATCATTCCCTCCTCAACCGGAGCTGCAAAGGCTGTCGGTGTTGTAATTCCCGAACTCAAGGGCAAACTCACGGGTATGGCAATGCGTGTTCCTACACTCAATGTATCGGTTGTTGACCTTACCGTCAATCTTGCAAAACCGGCAACCTATGACGAAATCTGCGCTACAATAAAAAAAGCAAGCGAAGGCTCGATGAAAGGCGTTCTCGCCTATACCGACGAAGCGGTTGTTTCATCCGACTTTATCGGATGCCCCTATACATCCATCTTCGATTCCAAAGCGGGAATCGCCCTCACCGACAAATTTGTCAAACTCGTATCATGGTATGATAACGAGTGGGCATACTCGGTCAAGTGTCTCGAACTTATCGAGCATATGAACAAGGTTGACAATGCGTAAGGATGGATATTTATTTGAAACGCATCTGCACACATCACAGACGAGTTCCTGCGGGCGTGATACAGGCGCAGACATGGCTCGGGCGTATCATAAGGCGGGATACAGCGGCATAATTGTAACCGATCATTTTTTCAACGGAAGCTGCGCTATTCCTAAAGAACCTCCGTGGAATCAACGTGTTGAGCTTTTTACGGCAGGATACCTTGACGCCAAGGCTGAGGGAGACCGTATCGGGCTTACAGTGCTTTTCGGATGGGAGTTCAGTGCCGGAGGGTCAGAGTTTTTGACATACGGTCTTGACGCTAAGTTTTTACACGACAACCCCGATCTCGACAAAATGGGGGTAAAGGAGTATATAGCCCATATCAGCGAGTGCGGGGGTTTCATCTCGCAGGCTCATCCCTTTAGGGAGCGGGACTATCTCTACGGAATCCATCTCTATCCCGAAACGGAGGGTGTCGAGGTGATCAATGCCGCACACAAGGACAAAGAATTTGACAAGAGGGCCTTTGATTACGCCTCACAGAGAAACAAAATAATGACAGCAGGAAGCGACCTTCATTCTAAAAAAGGGGTTAGCGGAGCGGGGATGATATTCCCTGCTCCGATAGAAACCTCTGCTGATTTTGTCGCCGCACTCCGCTCCGGAAACTATAAACTGCGTCCATAACTGTATCCAAATTTTCAATTCCTTAATATAATGTATAAAACTATTATATTAAGGAATGATTTTTTATGAATGACCATTATAAATTTGAGACAGTACCCCTGCCCTATTCTTACAGCGCATTAGAACCGTACATAGACACGACTACTATGCACCTGCACCACGACAGACACTATAAGACCTATGTTGACAATCTGAACAATATCCTGGCCGATTACCCCGCCTATCAAAACTGGTCTCTCGAAAAACTGCTTACCCAGACCGATCATCTTCCCGCAAAAATAAGAACGGCGGTCAAAAACAACGCCGGAGGCGTGTATAACCACACGCTCTATTTCGAGAACATGAAGCCGCATAGCAGCACTCTTTCATCCGGCAATCTTATGAGAAGAATAACGCAGGAGTTCGGCAGTTATGATCGATTCAAGCAAGAGTTTAAGAAACAAGCTCTTGCTGTTTTTGGTTCCGGATATGCCTGGCTTGTCCTCACCAAATTCGGCGGTCTCAAAATCATAACCACCGCAAACCAGGACACCCCCCTGCCCATGGACATGAAACCGATCATGCTCATCGATGTATGGGAACATGGGTATTACCTCAAACACTACAATCTGCGTGCCGATTACATCGATGATTGGTTCGCTGTCGTCAACCTCGACCGTGCCGAATATAACTACAACAAGGGCATGGAACGCAGCGGGAGTGTTTAATCCCCTACCCACGTCCCCATACGACCTTATTTACTATGTGCGTATAGCTTTGGATTATTTTTACCACCTTTGTCGATACATTTTTGTCTGTGTAGTCGGTTACATTGGTTGTTTCTTCTCCGTTTTCCCACATGGCGCGGCACAGAGCAACGCTCTGTAGTACATCTTTACCTTTCACTCCGCCGAGGATTACTACGCCCTTGTCTAAAGCCTCGGGGCGTTCGGTAGATGTGCGTATTACAACTCCGGGGAAGTTTAGTACCGCTGCTTCTTCCGGCAGTGTTCCGCTGTCTGAAATAACGCAGAAAGAGTTCTTTTGCAGCTTGTTGTAATCGAAAAATCCGAACGGTTTTAGTTCGCGTACCAGCGGATGGAAACGGAACTTTCGCTTTTCTATAATATTGCGGCTTCTAGGATGGACTGAATATATTACGGGGAGATTATACTCCTCCGCTACTGAATTTACCGCTTCCATAAGCGACATAAATGTTGTTTCGTTTTCGAGATTCTCTTCCCTGTGAGCGGACAGCAGAATGTACCCCGATGGCTCTATACCGAGCCTTTCAAGGGCATCGCTCGATTCTATCCTGTCTTTGCTGCGGTGTATCACCTCGGTCATAGGAGAGCCTGTAACATAGATGTGTTCCTTGCGGTATCCTTCCGATATTAGGTAGCGGCGGGCGTGTTCGGTGTAGCACAGATTAACATCGGCAAGATGATCTACTATTTTGCGGTTGATTTCTTCCGGCAGATTCTGATCAAAACATCGGTTCCCCGCTTCCATGTGGAAGATGGGGATTTTTAACCGCTTGGCCGCTATAGCCGACAATGCCGAGTTAGTATCACCCAATATAAGTAATGCGTCGGGACGAATCTCTTCTAAAAGACTGTAGCTTTTTGATATTATATTACCTATAGTTTCGCCGAGATTTGTTCCGGCCGCATTCATGTAATGATCGGGTTGCCGCAGTTCAAACTCCTTGAAAAACACCTCGTTTAGGGTGTAATCCCAGTTTTGTCCGGTGTGGGCAAGGGTGTGGTCAAAATATTTGTCAAACGCCTTTATACAAGCCGACAGCCGTATGACTTCGGGTCGTGTTCCCACTATTGTAGTGACTTTTAGTTTATCCAAATCTATACCTCCAAAAAGATTGTGTCGGGATTGTTCGGGTCAAAACATTCGTTGCACCACATAAACGTCACCATGTCAAAATCGCCCAAGTTCTCGATGTTATGGGTATATCCGGGGGGAATATCGACAACCTCAATTTTATCACCCGATACAAAGTATTCGAGAATCTCATCGCTGTCTATTTTGCGGAAACGTATAACACCCTTTCCACTAACAACGGCAAACTTTTCGTTTTTAGTATGATGCCAGTGATTACCTTTAGTAATGCCCGGTTTTGAGATATTTACCGAAAACTGCCCTCTGTCATGTGTGCGTATTATTTCTGTAAAACTACCCCGATTGTCTATGTTCATTTTGAGCGGATATGCAAATCCGTCCTCAGGCAGATAGGAAAGATATGTTGCATATAGCTTCTTAGCAAATTCGTCTGATAAGTCAGGAACATTCAGCGTATTGCGGGTTTCTTTAAAGGAATAGAGCAGGTCAGCTATGCTCCCGAGTTTAACTCTATGCAGGACGGGAATTTGATAATAATCGCCGTTGCGAGTACCGTTTCGGTCAAGAACACGCATAAACTCGCCTACGACATCGTCTATATAAACCAGGTTCATAACAACCTCCGGGTCGTTGACTGTGATAGGCAGATCACGGGCGATGTTGTAGCAAAATGTAGCAACGGCGCTGTTATAGTTGGGACGGCACCACTTGCCGAAAACATTAGGCAGACGGTATACATAAACCTGTGTTCCGGTTTGTTTGCCGTAATCAAAAAGCAGGTCCTCGCTTGCCCGCTTGCTAATGCCGTATGGATTATCAAGCTCGGCCTGAGTGGATGAAGAGATCAGAATAGGACAGGTGTTGCCGTGTTTTTTCAGTGTTTCGAGCAAATTTGCCGACAATCCGTAGTTGCCCGTCATAAATTCATCGGTAGTCTCGGGACGGTTTACTCCCGCAAGATGGAAGACAAACTCGGCCTGCTTGCAGTATTCATCGAGAAGAGCCGTGTCTGTATAAATATCGTATTCACATACATTTATATCATCCCTGCATCTGAGTGCCGCAACAAGATTTTTACCGATAAACCCACCTGCGCCTGTGACTAATATATTCAAAAAAACCAAACCCTTTCTTAATTTGTGCATACCCTACAGGGCTGCTAATTCATCCCGAATATAGCTGAGTGACAGTAGTTTTTGCTTGACCTGTTCTATGTTTAGGATTTCGGTATTGTTAGAGTTAAATTCGGTAAGCGTATTAGGTTTGGCGTTGCCATCGTCGAAATATTTCTCATAGTTCAGATCACGGTTGTCACACGGAATTTGATAGAAATTACCCTTGTCAACGGCATTTACACATTCTTCTCCGGTTAGCAGTGTTTCATACATCTTTTCCCCGTGTCTTATTCCTATTATCTCAATCTTGTTATCGGCGCCGAACAGTTCCTTTACCGCTTGTGCTAAAACGGCAATGGTAGATGCCGCAGATTTCTGCACCATAATATCGCCTGCGTTGGCGTTTTGAAAGGCATATACAACCAGGTCTACCGCTTCATCCAAGCTCATTAGAAAGCGGGTCATGTCGGGATTTGTAATGGTGAGAGGTCTTCCGGCTTTTATCTGCTCGACAAACAAAGGTATCACGCTTCCTCGTGAACACATCACGTTGCCGTAACGAGTTCCGCATATCAGAGTTTTATCGGGATCTACCGTTCTCGATTTTGCGACAAACACCTTTTCCATCATCGCTTTAGACATTCCCATGGCGTTTATAGGATAGGCGGCCTTGTCCGTAGAAAGGCATATGACCTTTTTCACTCCGGCTTCGATAGCGGCAGTAAGAAGATTATCGGTTCCTATGATGTTTGTTTTGACCGCTTCCATCGGGAAAAACTCACAACTCGGAACCTGTTTGAGGGCTGCCGCCTGAAAGACAAAATCAACGCCGTGCATAGCATTTTTAACGCTGCCGATGTCACGAACGTCTCCTATGTGGAATTTGATTTTATCGTTTCTGTAGATTTTCCGCATATCGTCCTGTTTCTTTTCGTCACGGGAAAACACACGAATCTCGCCGATGTCGGTATCTAAAAATCGCTTGAGAACCGCATTCCCGAACGATCCCGTCCCTCCGCTGATCAGTATAGTTTTGTCTTTAAACATAGATAATCCATCCTTTCTTATTGGGTTATAATAATATTTCTATCAGCCGCTCTATAAAAAGACCGTGCTTGTAATTTGCGTTGTAATACTCCTTGCCGTTTTTACCCATTCTATCCCGTTCTTGTTGAGTGAGCGACATTAGAGTGCTTATAGCCTTTGCTAATTCTTGCGGATCTCCCGATGGGCAGACAAGTCCACAGTCTGCTTCTCTGATAACATCGGCGCCTTCTCCGCTAAGAGCCGCTAAAATAGGTTTTCCCGCCGCTATGTATGACTGCACCTTTGCGGGAATCATCATGGAAAACAAAGGGTTATCCGATAGTGACACAAACAAGGCATCGGCGAGTTCATGGTATTCGAGCACCGTTTTTTCAGGAACAAACCCTTCAAAAAAAACACAATCGGACAAATTTAGTTCCTGCATTTTTTTCACGATGGTTTCTTTCGACATACCGCCGCCCAATATGAGAAGACGGAATGAATCAGCCAAACCGGGGTTATCTGATTTTAGCAGAGCGATCGCTTCAATGACAGTCTCCAGCGATTGGGCAGGACCTATGTTTCCCGCAAAAACGAGATTGAACCTGCCTCCGTGCCGCCCATGCAGTTGGCTGTTGTAAACAAGAGTTTCATATACTTCTGAGCATGACTGCGGCAGAAAGAATGAGTTTTCATCCCCCGTATCCGTGCGTAATTTATTAAGCACTCCTTTAGACGGAGCTAAGACTATATCGGAATTTTTATAATGCCAAAACGATATGCTTTTGATTATTTTACGCAGGACTCTGTTGCTCAGCGGTATGACAGAATATAGTGAATCAGGCCAGTAATCTAAAATATAGCAGACAGATTTAACATTGCGGAGTTTGGAATATATAATACCCGGAAAGCCCATAAACACAGGCGAAAGGCTGTAGGTAAAAACACAGTCGTACTTTTTTTTAAATAGAAACCTCGGGATAGAGAACAAAGAGGCAAACGGAAAAAACAAATAGTTTAACGCAACAAAAAGATTGCCGCCTTTTTTCCACTGGGGAATTTCTCCCACGCGCATGATTTTAATACCGTTGCGATACTCGGTGCGTGGTTTAAAATAGTTATATCCCTTATAAAATACACCCTCAGGATAATTAGGCATTCCGCAAAGAACATCTATTTGTATGCCTTTTTCCGACAAAGATTCGCATATTTCATTTATCCGGAACGATTCCGGCCAAAAATGCTGGCATACAACCAGTATCCTTTTTTGATTGCCGTCTTCACTCCACCCCGCCATTTATTTCCTCCAAACGATCTATTTTATAGGTTAGCTCATTTACTGTTTTATCCAAGATGGCGTTTTTCTGGGTTAATATATAAAACTTGCGTTTAAGTTTGCTCAGGCTTGTGATAAGGGTGAATATAAAGGCCAGGCAGACCAATATGCCCAAAAAGAACAGGAGATTGAGCGGCATCGCTATCTGTATTTTCCTTGCGATAAAGGCAAACGATGCCGGAAACACCGAAAATATCAAGGTAACCAAACCTAAGCATATCCAAACAAGAGCGTATTTATAATCCATAACGCCCTTGCGAATCTTCATAACGATGAATATGAAGAAGACGAGTATCGATATTACGGTAAAAATCTGTGCTATAGGCTGCATTGTTTTGTTCTCCTTTACTTGCGGATTCCCGAAATCAGTATGGCGAGGGTAACCTTTACCATGTAGTAGGCCGATTTTAGAAAGCGTATAGAGCTTACTCCGGCGCTGCGTTCCCTCATCTGCACCGGAATCTCCTTTACCTTGTAACCTTTTTTGAGTAAAACGCATATAGTTTCCGGCTCGGGATAGTCATAGGGGTAATATTCGCAAAATGCGTTTATAACATCCTTGTTTGCGGCTCTGAATCCGGAGGTGGCATCAAGCACCTCCATGCCCGATACAAGTTTGATAAAAAAGACCAAAAACATTATGCCGCTCCTACGCATCACCGTGCTTTGGAATCCCTTTTTATCAATAAATCTGCTGCCTATGCAAAAATCCGCCTGTCCCGATATTACAGGCTCGATAAGCGTGTCGAGATAAGCGGGATCGTGCTGACCATCGCCGTCCAGCTGGATGGCGATGTCGTACTGTCTTTGCTTGGCATAGAGGTATCCGGTCTGCATCGCTCCGCCAATGCCTAAATTCACGGGAAGAGTTATGACATTAAGACCGTTTTGCTCGCAAACCTTGACGGTATCGTCGGAAGAGCCGTCGTTTATAATAATATAATCATAATCGGGAGAAACACGCTCTATTTCACGCACAAGCGTACAAAGACTATCGGCTTCATTAAAAGCCGGAATGATAATAAGTTTTTTGATAGTGTTTGTTTTTTCCACTTCATGCACCTTTCTGTTACACGAATATTTTTGCGACCGTAAGGTTTAATATTTTCCACAAAACATCAAACTGCAATAAGAATAAAAAGCAAAGTACATATTTATCTATGCTTTTCAGAGACACAATGGCTTGGTTACGCAACAGTAACAACAGCGGCAATAGTATCGGAATAAAATACCGCCCTTGAACCCCTATGATTAAATCATAGGTATTAGGTGTAAAACCCAGCATCAGACTTAAAAAGACTAAACCAAGGATAACAAAACTCACAACGAAAATAAATGACTTTTGTTTTATATTAATCACATCTGATTCATCTTTGTTTTTTATTCCTGCTAAAAACAACACAACAGCGAAGAGATTAATAAGCGTCATGGGTAAATATAAGGTCAATCCGCTAAGCTGTTGTCCCAAAGCAGAATAGAAATAAAAGTCGCACATTGCTTCAAGGCTGTCAAAAAACATCTTAAATGTTGTTATGGGGTTAGAGAGAACATAACTTAGTGTATAATACCGACCCTCAGAAGAAGCGATAGTTGAAAAACTCGGAATGTTAAAGATCAATATAGTTAATATGCCTGATCCCAACATGACAAGCTTGCTGAGCAAATGAGATTTTTTACCCGCAAATCTTTCCTTTGGAATGAGCAGAACTAAAAAGACCAAGAAATAATAAATCGTTTTTGCAGGAGAGAGCAGGGCGGTTATTACCGCAATCCAAACTATTTCAGATTTTGATATAGGGTCTTTTTTATATATAGATTGCATGATACAAGCGACCAACAAAATCGACAATCCGTTGATAAAGCAATCATATGAAAAAGACGATGCCTGCTGCATAGTCATAGGCAGCAAGGCTATCGAAAAGACAAGCGCCTTTTGGAAAGGGATTTTTTTGATAGCGATGTAAATGCAGGTTATGAAAAACATCAGATTAAACAACTGCCCCATATGGTATTTCCATATAAAGTTAAACCCGAGCAATCTCGCTAAGGTTAAACCTATAGTTTGAGGCAAAATCTGCACAGGATAGCTTATTCCATGAGATGCCGGCTGAGGCACATCATCTCCTTGCGGCCAAAACAAAGGATCAGAAAGGTGCAAATACCCACCGGGAAGATTTTTGTGTCCTCCTTCAAATCTGCTTATATACAAATCGTTAGTTTTAACGGTATCGTTAAAATTAAAGGTAATGATATTAGATAACTTCAGCGAAGAAAAATAATGGTAAGGACCATCGGGAATTGATAAAGGAGTAATGAAAATCATATAGAACAAACCAAAACCAAGACCTGCAAAAATAAAGAGTTTGTGAATGGGGATTTTTATTACAAAAGGTATCGTAACAACCGAAATTGTAAAGACGGTCAAGAGGAATTTGGCTACATAAGAAAACAACAAGATGAAACGATCATCGCCGCTGAGTGATGAGAGGTTTAGTATATTTATAAATTTATATGAAAATAAAACCAAACAAACTAAAATCAAACCACTATACATACACCAAAAGATGCGGCGGAAATGTGTTTTTACAAAAGATAAAACATTCTTCATACTACTTTATACCCGCAATAAACTCTGTGAGTATGTTTTCCATGTTGGGGTTGCCGATTTCCCATAGGTTGTATTCAACCCGTGTGTTGGGTTTGTTTATTTTTATTACTCTGTTGAGGTCGATCGGAGTGGCTATTACAACGCTGTCGCAATCGGTAGCGTCTATGGTAGCGGCGAGGTCTTTCATCTGCTGTTCGCCATATCCCATAGCGGGTAAGAGCTTGCCGATACCCGGGTATATGCTGAATGTTTCGGACAGCTTGCCGACGGCATAGGGTCTGGGATCAACAGTCTCCGCCGCTCCGAACCGACGCGCCGCAACAACTCCTGCTCCTATCTTCATCTCACCATGAGTGAGGGTGGGGCCGTCTTCTACCACAAGAACACGTTTACCTCGGATAAGTTCGGGGTTTTCCACGCTTATGGCGGATGCCGCATCTACCACAACCGCCTTGGGATTTACAAGTTCTATGTTCTTTCTTACTTCCTGGATCTTCTCAAAATCAGCGCTGTCTATCTTGTTGATGACCACAACATCGGCTATACGCAGTGTAACCTCTCCGGGATAGTAGGAAAGCTCGTGACCGGGACGGTGCGGGTCGGCAACCGTGACCATCAGATCGGGTGTGTAGAAGGGGAAGTCGTTATTACCGCCGTCCCATAATATAACATCGCATCCGCTCTCATCATTTTCGGCGGCACGGAGTATTTCTTCATAGTCAACACCTGCATAAATAACATTACCCCGAGCGATATGCGGCTCGTATTCTTCCATCTCTTCTATGGTGCATTTATGTTTGACGAGATCCTCTATAGCGGCAAAACGCTGTACTCTCTGTACCTCAAGATCGCCATACGGCATAGGATGGCGAACGGCGATAACCTTCATACCCTTTGCCATAAGAATCTCTGCTATGCGGCGTGTCGTCTGGCTTTTTCCGCAGCCTGTCCGAGCCGCTCCGACTGCGATAACGGGTTTTGTGCTTTTGAGCATGGTATTCTTAGGACCCAGCAGCGTGAAATCGGCTCCCGCCGCATTTACCTGAGCGCCGATATTCATCAGCCTATTGTAGGGTATATCGCTGTAGGCAAAGACACACTCGTCTATGTCAAGCTCTTTGATAAGCCTGTCCAGCTCTTCTTGTGCATATATGGGGATACCATCGGGGTATAGCTCACCCGCAAGAGAAGCGGGGTACTTCCGCCCTGCTATATCGGGAATCTGTGCGGCGGTAAATGCCTCAACCTTAAAATCGGGGTTGTTCCTGTAAAACACATTAAAATTATGAAAATCTCTCCCTGCCGCTCCTATTATTATTACCTTTCTCGCCTTTTTTTGTGACATAAATATTCTCCTTATAGTATTATTCAGGATTATTCTAACATAATGTGAGTATTTACGCAATAGGTTTTTGAAAATAAAAACACCTGCCGCTGCGAGGGACCAAGAGACGACCACCCCGCCGCTGCGGCGGCACCCCCCCCCCCCAGGGGAAGGGGGCTGCATACTAAAAATTTCCAATTCCCCCCTGG
>WRME01000050.1 GCA_009777275.1 Oscillospiraceae bacterium
TCCAAAAGGGAGAGGCAAGGTGACGGACAGGGTTTGCGAGAACCACGGAGAAAAACCCCCGCCGCTGCGGCGGCACCCTCTTTGCCAAAGAGGGCAGGGGCTTGAACAATTAACAATGTACGATTAACAATGAACAATTATAATTTCAAGCCCCGTAGGGTACGCACCCCCGTGCGTACCGTCCGTCATAAACACCGATCATCCGTGTTCATCATAGCATGACGGGGTGTTTTTCGCAAAAACGATCGGAGGAGTATATATGGTTAAAAAAATCTTAAAAATCTTTAAAAATTTTACTGGACAAATTATTATTTTTGTAGTATGATTTAGTTCATTGATATTATTATATATTGTATGGAGGATTTAAAAATGAAAATTTTCAGCAGACTGACGGCTTTTGTCATATCGATCGTTATGGTTTTTACGCTGGCATCCTGTTCCGATACGACATGGACCTTCAAGCAGGACGACATGATAATCACATCGGGTATGTATCTTAGGATTCTTATGGGAGCGTTTGTAGAGGCGGTTGACAAGGCCGAAGATGGGGAACAGCCTGTTTTATCGCAGGAGATTGACGGAATCAAGGCGGACGAGTGGATCAAAAACCGCGCTAAAGAGCTTGTCGAACAATATATCGCAACCTTGCGGCATTTTGACGAGCTTGAGCTAACCCTTTCCGAGACCGATATGGATAGCGTAAACTATCTTACCGATCAAGAGTGGGGACGCTATGAGGAAACCGATGCCAGAGGAAATCCTAAGAATTTTTATTTGGATAACGGTATAAGCAAAGCCACACTCAAGGAATACTATATCTATATCAAAAAGCGTGACCTGATTTTCGAGAGATACTATGAAACCGATGGTATTCAAGAGGTTACGCAGGAGGAACTCAAGGGCTATTTCCATGATGAATTTATGGAGATAGAGTTTGGTCATTTTCCGCTTTTCGATACTATGACGGGTCAGGCTTTTGAGCCGGAGGAAAAAGAGGAACTCCGTCAAAAGGTTAGCGGCTATGTAGACAGGATCAACGCCGGAGAGCCTATATGGGAGGTTGCCCATGAGTATTACACCGAGCTGCAGGAAGCGATGGAAGCGCTTTATGGCAGCGACGAATTGGGCATAGACGACCATGTTCATAGCGAGGAATGTGACCATGAAGACGAAGAAGACCAAGAAGATGAAGCGCCCGAAAGCAGTCGGTTTATCGTTAAAAAGGACGACACTATGTTCCTGCAGCAGTTCAGCCAAGAGCTGATGGATGCGGTTAAACAAACCCCCGTCAACAGCGCTGTGTTTTTCGACAACTCCGAAGACGAGGCCGACGCATCGTTTATAATAATATACAGATATGATATTTCGCTAAACGAGCAGAACTATGAGGACTACCGTCAAACAGCCCTGCGTTTCTATAAAGAAGACGACTTTGATAAAATACTGGACGACATCCTGCAAAACCTCAACATCCTAAGCAACCCGCCCTCTATAAGAAAACACCGGCCGTCAAAACTGACCTTGAATCAGTAGGGGGGTAATATGCCTTTTATCTGTATAGCGGGGAGAATATATGCGTAAACAAAAAATTTACATTGAAACCACTTTGTTTAATTTCTATTTCGATACGGACAGGGAAGCCCATGCCGCAACGCTTTCGCTTTTCGATGACATAGCAGCGGGAAAGTATGAAGCGTTCACTTCCGACTATGTGGTTAATGAATTAGAAAAAACACAGGGTGAAAAACGAGAAAAGATGATCGCCCTCATAGAGAAGTACGGCATAACAGTTTTAGGACTGGACGATGAAGCCGAGCAGCTTGCGGATATTTATGTTGAGCATGGTATCATACCAATGAAATATCGGACGGACGGCGTTCATATCGCCGTTGCCGCCGTAAATGATCTGAACATGATTATCAGCATGAACTTTGAGCATATTGTCAAGCGTAAAACAAAAATTGAAACGGGTAACGTCAACATAGCGAACGGCTATCGTGCAGTCGAAATCTATAATCCGATGGAGGTAAATGAAAATGACAACTCCTAATACCATCGAGCAAGAACTAAACAAAATCCGCTTGCAGATTTATGAGGAAACAAAGAACATGACCGTCCGTGAACGCGTAGAGCGTGTGAACAGAATCGGGGAAACCGCCGCAAAAAAATACGGATTCAAGCGTGTGGCAAGCGTGAGGAATATCCCCGCACAAACAGCACAGGGACAATTGCGTAAACAAATCTAATCATTCTCCGCTTATTCTATTCTAAACCATTCAAATAATCTGAAAATTCTATATATCATCGTTATCCTGCTCCGGTTCTTTATCATCAAATATCGGCTTGCCCGTATAGCTTCCGTTTGGATCGCCGTGGCTTTCGTTTTCATCAATAAGATCGAGAACACGCTCCATAGGATCGTACCCCGGTCTTTTGTTTGTGTTGTAAATATACATCATAAAAGCACCTCTCCATTTCTATTATTCTGCCAGCATTTGATATAAATATGTATACGGAGATTTTGATAATTGCTTGATTTTGTTTTAGAAAAATTTGATTTGTGGCATAATCTTGCCGCATTGCAAAAGCCCCTGATTCTCTACGGAATGGGAGACGGAGCCGATAAGATCACCCGTGTTCTCGAGGGCAAGGGGATAGCTTGGACCGATGTTTTTGCAAGTGACGAATTTGTGCGTGGACATTCTTATAAAGGAATCCGTGTCAAGAGTTTTGACGAAATCTGCAGTCTCTACGATGATTTCGCTGTGTTGCTCTGCTTTGCAACCAACCGCAGCGATGTTATCGATCGCATTAAAAGGATGATGGAAAAATATACCGTTTTCGCGCCGGATTTGCCTGTGGCGGGAGACGGTATTTTTGATTGGGACTATCTGATAAGAAACGCCGACAGGATCAGGCAGGCGTATAACCGTCTGCATGATTGCCGCTCAAAATCGGTATTTGCCGATATAATAAACTACAAATTAAGCGGAAAACCGCAGTATCTCTTTGCGGCCGAATCTGATAAAAGCGAAGTGTATACCGACATTCTCTGTGTGACCCAAAACGAAACCTATATCGATGCGGGTGCGTATGACGGTGATACTATCGGTGAGTTTCTCTCCTATACGCATGGCCGATTCAATCAGATACACGCCTTTGAGCCGGACACAAAAAACTACCGCAAGCTCGTAAAATACACCGAAAGCCTAAAAGCTCCCGGTGTTTATACCTATAACAAGGGTCTGTACAGTTTGGATGCGGAGGTCGGTTTTGACAGCAGAGGAGGACGGTCGTCGGGTATTAGTGACAAAGGCAGAGCCGCCGATATGATAACCCTCGATAGCCTGAATCTGTCGCCGACGATTATCAAGCTGGATATAGAGGGAGCGGAATCGGAAGCGCTCAAGGGAGCCGAGCGGACCATCCTGCTGCATAGACCTCGGCTCTATGTATGCGCCTATCACCGCAACGATGATATATGGAAGATCCCCATCGCTCTAAGCGACATGAGTTATCGTGTGTATATGCGGCACCATCGGTACATTCCGGCATGGGAGACGAATGTGTATGGGGTTTAGCAGGGACATGGGGAGTTGTAACATCCCCCAACAATTCCCCACGAGATTTGTGCATATTGCACATTGCATCTTGTGGGGTTTTATGTTATTATGGTGTTATAAAGATATGAAAGGGGTTGATTCCGATGGGCTGAGTGGTTGGATGTAGGTATAGGTTGAATAGAAGATGAAGGAGAGGTTATTGTGAAAAGTAAATTTAAAATTACTGTTTTGACGCTTTTGTTGTGCATATGTGTTACGGTGAGTTCGTTGCCTGCTTCTGCTCTTACTTTTGGAGAAAACAAAACATTTAATGCTGATATGAAAGCAAGAAAAGAAACTGTTTTTGCCGAACAAATTTCTATTATGGAGCAAAATCATTTAGAACTTCACGGAGAGGAAGATGCAATATCTTTAAACATTTCAGAGATTAAGGATGTTTATGATTTTGCAAAGAACAAATTTACATTAGTGGAATTGCATCCACAAGGATATATCCTGTTCCATGACGAATCAGGATTGTTTGTGGAATATTCATCGAGGACACCTTCTCCGTATCACGGAATCTTTACCGAACTATATTATGCGGGGATAAAAGAATATTATAGTAAAGATTTATCAAATGATCGTTCGTTAAGTAATAATACAGAATATAAACACACCGTTTTGGAAAAAACGCTAAGCGAGGACGATGTCTCTGACTATGAAAATATTTCTAACACGCTGAACAATGCGCTTATAGCAGAAAAAAACGAAAACATACTAAATTATATTCAGAAAAACACACCATTACAATTGGATAACAGGAATGTTCCTCAAAACGATACAAAAGACAACGTAGATTTATCGAGAACAACATATAACGGCATAAGAGTAGTGAAAGATTATACATTTTTTACTAGACTTAATAATTGCGGAGATATTGGCGGAGGAAGATGCGGATATATTGCGGCAGGAATGTTATTAGCCTATAGACAATATGCGTTTGGCGGAATTTACATACCCCAGAATCAATTATTAAACACTTCATCCGTAAGAGTATGTATGCAGACATTCCCCAACCCAAACGGACCAAGGATTGAAGTTACATCCAACGGCACAGGGTTATACTACACAATCAGCAGAGTTGCGAATGGTTCAGTGCTTGGTCAGGGTTATCTTGCCAGCAGCTCCAATAGCTGGAATTTTGCTTTATTGGGATTGGCAGCGGGTCATTACAGGCTTGATATTCAAGCGGTAGGACCGGGAGGAGTAAGCAACTGCGAAATACAGACATTTACAATAGGCACATCCGGAGTACGAGCGTATATGGAAACACTCCCTAACCCGGCAGGGCCTCGGATTATGGTCACATCCACGGGTACGGGGCTATACTATACTGTTAGAAGAGTTTCGAATAATTCGGTGCTTGAGCAAGGTTATCTTGCCAGCAGCTCTAACAGTTGGAATTTTGCTTTATGGGGATTAGCGGCAGGTCAGTACAGGCTTGAAATTCAAGCGGTAGGATCGGGAGGAGCAAGTAATATTGAGGCGAGTACATTTACGATTAATAATCCTGCAATAAGCACATCACTTCCAACAGATTTGTATGCAACCGGAGTAAAACTCGGGTATGGAAACTCAACAACCTCCCGGGAAATTAGATTCACAGTTAATAGATATTTATCCGATAAAGGATATGCTCCTGTAAGTTATACTGAAGACTGGATTCCTTTGGCGAACAACATAAGAATAGCAAACCATATTAATGATGATAAACCTGTTATTTGGTTTGGACAAATTATTAATAACACACATGATAACCAAACATTCATTTCACACGCTATAGTGACATATGGTTACAGTTTTAGTTGGGGAACATACAGTTTTCTTGCTCATTTTGGTTGGACTAATGCTACTGAAGTTTATTTCAATGGTATTCTTGGGAGTATGTATAGTTGTTGGCGTTAATATTGATATAATAAGGAGTGGTCGCTATGAAAAATCTTCGTGTTGTTTTCTTTTCATTATTTGCATTTACTGCATTAATTTCTATTAATATGATCTGCAATTTATTGCGTAATGGCGGTGTTGGTTATGGTATGTGGCCAGTCGTCATGGTTTCATTCGTTTATGTTATAGCGGAATTGATTGGATTGATCGTTGTTATTATAAATCGCAACCAAAAAATAATCGGCATCTTTTCGATTATTATAGGAATAGCCACTTTACTTTCAGGATTTATGGCTTTTGGAGCTCTTGGAACACCCGCTCCGCAGATTTTAGGTATTATTACTCTTATAAGCATGATAGCTTCTTTCGTTCTTTTTGGATGTTTCTGTTTTCTTGGCGTGTTGTTTTTCCTTGCAAAAGATCATAGATGATGTTCTTGAAAAAGACCGTGTTGTAAAAAGATAATTAATCCACCCGCCGCTGCGGCGAGTAATCCTACCCCCAATACAGATCCTCCGATGGGAACTCAGGTGTGCAGGTGACGTTTATGCCAAGTTTTTTTAGCGCTATCTCGTCCGCTTTAGAGAGGATGTGGGAGGAATGTGCCTCGCATCCTCTTAGTTTGCTGAGTTCTAACAGGCACTTCTCCGCATCGGAGTCGTTGGCGGCGCATATGCTCAGAGCGTTTAGGACCTCCTCAAGGCTGAGGAGCGGATTGTTGTCCTTCATTATGTTTTTCTTGAGCATCATCATGGGTTCCAAAACCTGCGGCGCTATCAGATGAACATCATCCGATATTCCGGCTGATTTTTTAACGCTGTTTAGTATCAGGCTGGAGGCGGCCGCCAAAACCTCTGTCGTTCGTCCTGCGGCGATACGGCCGTCACGCAGAATCAGCGCCATAGACGGACATCCCGCTTGTTCCGATTTTGCAAGGGCGGGACAGACCGCGCGTCCGTATTCGGGGGTTATGTCCAGCTGTTTCATTATAATCTCTAACTTGTCGGCAGCTTGTTTTCCGACGCGTCCGTCTTTATAACTGCACCATGTTTTGAAATATCTTCTCACTATCTCCTGCTTTGCCGCTTCTCTGACGCACATATCATCGGTTATGCAGTCTCCCGCCATGTTGACACCCATGTCGGTGGGGGATTGGTATACCTCATCGGTATCCATGATTTTGGCAAGTATGTTCTTCACAATGGGGAAGACCTCTATGTCACGATTGTAATTAACCGCACTCTTCCCGTATGTTTCAAGATGAAAGGGATCAAGCGCATTGACATCATTCAGGTCTGCGGTGGCCGCCTCATAGGCAAGGTTCACGGGGTGATTGATCGGCAGATTCCATACGGGGAATGTCTCAAACTTTGCATATCCAGCCTTTATGTTTCTCTTCTGCTCGTGATACATCTGAGATAGACAGGTTGCCATCTTTCCGCTGGCGGGCCCCGGCCCGGTGATCACTACCAGCGGTTTTGTCGTCTCTATAAACGGATTTGACCCATATCCCATATCGCTTACGACTAGGTCTACATTGGTGGGGTATCCTTTTATAGGCTTGTGTATATAGACCGATTCGCCTCTGCGTTTCAGCTTGTTGATAAATATATCGGCGGACGGCTGATCGTTATACTGGGATACAACTATTCCTGTTATAGAGAGACCTCTTTTTCTGATTCCGTCTATGATCCGCAGCAGATCCATGTCGTATGTTATGCCGATGTCGTCCCTGATTTTGTTGTTTTCTATATCGGCGGCATTAATGCACATGATAATCTCGGCCTTATCCTTTAGCTGCTCAAGCACAAGGATCTTGCCGTTTACGTCAAACCCCGGCAGTACCCTTGCCGCATGATAATCATCGAAAAGTTTTCCGCCAAACTCAAGATAAAGTTTGTCGTTGAACCTCTCTACCCTCTCAAGGATCTTTTCGGTCTGTTTTTTCATATATAATTGGTTGTCAAAACCCGGGGGTATATCCATATTAACTACATCTCCTTTGGTAAAAGATTCAGATACTGCCCTTTTTCAAGGGCGAACAGGAACAGGTATAACCTCGGTCCCTTTTCTTTGGCTATCAGCATTTTATACACATTGCGGAAAAACGCCGCCTGTATCTGCTTGAGCTGTTTGGCATCGGGAATCTCTCCCCGCACCTGAGACGGAACTGCGTACAAAAATGTTTGAAGTTCATCCATAGTATATTCGTTTTGGGCGATATATTCACGCAAAGCCACGAGTTCCTGCTTTTCCTGCGTGGTAAGGGATGAATAATACTCGCTGTCAAACCCATCCCGCAGTTTGTCGATACTCTCGGGGGAACAGTTTTCTAACCAATATTTGGCCAGATCTACCCTCTCCTCAAAGTCTGCGGCTGTATAGGCCGCCCCTATCTTGGCAAAGATGGCCTCGAGCAGAGCGGGTGAAAAGTCTACAATCGATCCGAACGAAACAAGCTGCTGCATCGGGACGGTCTTTATCTCCCGTCCGGGTATAAGGCTGTAGGCTATTATATCGGCAGTAAGCTCGTCCGCTTTTCCCTCTTTATATGCTGTATAGGATTTGTCGAACTCAAAATATTGCCGCAATATCCCCTCGTCAAAGCAAAAATCGAATGCTCTCATCGGGTCTGTCTTTGAATAGAGCCATAGGATTATTTCAGGCTGGTATACCTTGAACAACTCGCCCGGTGTAAGATTTATCCCTGTTGAGCCGGACATCTTTCCGGCAGAGCCCTTTATGCCGATAAACTCGTACCCCTGAAAGACCGGGGGTTTGATTCCGAATATCTTCTCGGCAATGATCTTGCTGGTCTGATAGCTTCCGGCAGGGCTGGCATGATCCTTTCCGCCCGGTTCAAAATCGACCCCCTCCGCCATCCATCGCATGGGCCAGTCTATCTTCCAGTTGAGCTTGCAGTCAAAATCTGTATCGAAACAGAACTGCCCCGAATGTCCGCATTTGCAGGTATATTCCGCTATGTGGCCGTCATCGTTATAGCGGGTGATTTTGGTATTGTCCCTGCCGCAGTACGGACAGTAGATGCTGACGGGGTAGTATTCCTCCCGCTCCTCATCGGTGCTGTCCTGAGTTCTGAATGTATCGAGAATATCGAATATTTCACGCCGTTTTTCTATAGCGGTTATTATAGGACCTGCGTATCTGCCCGATCGGTATTCGGCCGTTTGGTATCTAAAATCCGCCTCTATGCCAAAGGTATCGAGCGCCTTCTCAAACTCCTGCTCAAAGTGATCCGCATAGGAATCGCAGCATTCGAGAGGATCGGGGACATCGGTATACGCCCTGCCTATATAGTAGCCAAAGTCTTCCGATACATTTGCGGGTACCTTGCGGAATCGGTCATACTCATCCCACGAAAACAAGAGACGAGCGTTCCTGCCCTTTTTTCTCAGAGCAAGGCAGACGAAATAGCTGGTCACTATATCTCGAAAGTTGCCGATATGCACAGACCCTGAGGGACTTATCCCCGCCGCACAAACATATTCCTCCTTATCAGGTGATCCCGCTATTATCCCATCCGCAATTTTATCTGCCCAGTGCATAGCTAACTCCTGCCCTTCGTTTTTTATTTGCATTTAATATTATCTATAACATACTCCGTGTTTTGTGATATATTCATTCTATCAATATTATTAGGATAAGTCAAGGGGATTTTGGTTATCGCACATGGTCACCGCATTTAGCAGTCCGCAATAACCACGGGCGGCAGATTGCCGCCCCTACGAAAAAACACCCGCCGCTGCGGCGGCACCCTCTTTACGAAAGAGGGCAGGGGCTTGAAATTTCAAGCCTGTAGGGTACGCACCCCTGTGCGTACCGCCCTTAATAAACTTTTCGTGATTTTTGTGTATTTCGTGGTTAAAAAAGAATAAAAAAAGCAAATGCGGTGACCGTGGAGCGAACAAACCGAATATTCACAACAAATCCGGGCGTTTTTCGGTCGTTCGGCGGATGGAATCGTCCTTACGCCATTTTTCTATATTGGCATGGTGACCGGACAGCAGAACCGCCGGAACCTCCATGCCGCGCCAAACTTCGGGTCTTGTATAGTGCGAATGTTCCAGCATTCCGCTGTAAAAACTTTCATTGATATAACACTCATCGTCCGAAAGCACCCCGCTGCACAGTCTGCCCACGGCATCCGCAAGAATCAGCGCCGGGAGCTCTCCCCCGGTCAGGACATAGTCGCCGACAGATATTTCATCATCGGCGATTTGGTCTATCACCCGTTGATCAATCCCCTCATAATGGCCGCATACCACTATAAACCCCTCAGATTCCGCCAATTCGCACACATACTTCTGCGTGAGGGTTTTGCCGGCGGGGGACATGAACAGCACAGGCGGGTTATCCCGCCTTTGGCTTTTTATATAATCGACACATTGATAGACAGGCTGAGCCTGCATGACCATACCCTTGCCGCCGCCGTATGGCGTATCATCGACACGGCGGTGCTTGTCATCGGTATAATCCCGTATGTTGTGGCAGTTTATTTCTATAATACCCGCTCTTCTCGCCCTGCCGATAATACTCTCGTCAAGGACGGTTTCACACATCTGCGGAAACAATGTAGCAATATCAATCCTCATCATCCAGCAACCCCCTAAGCGGTCTTACCTTCATTGTTTTTCCGTCTATATCGGTTTCGATAACCACCTCTTTGATAGCGGGAAACAATAGCAGATTACCCTCCGCCGTCTTGACGTGATAGACATCGTTGGCGCCCGTCTGTGTAACATCGGCTATACTGCCGTACAATCTCCCGTCATCGGCATTGTACACCCTAACGCCGATCAGATCAACGATAAAGAAACTGCCCTCCGGAAGATCGAGGCTTTCTCTGTCAAGATAGAGCATCCTGTTCATATAATCGGCCGTTTGGTCTATTCCGGTAATCTCCTCAAACTTTATAATAGCGCTGTTTTTGTGAACTCTGGCTCGTTCTATGACAAGAAATCGCTTGCCATTATCAAGATAGAGCCTGTCCAATTCGCACAAAATCTCAGGAGAATCGCACATGGACACCACCTTGACCTCACCGCCCAATCCATGAACACCCACTATCTTCCCTGCCTCAAGATACCTCTGCATTCTGCATCACTTCCTTATTTCTGTATCATCTCTCCCCCGGAGAGTATAGTATATTATTGTGAAATTGTCAAGGGTTGGTGTCGTCCCGCCGTTGTGGTAACAACGGGCGGCAGATTGCCGCCCCTACAGACCACCCCGCCGCTGTAACCACGGATGACCGAGGGCGGTCATCCCTACAATTCGTGATAACCACGGGCGGCAGATTGCCGCCCCTACCGTAGTTTGCGGGATTACACATAGGACGGTATGCACGGGGGTGCATACCCTACAGGAAATTATAGTATGCAATCCCCTGCCCTCTTTCGTAAAGAGGGTGCCGCCGCAGCGGCGGGTGTTTTTCCTTCAACAAAAACCGACCCGTTATAAACACGGATCGGTTTTTTTATTCTGCAAGCGCTGAAATTATTTCGCAACAGCTTCTTTGAGAGATTTTCCTGCTTTGAAAGCCGGAACCTTTGTTGCGGCGATCTTCATGGGTTCGCCTGTTTGGGGATTCTTGCCTTCTCTCGCACTGCGTGCGCGAACCTCAAATGTTCCGAATCCTACTAACTGTACCTTGCCGCCCTTAACGAGTTCTTCGGTAATGCAGTCGAGAACCGCACTCACATATTTTTCCGAAGATTTTTTGGAAACTTCCGCTTTCCCTGCTACTGCACTGA
>WRME01000051.1 GCA_009777275.1 Oscillospiraceae bacterium
TTGGAAATTATAGTATGCAAGCCCCATTCCCCTCTGGGGAGGGGTGCCGCCGCAGCGGCGGGGTGGTCTGTAGGGGCGGCAACCTGCCGCCCGTGGTTATTGCAGACGTGGTGGTCTTGTAGGGATGACCGCCCTCGGTCATCCGTGGGCTTCAATGGTTGTGGGTGTATGTTTTCCCCCAATACAAATGGACGAGGGCTTGTAATTACAAATCCCTCGTCCATTCTGCATTCTGCATTTTTAATTCTGCATTCTCTACCCCTCATTCGTCTTTTTTGCGGTGTCTTAGCTGCTGGGCAAAGATAAAGTTTCTCAGATTGTCGGCATCGGCCCGCGGTATGTAGTTGAATTTGCATCCATAGGTATAGAGCTTTCTTGTCTTGTCGAAATTCTTTCTCAATATGGTGATTTCAGGCAGATTCACACTGCCTTCTTTGAGTTTTAGTGTCATCGAGATTCCCATTTCTGTGTCTATGTCGTCTTCACACTCAAACATCATTCCGCCTACACTGATGTTGCCGAGTGTGACATCTGCGGATATTTTCGGAATATCGCCGTCAATAAAGTCAGCAAAACGCACTCGCACAATGGTGCCGGGGGCTAAATTTACCCGCACATCTTCACGTCTTTGACGTGTCTCTATGTATTTGAGTTTTGCAACCTGTATGATCGGCCGGTCATAACTTAAAATGACCCCGTTGAAGATGTGCAGACCATTGACAGAATCCTCCAACCCGATCATTATGTTTCCGTGCAGATCCACCTCATCGCCCATCGTGAGTTGTATCATTATCTCGTCTTTGCCCGCCTGTTCCAAACTTCCGCTGGCAAAAACCATTCCGTTATCAGGCCCCATCAAATGAACATTCATACCTACCAAAAACTGAGGTTTCATCATAATAATTCCTCCCATTGATATTATATATAATATTATAGCACCAAGCCGTTAAGCGTGGTTTATAACCTCTATGACATCCGCCTCATCGAGATCGGCATAGCTGCCGAGTGCGGGTGATTGGTCGCCTATAGAAACGCCGAAGGCAAGAGGGGTGTAGCCGCCGTAAATGCGTTTGCCGTTCTTTTCTATTGCCCATAACTGTCCCTTGCGTTTCCATGTATACTCGCCTGTTTTTCTGTGTATGCAAAGTTCTGGTGTGTATTCAGGGTCGCAGATGTTATCGCCCAACTGTTCTACCATCCAAAGCCAGAATGACGAATGAGGTGACGATGCCACCGTAACAAGCGGCACGACAGGCCAAAGAGCCCCGGGCAGCATTCCGTCATAAAACACATAAGCATAGAATGATTCTCTTATTCTATTCAATATTTGCTGCTTTTGTTCATCCGGATGTTTTTGCAGATACAACTCCATCTCGTCCATTATAGACGGGTGTTCGTTTATAACAACCTGGTTTGTCTGCCACTCGATAACAAGGCTCTTATCATCAGGGTCTGTTTTGGCACCCCAAGCTAAGTGGTACATTCCATCGGGAGCAGCATAGACGGCATCGAATAAATGAGCGGCACAGTTTTGTATAACATCAGCAATCTGTTGGTCGCAGGTATCGCCGAGAATACTCCTTAGAGCAAAGAATATAACATGGAAATAGCAAATTCGTTCGGTGTGATTTTCCGCATCGCCCCGTTCAAAAAGACCAATATCCCTGTGATAATATTTCGCCGAAAGATATGTCTCGAAAAGAGCGGGCTTGCCCCATTTTTCATAGCGGGACATATCTCCGTATACCCTGCCGTATCTGCTGAGCGCCGCTATAACGGTCAAATCCTGATTGGTTACTCCGCACCATCCGGGGGTTTTCATAGGAGGATGCTTGCCGCCCGGCCCTCTCATCCACCACCTGTTGTTGAACCACTCCCAATGCCTGTCTATAGCGGGTTTGATAAGTTCTTTCAGCGAGGGGTCGGCATACTGCCACTCGGCATAACTAAGCAGGGCTAAAATTGGAAAAAACTGATGTATAGGGCAGGTAGAGCCTGAAATATAACTCGGCTCAAATTCTTTAGACGCATGACGGAATCCTCCGTCGGCACATTGCAGATATAACAGATTTGAGATTATATCACCCGCAAAGACCCTCCATCGAGGGCTTTTGGTGTTATCGAAAATCTTCATAGCGCCGTTTACATAGTGATAATAGAAAGAAGAGGTTTGACCTTGATAGCGTTTTTCTAAGATGTCGTGCTTTTCAAAATTGGAGTGAAGATACAGACCTCCGATAATTCCCGCACCCTGCCGCCAATTCATCAGTTCGCTTGTCATCCTGTCAAATGTCCGCTGATTGATAACATCTTCTTTACTAAGTCCCTTGCGGGGGTAGTTGATTGTTTCAGGCATGGTTTATAACCTCTATGACATCCGCATTGTCGAGATCGGCATAGCTGCCGAGTGCGGGTGATTGGTCGCCCAGTGTAACACCCATCGCTATGGGTGTGTACCCGCCGTAGACCCGCTCTCCGTCTCTCTCGATTGTCCAGAGATGTCTCTTGCGTTTCCATACATAATTATCAAGCACCCTGTGTCTGCATAATTCTTCTACAGGCTCAGGGTCTCGAATGTCGTCACCCAGCTGTTCTACCATCCAGAGCCAGAATTTACAATTAGGCGATGCCGCTATTGTGATAATAGGATCCTTTGGCCAGAAAGCTCCGGGTAGGACACCGTCACAGAATATGCAGCCGTAGAATGTTTCCTCAACCTTGTCAAGAGCGGCTCTTTTTTCGGGATCGGGATGGCGGCTCAAATAATCCTCCATTTGCTTTAGAACAAAGGGGTATTCGTTTATAACAACGGGGGTTTTCATCCAATCTACAACATAGCTCTTGTCATCGGGATCGGTTTTGGCACCCCAAGCCAAATATGTATGTCCGTCATCCCCGGTATAGATAGCGTCAAAAACATGGGCGGCGCAGTTGTCGAGTACCTGCGGAATACGCTCATCCTTTGTATCGTTATATATTTTATTCAGCATCACGAATATGACCGAGAAGTATGAAGTTCGCTCGGTGAAATTGACACCGTCACCCCGCTCGAACAATCCGATTTGGTCATAGTAATAGCGTGAGGACAGGAATGTATCGAGGGCGGGTTTGCCCCATTTTTCATAGCGGGACATATCCCCGTATACCCTGCCGTATCCGCTGAGCGCCGCTATAACGGTCATATCCTGATTGGTTACAGCACACCAACCCGCAACATCCATAGGACGGGTTTTTCCCGGGCCTCTCATCCACCAGTCATCGTTAAACCACGCCCAATGCTTATCAATGGCGGGTTTTATCAGCTCTTTGAGTTCCTTGTCGCCATGTTCCCATCCGGCATAAGCAAGCATCGCTAATATAGGATAGTTCTGATGAATGGGACAGGTTGCGCCTGATATATATGTAGGTTCATACTCTCCTGAGGCGTGACGGAATCCTCCGTCATCGCATTGTAAAAACAAGAGATTGGAGATTATCTCGTTTGCGAATATCTTCCATTTTGGATTGCCCGTGCGTTCGTATAGCAGAATGGCTCCGCTGATATGGTCATGCGAGGGAAAAACGGTCTGCCCGTGGTACTTCTTGCCCAAAACCGAGGTTTCACCCCAGCAGGAATGGAGGTGCATCCCCCCGATGTTGCCCGGGCCCTGCTTCCACAGGAACAATTCTTGAGTAAGCCTGTTGAAGGTGTCCTGATTAATAACATCCTCCCTCTTGATTCCTCTCCGCGGATATGTAATCGTCTTAGCCATGCTATCTACTCCTTTGTTATATTCTCCATAAATTTTTTATAATTATCATATTCGCTCAGCTTTTTTTTGCTGAGTTTGGTTTGCTCGATGGTAACGAGAGAGATTGATATGTCCGGTATTCCGCCGAAATATTCACCTGCGGGATATGGCTCAAGATAGAGCCGTGAGCTGCTGCGGCTGTCGCCTTGATCTCTGGGCTGAAGATATGACAGATCGATAAAGGCATCGTCAAAACCGCCGCTTTCATCGAGATATTGGTGCAGAGTATCATCAAATATAAAGAGAAAATCTTCCCTGAACGATAGTATCGCAGTAAGTTTCATAATCGAAGGATATTGTATAAACTCTATGTTTACAACCGTTTTTCCGTCACCGTTGTAATCATCGGCGTATTTGACAAGCTGGCTTTCAATCTCCCAAATCTCGGCCGAGCTATATCTGTAGGCGGCAGCAAAGATTATGTTTACATCATGCTTTTCTGTTTTGAACGCAACAAACTGCAGATACAGAAATATCGCCGCAAACACCGCCGCTGCCAATGTTGCCGTGCCGTAATAATACCAATATCTGCTCAGCCTTTGGCGGGGAGTTTTAGGTATTTCGATCTCGTGGTTTACTCCGGTACCCTCAAAAACATTCTCACCCTGCCCCTGCTTGATCCTCTTGAGGGCAATCAGTTCATCCCGCTGTTTTTTTTCTCTATCGTCCATGGCTTCCTCCGAAAGGATCTGCTACTTGGTTATTTCCAATATCTTGAAGGATATTTTACCCGACGGAACATCAACCTCAACCAAATCGTCAACCTTGTGTCCTATAAGAGCCTTTCCAACGGGGGATTCGTCTGAGATTTTGTTTTTATCCGGGTCAACCTCGGTCGAGCCGACTATGTGATAGGTCACGATTTCATCAAACTCTATATCCTCAACCTTTATGATAGAGCCGATACTCACAACATCGGTATCAATGTCTTCCTGATCTATAACCTTAGCGTTTTTGAGCAATGATTCTATGGTGGCTATGCGGTTTTCTACCATAGCCTGCTCATTTTTCGCCTCATCATATTCGCTGTTTTCAGACAGATCTCCGAATGAAAGAGCCAATTTGATCTTCTCGGCCATTTCCTTGCGTTTGACCGTCTTTAGCTGCTCAAGCTCATCCTCTAATCTTCTAAGACCCTCATCTGTTATTATTACCTGCTTTTGTTCCATCTTTATAATGCTCCTCTATATTATTTTTGTGATTCTAAAACCTCAATTGCTTTTTTAAGCTGTGTATCATTCTCTTCATCGAGGGTTCCCGCTCTTAGCTCGGCATCCTGTGCGGCGGTTATAGAAACCTCAAATTCGGGTGATATGCCTATCTTATGATAATTTGCCGAAACGGGCGGATTGTAGTATGCAACGGTAAAGCTGATCGCCCCGCCGCTGTCGAGTTTGAACTCCTCCTGCATTATGCCTTTCCCGAATGTTTTGGTTCCTATCATCTTGGCCTTGTTATAATCCTTCATGGCGGCTACAAACAGCTCAGCCGCACTTGCAGAGCGTCCGTTGGCTATCGTTACCATCGGCAGCATCTCTTCGTTCTTGCCATCATTGACATATTTTTCCTTTATCTCTTCCCGGTCGTTTTTATAAACGGCCTTGAGCATAGGTCCCTCAGGCAGGAGATTCCTCAGCGTGGCCAACACTCCCTCCAAGGTTCCTCCGGGATTGTTACGCAGATCGATAATCAGTCCGGTTGCTCCCTGCGATTTTAAATCCGCAACTGCATCGGCAAACTGACTCCCCGTGTTGTTATTAAAACGAGATATTTTAATATAACCATTATCTCCAATAAACCTGTGCGATATACTCTTGATCTCTACTCTTTCACGCAAAAGAGTAAGAGGTCTGTCCACACCCTCATTGCGGACGGTGATTGTAACATATGTACCCTCATCACCCCGCATCATCGAAACAGCCTGGTCATAGTCTATCTCTAAAACATCGACGTCGCCAATCATAACAATAAGCTCACCAACGGCCATCTCGCTTCTTTGAGCGGGCGAATCATCGTAAATATCGACAACCTCTATGTATCCGCTCTCGTTTGCGACAACCGAAACTCCTATGCCTACGGTGATTCCATCGGCATCATTACTGCGAATGTTGTATTCCTCAAAGCTATAGTAACGGGCATAATCATCATCGAGACCGTCCATATATCCGTTAGCAAGCGCCCAACGCAGATCGTTTTCGTCAATATCGCCGAGATAGTTAGCCCGCACAACATTGTCTATGTTTATGATTTCCTGCAGAAGATGCCCTCTTTCACGGGCGTTGGGAATTATCGTATTGAAATAATTCAATGAGAAAAACATGGTAAGCGTAAAGGTCAGAGCGGCAATCACGGTACAAAAACTTATCGCCGCCCCAAGAGATACTTTGCGATTCATAAAACACCTCCAACATCAATTCTTCAAATCCCCTTGCCCTCTTTCGTAAAGAGGGTGCCGCCGCAGCGGCGGGTGTTTTTTATCCGTATCTTACCTTTGACAGCGGGTTTATGGTGCTGCCGTTGACACGGAACTCAAAGTGCAGATGGGGTCCGGTTGATCTGCCCGTACTGCCTACTTTTGCTATAACCTGCCCCTTGGTAACGGTTTGACCGTATGATACATTAAGCGAACTGCAATGCGCATAGAGCGTTATATTGCCGCCGCCGTGATCGATAATCAGATAGATTCCGTATGAAGATGCGCCGGCATTGCCGTTTGCCAAAATGACCGTGCCGCCGTTGGATGCAACGATGTTAGCGCCGTTTACGCCTGTGCCGCCGATGTCGATACCCAGGTGCATCTCACTGCCCCTCATTCCGTAGGGTGAGGTGATGGTCGGGTATCCCGGAAGAGGCCAGATAAAATCGCCGCCGACAAAATTCTGCTGCATATTTTTTCTTTGAGCCTCTTCAATAGCCGCCTTGATAGCCGCTTCGTTCTTCCTGAGTTCTTCCTGGATCTTTTGTTTTTCCTTTGCCGACTGTGTCACCTGCTTGTTAATGTTATCTATGCTTTCTGTTGTTTTTGCATAGGTTTGGTTTAGTTTTCTAACAGAGCCATCGAGTTCGCTCTTACTGCTTTCAACCGATGATTTCTTAGCGGCAAGCTGTTCACGGAGTTCTGTAAGCTCGTTCTTTTGCAGGGTAAGATCTTCTATTAAGTTCCTGTCATGCTTAGACATTCGGGAAACCATGTCGACCCTCGTGACAAAATCGGAAAAGCTCTCGGATTCAAGCAGAACCTCCAGCGATGAGCGTCCGCTCGCCATATATATAGCGCGGAGCCTCTTGACAAGCAGATCATATGTATAATCTATCTGATGCTCTGTTTGTTCTATCTCAAGGTTTTTGACCTCTATTTCTTTGCTTATCAGCCCGATCTCCTGCTCCTTTGTCGATATTTGCTCCTTTAGGGTCTTGACCTGGCTCGTGAGCAGACCTTGGAGATTTTGCTGGTCGGTCTTTTCTTTTTCGGCCTCTTTGATCTTTTGGTCAAGAGCCTTTATCTGATTAGAGAGCTGCGATGATTTTTTCTGCAAATCTGTAACCGAATTTGCATCCGCCTGAGCAGGAATCATAATCATCAGCATCAATACCGCCGTCAAAACAGCAGTGATTTTTCTTAATCTCATAAACATATCTTCCTTTCTTTTGTATGTCCTCTACACCTTCAGATGTTTACGCAGAACGTTATTTTACCATAAAGTCGATACCCATGGAAGTGTTTGGAACGCAGGGTCGTTAGTGATAAGTGTTAAGTTTTCAAAAAAAGATTGAGCCGCCAATAATCTATCAAAAGGATCGCGATGTGTCCATTCAAATTCACCTGCATAATGTGCATGAACTTCGTTGATAGGCAATGTAATCACATCTAATTTTTTAACAACATCAAAATAATTTTTTGCGATGTCATCAAATTCCGGTAGTTTACCTATACGGTGCTTATTCATAATTTCATATGAACTAACAGCAGAAATAAAAATTTGTATTTTTTTATTTTCGATTATTTTAACAGCTGTATCGCTTAGTTTAGAACTTCCTCGTATTGCCCAAAGAAATGTATGTGTATCAAGCAAATAACCTACATCCCCCATGCTTGCAGTTCCTCCTCTGAAAGCGGCTCGAAAAAGCTATCCGGTATTTCTGCTCCCTTTGCGAATCCGAGTTGACGTTTTGGTTTTTCTTCGTCAAGATTATTCGCATTATTCATAGGTAGAATAATAATCTCGACTTTCTTATTCCGCAATGAGGATGGCAGGCTGATAATGCCATCTAATTTATTGCTGCCTATAGTTTGACGAATACATTCCATTTGTATTCCCTCCTACAATCTCTTCTCTAATCCCCTCACACCTTCAGATGTTTACGCAGGCTGAGGATGCAGGATACGATTCCGGTTAGTATTCCTCCGCCTAAGAAATAGAGAGCCAAATCCTGTGCTACAGAGCCAAAGGGCAGAATAGAACCCGTAAGTCCTGATATAAAATCGCCGAGATCTCCGTCTAACATACGGGTGATCTGTGAATAGGCGAGCCAGGTTATGCAAAAAGAGATAACGGCCGAAACAACACCGATCACTATACCCTCTACCATAAATGGTATTCGTATAAAGTTGTTGGTAGCACCAACCTGTTTCATTATTCCTATTTCTGTTCGGCGGGCGAATACGGTAGCCCGTATGGTATTTGCTATAACTATGACCGATATAATCATCAGGGCGGCAACCAAACCTATGCCGAACAGATTCATTCCCATCTGAATCTTGACAAGGGTTTCTGATATATCGGTTGGAACCTCAACCTTTTCAAATATCTCATAACTGTTGATCTTCTCGACAAGAACGGGGAGTTCGGACCAGTCTCGCGCTACTATCTTAAAGGATGCGGGATATATCAAGGGGATTCCCTCATGGAGATCCGAGCCTATTATCTCCGTCATTTTTTCGTGAGCCTCTTCCTTTGAAACATAGACTATACTCCCGACTTCATGGGTGAGTTCAAGCTCAGATCTTACAAATTCAATATCACGGTCGTTCCTGTCGTCATAGATAAATGCCTTTATCTCTAACTTTTCTCCCAAATGTCCCAAAAGAGAATTTATGTTGGCGGAGATCAAAAAGGCCACTCCTATAAAGATCAGACAGGCGGTCAAACTCCCGATAGAGGCCGCCGTCATAGAACGGTTGAGCCATACATTTTTGATTCCTTGATCAAAGAGGTACTTTATACTGCTGCTTCTCATTTTCTACCCCCAAACCTTGTCAAACTCGACAACACCATCGTTAATGCTGATTGTGCGGCAGTTGAAAGAGCGTACAATCTCATGCTCGTGTGTTACCAGCAGTATGGTTGTGCCGCAGTATCGGTTTATATTACGCAGGAGCTTGACTATCTGAGCCGAAAGCACAGGGTCTATATTGCCCGTGGGTTCGTCTGCTATAATGAGAGGAGGGTCACAGGCTAACGCCCTGGCGATGGCGACACGCTGCTGTTCCCCGCCCGAAAGTTCCTTTGGGTAGGATTTCGCCTTTTGAGCAAGCTCGACAAGATCCAGCGCATATGGAACTCTGTTGCGTAAATATCGGTTGGAGTGTCCGGTAACACGCAGACCAAAAGCAACATTGTCGAAAACGCTCATGTTTTGTATAAGTCTGAAATCTTGGAATATCATGCCGATAGAACGCCTGAACAACGGCATCTGTCTTTCTTTGATTTTAGAAAGGTCAAATCCGTTTACAATTACAGTTCCTTCATCGGGGGTTAATTCCCTTGTTATGATTTTCAGCAGAGAGCTTTTTCCTGCTCCTGATGTTCCTACAACAAAGACAAACTCTCCGCTGTCGATCTTGAGGGAGACATTCTTGAGAGCGGCTACATCGTTATTGTACACAAGGGATACATTTTTCAGCTCTATCATTTCATATTCCTATTTATCGTTGGACGACAGATATTTTTTAACCATCATGGCTATTTTGAATATGATTGCATGGTCGAATTCACGCAAATCAAGTCCCGTCATTTTCTTAATCTTCTCCAGCCTGTACACAAGGGTGTTTCTATGTACAAACAGCTTTCTTGAGGTTTCCGATACATTGAGGTTGTTCTCGAAAAACTTTTGTATCGTAAAAAGAGTTTCGTGGTCAAGCGACTCTATCGAGCCTTTTTTGAAGACTTCCTTTAAAAATGTCGCGCAGAGGGTTGTCGGCAGCTGATATATAAGCCTTGCTATACCCAGGTTGTCGTAGCTGACTATAGTCTTGTCGACGTCAAACACCTTGCCGACATCGAGGGCGATCTGAGCCTCCTTGAATGAGCGGGCAAGATCCTTTATCCCCGTAACTATAGAGCCGATTCCGACAGAAGAGCGTACATAAAACTCACTGCTGAGCGTATCGACAATAGAGCGTGCCAGCTTTTCAAGGTCTTTGGATTCTATGCCTGCTTTTATCTCTTTTACAAGCACAATGTCGTTTTCGCTGATGGTAAAGACAAAATCACGCTGTTTGTCCGGGAATAGATTCTGAATTATGTCAAAGGCAGAAATGTCGTTCTCCGACATGATCTTTACAAGAAGAACCGCCCTGTTGATCTCGGTGTTGAAATGCAGCTCTCTCGATTTGATATATATATCACCCGGCAGAATATTATCGAGGGCAACATTCTTGATAAAATTATTCTTATCATATTTTTCGTCATAATACTGTTTTATTGTTGACAGAGATACCGCAAGCATAATGGCATAGTTTCTGGCTATATCATCCTCACCCTCAACAAACACGGCAAGCTCCGGCTGTATTCCCATGCCGAAAGGCTTGTAGGTAATCTCTCCCTGAATAAACAGCTCATATTCCTCCATAGCGGGAAGATTGATATTATCATTGACAATACCAACCTTGGATAGCTCACTGCAGGCAATCACGGTAGAGGTATCATCGATAACCCCGATTGTCCTGCCTATTGCCTCTTTCATCTGAAATATAAAATTCTGATACAATTTATTTGACATTTAAACAACCATGCCTTTCTGATTTCCTTTATGCAAAACTGCATTCGGGATTAATAAAATTCGTGCTTCTTCTATTTTACACAAAAATTATAAAAATTGCAAGACCTATTTTTATTTAATATATTTTGACATAAATTTACATATATTATCGGGGAAAAACACCCGCCGCTGCGGTAACCACGGATGACCGAGGGCGGTCATCCCTACACGCCCTCTCCGTCACGCCAAGGCGTGACACCTCTCCCAAAGGGAGAGGCAAGGAGACGAACAATTGACAATTACGGGGAAAAACACCCGCCGCTGCGGCGGCACCCTCTTTACGAAAGAGGGCAGGGGCTTGAACAATTAACAATGTACGATTAACGATGAACAATTATAATTTCAAGCTCTGTAGGGTACGCACCCCCGTGC
>WRME01000052.1 GCA_009777275.1 Oscillospiraceae bacterium
GAATTGGAAATTATAGTATGCAAGCCCCCATTCCCCTCTGGGGAGGGGTGCCGCCGCAGCGGCGGGGTGGTCTGTAGGGGCGAACTTCGTTCGTCCGTGATTATCACAGATTCGCAATTTCAAGCCCCTTGCCCTCTTTCGTAAAGAGGGTGCCCTCGCAAGGGCGGGTGTTTTTCCCTTTTCGTGTCTTTCGTGCTTTTCGTGGTTGCTCCCCGTAACACTCTGCATTCTGCATTCTTAATTCTGCATTGATATAACTGTCAACTGTCCATTGTCAACTGTCAATTGACGTCATCCCTTTTCCCGTATTTCAACCCGTCTTATCTTTCCGCTTGTGGTTTTGGGCAGTTCTGATACAAATTCTACTATTCTCGGATATTTATAGGGAGCGGTGGATTTTTTTACATAGTTCTGGAGTTCTTTAACCAAACTTTCGCTCGGACTGTAGTTCTTTGCCAAGACCACCGTTGCTTTAACAACCTGTCCCCGTATAGGATCGGGAGCGGCGGTGATGGCGCACTCTACAACTGCGGGATGCTCTATCAATGCGCTTTCTACCTCAAAGGGACCTATCCTGTATCCTGAGCATTTTATAACATCATCGGTCCGTCCTACATACCAATAGTAACCCTTGCTGTCTTTCCAGGCTATGTCGCCCGTTCGGTAGAATCTGCCGCCCAGAGCCTTTTCGGTTGCCTGCTTGTCTGCATATAGCTCGACAAAAAGACCTGTAGGCATATACCTGTCTATATCTCGTATGACAAGTTCACCCTCATCGCCGATGTTGCAGGATCTGCCCTCTTCGTCAATGAGATCAATATCATACAAAGGAGCGGGTTTACCCATCGAGCCGGGACGGGGGGTAAACCCGTCAAAGTTTGCCAGCATAACGGTCGATTCGCTCTGACCGAATCCCTCACAGAGACTGAGACCGGTGAGTTCCTTCCATTTGTTATAGACCTCAGGATTCAGGGGTTCTCCTGCCGTGGAGCAGTGTTTTATAAAGGAGAGGTCGTACTGCTCAAGATTCTCCTGTATCATAAACCGCAGCATGGTAGGAGGAGCGCAGAATGTTGCGGGTTTGTGTTTTATCATTTTAGCAAGAAGATTGGCCGGAACAAATCTGTCCATATCATATGCAAAGACAGAGGCTCCGCATATCCACTGCCCGTATATTTTCCCCCAGCCGAACTTTGCCCAGCCCGAATCGGATATAGTAAAATGCAGCTGATCCTCGATAACTCTGTGCCAGTATTTTGCCGTGACTATATGTCCCAGCGGATGGGTATGGTTATGTGCTACCATCTTTGGCATTCCCGTTGTGCCGCTCGTGAAATAGGTAAGAAATATCTCATGGTTCTGTGTAGCGTCATCACCCGATGGCCGCAAGAAAATATCAGACTGTTTGTCTATCTCGGTGTTGAGATTGTCCCATCCCTCCCTGTCGGTAAGAGCCGCCCTGTGTTTCACCGACTGTGACCCCGGAATGGCATTATCTATCTGGGTTAGGATATATTCATCATCCATCGCTATTATCATCTTGATTCCGGCGGCGTTGTTGCGGTACATAATATCATCGGACGTTAGCTGCGAGGATGCGGGTATGAGAATGGCTCCTATTTTGTGCAGAGCAACAGCGCATATCCAGTATTGACTCCGCTGACCTAAAAACAGCATGACGAGATCGCCTTTTTTAATGCCGAGTGATACAAAATAGTTGGCCACCTTATTGCTGAGCCTTTTCATATCGCTAAAGGTAAATGTGCGTTCCTCATCATGGTCGTTACACCAGACAAGCGCAACCTTGTCCGGCCGCACGTCCGCCCATGCGTCAACCACATCAAACCCGAAATTAAAGTTTTCGGGAATCTTTATATTAAAGTTTTTCTTAAAGTCCTCATACGAATCAAACTCGATCCTATCAAGAAATCTGTTCAGAAGCATTTTTAACCCATCCTTTATGTGTATTATATTTTTCATATACCTTTTTAAAGAAAACATCTATTTCATCAGGGTGATTCCGTAAAAACCAATTTATATGATTTGAGATGTATTTTCTTCTTATATACTCATCGTTTAAATCATTCGGTATTCGTGTCATACGTTCATCAATGCTGTCAAATCCGCAAAACGGGTTGGCTAATCGCCGTTTTATCATTTGTACATACTCACTGCTTATTTCAATTCCGATAGCGTTTCTGTCGGTTTGCTGGCATACACGCAAGGCGGTTCCTGACCCGCAAAACGGGTCTAAGACTAAATCGCCTTTGTTTGTAGAAGCAAGTATCATTCTCTCAAAAAGGGCTTCCGGTTTTTGCGTGGGATGGTTTTGCCTGTTAGCCTGACAATAGTGTATATGAGAAAATTCCCACACGTTCCCCGGATTTGCTCCCCGCATATTATTTATACTGCGATAGTATTTTTGCGGGACACGAATGTCATCCAAATTAAATGTGAAATTCTTTGATTTTGTAAACATCAAAATGTCGTCATGGCGGGGACTAAATCCTTTTGTTTTACCTATCCCCTGCGTGTAACACCACGAAATCCAAGAATTAAAAAACATTCCCAAATGCTGCTCAAGGATTTCGTAAATATAAGAAATGTATCTAACTCCCATAAATAAATATAATGTGCCTGTAGGTTTTAATACTCGTTTAGCTTGGGTCAGCCATTGTTTTGAAAACTCTATATATTCACAACGGGTTCGTTTATCGCTGTCGTTGCCATAATCTTTAGAAAGATTGTAAGGAGGATCGGTTACTATCAAATCAACCGTTTCGGTGTCTATATTTTTCATTATATCAAGGCAGTCGCCTTGTATAATCTCTATGCTTTTATCCATTTGTTTTTTATTGCCTCCCTATGCCAATCTTCTATAGCTCGAACGACATAGGCAGAATCGGAGCTGTATGTAGATTTTTCTATCGGGATTTTAAAGGGCATTTCTTGATATTTCATTCAATCTCTCCTTTTTAACCCATCCTTTTATACAGTTATTACAGTCAGAAACTTTGCTGTTCTGCCGTTCATGGCCTTTTGTCCGTGGGGTATTTCGGGGTTGAAATAGATACAGTCGCCTGTTTCGAGGATGACCTCTTCATCGTCCAGCACAACCATGACCGTACCCTCAACGACATAGTTCAGCTCCTGCCCCGGGTGAGAGACGGGGACAAGCTCGGTGACGCTCGGCTCTACCGTAACCATGAGGGGTTCCATGACCCTGTGCTTGAAATTATAAGCAAGGCTCTCAAAATGATACCCCGAGTATCGATCGATTCCGGTACCCTGTCCTTTTTTCGCAACGCAATAGTTGCTCAGACGGGGAGATTTTCCGGTAAGAATCTCGGTCATGTCCACACCGTAATAGCTTGTGAGTTCGTATAAAACGCTGATAGGAATGTTCTCTCCGCTATTCTCATACTCTAAATATTTCTGCACGCCTATTCCCAGCCGCTCGGCGGCGTCTTGGGCAGTATACCCGCAAATCTCTCGAATCTCTTTTATCCTGCCCGCCAATTGTTTCATTTGTTCTGACATATTATCATGCCCCTTTGTTATAATGATAAGAATTATAATACATTTATCTTGTTTTGTCAATCGTATTATTAATGCAGAATGGAGAATGCAGAATGCAGAATGAGGAAACGCAACCACGAAAGGCACGAAAAGACACGAAAAGAATATTTTTTAAGGACGGTATGCACAAATTCTGTGTGTCTCCTTGGCTCTCCCTTTGGGAGAGCTGTCGGCGGCAACGCCGACTGAGAGGGTCTGTAGGGGCGGCAATCTGCCGCCCGTGGTTATTGTGGCGTGTAGGGATGACCGCCCCCGGTCATCCGTGGTTATCACGGAGTGCGGCAACCGTGAACTATTTGTAAATGTTGGGTGATGCCCCATTGACAGCGGGTAGTAACAGTGTTATGATACTATTGTTATGTTTGGGGGGATGTGTTTAAAAATGCTTAATAAATTAGAATATTGGCTTGAGCTTTGCGATGATGATTTAAGGGCGGCAAAAGCCATGTTTGAATCTAAGAATTTTTTATGGACAGGATTTATATGTCATCTTGTTGCGGAAAAAGCGTTAAAAGCAGCGATTGCGAGTATTACTAACGAGGTGCCGCCGAAAACACATGATCTGCCTAAATTAGCGAGAAAGACTGATGTTTACGAAGATATGCCTCAAACCTATAAAAATCTATTAAACAGGCTGACACCATTGCAAATTGAAGCAAGGTATCCCGAATATAAGGAGAAAATATCCGCTCTGCTAACTAAAGATTATTGCAGTAAAATTTTAGAGGAAACGGAGGAGCTTGTATGTTGGATAAAAGAGAGGTTAGGGACATAGCCGCAAAATATACAGATAGGATACGGATGGTTTATAATCCTAAGCAGGTTATTGTTTTTGGTTCCTATATCAACGGAAATCCTCATACAGAAAGCGATATAGACATTGCAATTATTTTTGACAGTGTAGAGGGTGATTGGCTGGAAACTTGGGGAGATCTGATTGGTTTGCGAGAAGGAATCAGTTATGATATTGAAACGCATATGCTTGATGAAACCTGCAATCGAAGTGGGTTTTTAGACCATATCAGACAAACGGGAGAGATTATTTATCAAGCTGTGTAACATCCGATAATATTAAATAAGGAGAAAAGTTAAATGCTGCAATTAAAAAAGATTACTAAGGACTATGTGATAGGAACAAATGTTGTTAATGCTCTGCGGGGGATTGAGCTGAAGTTTCGTCAGAACGAATTTGTGTCGATATTAGGGCCGTCCGGCTGCGGGAAGACCACCATGCTGAATCTGCTTGGCGGGTTGGATATATACACCAGCGGCGATCTTATCATAAATGGAAAGTCTACTAAAGATTTTACAGACCGAGAGTGGGACATATACCGCAACCGCCGTATCGGGTTTGTCTTTCAGAACTATAATCTCATACCCCATCAGACGGTACTCCGCAATGTGGAGCTTGCCTTGACCCTTTCGGGTGTGTCTAAGACTGAAAGACGCAGAAGAGCTCTTGAGGTCTTGGATAAGGTTGGGTTGGCCGATCAGGTTGACAAGAAGCCGGGTCAGATGTCGGGCGGACAGATGCAGAGGGTATCTATAGCCCGCGCGTTGATAAACAACCCCGATATACTGCTTGCAGATGAACCGACAGGCGCTCTCGACTCCGGAACCAGCGAACAGATAATGGCTCTGATAAAGGACATAGCAAAAGAACGTCTAGTTATCATGGTTACACATAACAGCGAACTGGCGGAGAAATACTCAACCCGTATTATAAAGCTGTTTGACGGCAAATTAGTCGGAGACAGCAATCCGTATGAAGAAGAGCAGGAGAGAAAACCGCCCTCCAAGAAAAAAGGACGTGTGAAAAAATCTTCCATGTCATTCGCAACGGCCTTGTCGCTTAGCGCTAACAATCTGCTCACCAAGAAAACCCGTACCTTTATGACCGCCTTTGCGGGTAGTATCGGTATCATCGGTATTGCGCTTATCATGGCGCTTTCGAGCGGGTCACAGGCGCATATCAACAGGGTACAGCAGGATACCTTAGCGGCATACCCTCTCTTGATTGAGGATCAAACCACCGATTTAGCCGCACTGATGAATGCCATGAACGATATGGAGCATCACGATTTTGAGTATGAGGGTGACGACAATATCTATTCGGTCGATGTGATGAAGGATATGCTGAGTGCCATGCTTGCAGGACGTGAAGAGAACGATCTAAAGACATTCAAGACCTATCTCGAACAGAATAGCCAGGAATTAGATCCGCTGATCAATGCAGTCGCCTATGGCTACAATGTGAATCTCAATATATTTGCATCCGATTATTCTGAGGGTATCAATCAAATAAACCCCTTTGAATTGGTGCAGGATTACATGGGCGGCGGATTCCCGAGTATGGGTATCATGGGCGGCGGCAGTAATGTAAGCGTTTGGGAGCAGTTGATAGACAACCAAAAGCTGCTCGATTCTCAGTATGATGTTATAGCGGGACGATGGCCGCAGGATAAGCATGAGATCATCTTGGCCGCCAACGAAAACAACGGAATCACCGACTACGCCCTCTATTCTTTGGGACTAAAGGACAGAGCCGAGATAGAGAATATGCTGCGTTCCCTGCATGAGGGTACGCCGATTGAGCAGGACGATAACTCTACCCCCGTTTCGTTCACCTATGATGAGTTGCTGGATCTCAGCTTCAAGATGGTTATCAGCCCCGATATGTATCAAAAGACAGACGGTTGGTGGGTTGACATGAGCAAGGATGAGGAGTATATGAAGACGTTGCTGGACGACGGTCTTGAGATAAAGGTTGTCGGCATTGTCCGTCCGTCCGAAAACGCAAGCTCTCCCTCTATAAACGGGGCGGTCGGATACACGGCGGCATTGACCGATTATATCATAGATCAGGTCAACTCTTCCGAGCTTGTGGTAGCACAAAAAGCCGACATGGATACCGATGTGTTTTCCGGCGGGCCGTTTGCTGATTCCGCCACCTATGAGGGTAACTTAGAAAAACTCGGGGTCGTCAACAAGGATGTGCCTAACACAATAAGCATATATCCCCGTGATTTTGAGTCTAAGGAAAAAATCGTAGAGTTTATAAACACCTATAACAGCGAAAACACCGATCAAGACGGAAACGGCTCCATCACCTACACAGATTATGTAGGCATGATGATGTCGGCCGTCAGCACCGTTATAAACATGATCAGTGCTATTCTGATGGCGTTTGTGGGTATATCATTGGTGGTATCCTCTATTATGATAGGTATTATCACCTATGTATCGGTTCTCGAAAGAACAAGGGAGATAGGCATACTCAAGAGCATAGGAGCCAGCAAGAAGGACATCTCAAGGGTGTTCAACGCAGAGACGCTGATAATCGGATTTGTATCGGGTTCGCTGGGCATACTCATTACCGGACTGCTGATAATCCCCGCTAATATTATAATCAATGCCGTGTCGGGTGTTACAGGTGTTGCGGCATTGCCGCCGCTGGGCGCATTGCTGCTTGTGGTTCTCAGCATGGGTCTAACCCTCATAGCAGGACTGATCCCATCCAAAATCGCCGCCAAAAAAGACCCCGTTGTCGCGTTGAGAACGGAGTGAGGAACGATTCTTAGTTCTGCTCGTCATAAACGAATGTTCGTTGGAGAATATTCAATATTTTACGAAGCAGGTCGGTTGGAATTTCTTCAATAACAGTATATCCCCTATCGTCAATATCAAGTGTTTTCACTTGCTCGCACATTACTGTTCCTGTTGTGGCGGTTCTGTTATCGAGCGTAACATGAAATGGGAATGGACGCAGTGTGTTTGTTACGGGACACACCACCGGCATTTGTGTGGTTTTATTAAACACCTTACAACTCACAACAACGGCAGGACGGTACCCGCCCTGTTCGTGTCCTGCGTGCGGTGAAAAATTGGTTTTAATGATGTCTCCCTGCTTTAGATTTCTATTACTCAAAAAATTTCCCTCCCTTGCGGTTCGCCCCAATCGTAACTTTCGGGAGGGTTTCCGTCCCAATCTGCACATTTTGTAATTAGTTCTTCAAGTGAAAGAAGTTCCGGTGTGCGTTTGATAATGATTTCATCGCCGTTAGTGCGTATTTCTACATATGATTTTTCTTTTAGTGAAATTTCTTTAACAATTTCGCTTGGAAACCTTATTCCGAGGGCATCCCCCCACTTGTTGATACGCATTGTTTTTACCATAGCAAAAACCTCCCAAAATGATAAATAGGATACATATAATATTATGCCATAATTTTTATGGATTGTCAATAGAGTTGTCAAACATTTCGTGATTTTTGTGTATTTCGTGGTTGCGAATAATTGTCAATTGTACATTGTCAACTGTTAATTGTCCGTCAACCCCTCATATCTATATGTTCCCATGGCAGGATTTCTTCTTGCGGGCGTTTTCTCGATGCGTAGAAAGAGGCATCGAGATTGTGCTTTGCAAGGGAGTTCTGCCATTTGTCGTAACTGAAATATTCGCTCCAGCTCTCGAGCCTGCCGCCTGCGTGGAAGACATCTGCTATAACCTGCCCTAATCTCCGATCGCCTCGTGCAAGAACTGCTTCTATAATGCTCTGCCTCGGATCGTGATAGTTTATCTTGACCTTGCCTGATTTGTATGAGTTGGTAAGCAGGGTCTGTTTTTCTATCAGGGTTTCGAGCGAATCCTGTGCCTCACGTTCAAAGGGGGTGTGCGGCTTTGGAACGAACACAGACACGCTTACCGTTATGTTGACCCGCTTTTGCGACAGTCCCGCTATTTCTTTAGCCAGCTTTGGAATCGCTTCTATGTCCTCCATCGTCTCACCCGGCAGGGAGAGCATGAAGTATAGCTTTACCCCCGACTGTCCGCCGTCAAAGGCCGTTCTGCATGATGTTATTATCTCTTCTTCGGTTATCTTCTTTTTTATAATATCCCTCATTCTTGCCGTTCCCGCTTCGGGAGCAAAGGTGAGTCCGCTTTTCCGAACTCTGCTGATCTTTTCGAGCAGCTCCGGCGGGAAGTTGTCGATACGCAGCGACGGCAGCGATAGATTGATCTTGTTCTTCTCGGTATAGTCGAGCAGATCGCTCAGTAGCTGATTTATCCCTGAATAATCACTCGCACTCAACGAGCTTAGCGATATTTCTTCATAGCCTGTGGTATCGCATAGGCTTTTTGCCTGATCACAGAGGGTTTGCGGGGTCTTCTCCCGATATGGTCTGTAGATATATCCCGCTTGACAGAATCGGCATCCCCGAATACAGCCGCGGGTCATCTCGATAATAGCCCTGTCATGTATTACCTGAAGATTCGGAACAATAAATGTCTTGGGGAACCATGCCTTATCCAGATCCTTGATATAGCGCTTGGTGATCTTTGCGGGGAGACCATCCTGCACCGTGATGCCGGCAATCGTCCCGTCCTGATTATACTGTACGTTATACAGGCTCGGTACATATACGCCCTGTATTTTGGCGGCACCCCGCAAAAACTCTGATTTAGAGAGGTTTTTCTCCTTTGCCTCTCTATAGAGTTCGGTTAGCTCAAGTGTTACCTCTTCACCCTCTCCCACAACGAATATGTCAACAAAATCCGCCATAGGTTCAGGGTTGCATACACAGGGACCTCCGCAGATAACAAGGTTGGCAAGACCCTCCCGCTGCTCCGATAACAGCGGAATTCCACCCAGCGACAACATACTCAGCAGGGTTGTGTAACTCATTTCGTATTGCAGAGTGAATCCGATTATATCAAACTCGCAGAGAGGGTCAAGGCTCTCAAGCGCATAGAGCGGTATGTTCTCGGCAGTCAGCCGCTGCTCAAAATCCTCCCACGGAGCGAAGACCCGTTCGCACCATATGTAATCCTGAGCATTGAGCAGATCATACAGTATCTTGATGCCAAGATGAGACATACCCACCTCGTATATATCGGGAAAACAGAAGGCAAACCGCAGCGATACAGACCGCTTGTCCTTGACAATACTGCCCCGCTCTCCTCCTATATATCGTGAGGGCTTTTGAACCGACAGCAGGTTGCTGTCTAAAAAATCTTGTATGTTTTTCATGTTATCTCTCCATTCTGCATTCTTCACTCTGCATTATTAATGGTCATATATATTCCCGTTGCAAGCAATGTAAGATTTCTCCCAAAAGCAAGATATATCCCGCCTGCCAAGACCGGAATGAGCAGTGCGTAGGATATGATCTTGACGGCGATTCTTGCCGTGTATTGCGAAAAGCGGCTCTCGAGCGCCAAAGTCAGCATCTTGCCGCCGTCCAGCGAAGACATGGGCAGGAGATTGAACAGCCCCGTCATCATGTTAAGCATGGCCGCTCTCTCGTAGCCGCACAGGTACATAAATACCGCTGTTATGATATTTACTCCGCTTCCTGCGGCAAGCACAAAATACTCTCTGCCAAGAGAGAGTATCCTCCTGCCGCCTATCATGCGGATCCCGGAAAACTCCAGCGAAATCTCTTCAGGTCTGCTTCCGACTAACGCAAACGCAAGACCGTGGGCGGTCTCGTGTGCAAATGCCGCCGCCACAACGGTAAGGGCGATACCGTGACTATCAAACAGCAAAAACACGGCGATTAGTGCAAAGAACAAAAATGTCAGCCGTATTCTTATATTATGGATCTCAATAACTATCATATCCGCTGATCTGTATCAATTCCGAAAATTTGACGTGGATTTATCTGAACTCCGTCCTGCCTTGCCTCAAAGTGGAGATGCGGCCCGGTTGAGTGTCCCGTGCTTCCGACCGCCGCAATAACCTGCCCTTGGGTTACGGCCCCGCCCTCCGCCGCTAATATCTCGCTGCAATGACCGTACAGCGTTACCAATCCGCCGCCGTGGTCTATCATAACATAGTTGCCGAGGCTGTCGTCGTGATCGGTCTTGATCACGGTACCCGATCCCGCCGCTATAATCTCGGCGCCGTATTCGGCCGCTATATCAATGCCGTTGTGAAACTCTAAGTCGTCACTGCCGCTCAAGGGATTTATTCTTTGGCCGAAATCCGAACTGACCAAACCGACAAGAGGAAGAATAAGCGACTGATTCTCAGGCAAAGACTGTTCAGGGTCTTGGTTCTCGTTCTCGTTTTCATTCTCATTCCCGTTCCCGTTCTCATTCTCATTTTCGTTCTCATTGCCGTTCTCATTCTCGTTGCCGCCTGCTAACCCCTCTATCCTGCTCCATAGCAGATTTGCAATTTCGGTAATGCCGGGACTTTGGGCATATATCTCTTTCCACGCCGCCCTAAAACTACCGAACCCGCCCTCTATAAACAACGATGATACCATTATTACTATTGCCGCAGTTACAACTGCGATACATTGTGTGGTAAATATTCCTGCAACCGCACCCGGCTGGGTGTCGCTCGGGGTACCGCTTGTGATATTATCAAATTCCATTGTCAGCACAGCCTTTTTATTATTATAAGGACATCCCTTAACAATAATATATTAAAAACTGCGTATAAATAGAACTGACGGACAATTGACAGTTGACAATTGACAACGGACAGTTACGGACGATCGCCCCTGCCCGCCCCCTCCGTCGGCGTTGCCGCCGACAGCCCTCCCCAAGGGGGAGCCAAGAGGGTCCCCTACAAATTCTGTGGGGGTCCTTGCCTC
>WRME01000053.1 GCA_009777275.1 Oscillospiraceae bacterium
ATACTATAATTTCCAATTCCCCTCTGGGGAGGGGTGGCAAACACTCGCAACAAAGTTGCGATAGTGTTTGACGGGGTGGTCTACTACAATTGACAATTTACAATGAACAATGTACAGTTACGGGGGATTGAAATTATAGTAGGGTATGCACCCCCGTGCATACCGCCCTATGTGTAATCCCACAATTTGCGGTAGGGGCGGCAACCTGCCGCCCGTGATTATTGCGGCGTGTAGGGGCGATTTGCCTTTTTTAATTTTCATAGTTGCATATTTCAAATTTATGTTGTATAATGTTGGAGCGGAGGGGTTATGTTGAAAAAGATTAGCAGTGACCATATCTTTACAAATGCCAAGAAAATCACATTGATAACCGTAATAGTGTATGTGATTGTCAAGCAGTTGTTTTTCTTAGGCTTTGTCGATAGCGTGTATTGGATGCCGCGCGGGTGTATACACCTTGCGATGGTAGGCATTACCGTGGTCTTGATCTGCACAAACAAACTGACCAGAAAGCAGCTATCCTGGATAATCCCCGGTTCGCTCAGTCTGCTTGAGCTGATAGGGTCTGTTCTCACCGGCGGCGATCAGATGATCTACATCGCCCTTGTCGGCTGTACCCTCCTGAGCCTGTTGTATGCGGATAACTTAGGACTTGCCGTAACGGCGATATTTAACAGCCTGGGTCTTCTTTTCTGTATCTTCTTTTTCGACTTTGCTAAGATATTAACCGACCTATATCACTACTCCGGTGTGGTCATGCTAAACGGACTTATATATCTCTTCGGCAGATATATAGTCGGAGAAATATTCAGGTCACAAAAGGAACTTGAGCAAAAGGCCGATGAGGTCTATTATGACGCTCTTACCGGCATTCACAACAGACGCTATCTGTATGAGGAGCTGGATCGTCTGATAAAATTCCTCTCCCGCTCGGACGGTATGCTCAGCCTGATGATTGTGGATATAGATTTCTTTAAACAGTACAACGACACATACGGTCATGTAAAGGGAGACAAGTGCCTGAAGATCGTTGCCGAGACACTTGCCGCAGATACGACGAGAAGCGGAGATTTTGTAGCGCGGTACGGCGGGGACGAGTTTGTCGTTGTTCTGCCCAATACCGACAAAAACGGAATGTATACAGTAGCCGAGAAAATAATCACCAGCATAAGCGATCTCAAGATTCCGCATCAAAGCAGCGAGGTTGCCGAACATGTGACAGTTTCGATCGGAAGCATAACAGGCAAGGCACGTCACACACGCAGGAGTGACGATTATATGAAAAAAGCGGACGAAATGCTCTATACATCCAAGCAAAACGGACGAAACCAATATACTTTCGGGGAGTATTAGGGGCCTCCTCGAAAACTTCGTGCATGGCATCTTTCCGGCTATTTTTCCTATTTGCTGCGTCACAAAACCTTGTAAGGCACAAAGCATTCCTGCGGTCTTGTTTCTTGCAAATCGAAAAAATCATCTCGTAAATCTGCTCATGCAGAAGTTTTCGAGGAGGCCTATCAATATACACAAAAAAACCCGTGACTGTCGGAAAATTTGTACACTGCTTTATATTCATTTGATTTGACATTTTGCTGATATAATGATACTATTTAAGATGAATTTATTTTGGAGGTATTTTATATGAGCAGAGTTTACAATTTTAGCGCAGGTCCGGCGGTATTACCGGAAAGTGTACTGGGGAGAGCGGCAGCGGAACTGACCGAGTATCAAGACACAGGGCAATCGGTTATGGAGATGTCGCATAGGTCAAAGGCGTATGAGGCAATCATATTCGGGTGCGAGAAGAGCCTGCGTAAAATAATGTCGGTACCCGACAACTATAAGATACTATTCCTGCAAGGAGGAGCATCGTCACAGTTTGCGATGGTTCCCCTTAATTTGATGCGTTCTGGAAAGGCTGACTACATGATAACAGGACAGTGGGCGCAAAAGGCTTTTGAAGAAGGGTCACGTTTCGGGACGGCGACTGCGGTTGCCTCCTCTAAGGATAAGACCTTTTCATATATCCCCGATGTAGAAAAATTTGACAAGGACGCAGACTATTTCCACATCTGTTCTAACAACACCATCTTCGGCACAAGATTCGACAAACTCCCCGATGTTGGAGATATTCCCATAGTATCGGATATGAGTTCCTGCATACTGTCCGAGCCTATTGATGTGTCGAAATACGGGGTTATATACGCAGGCGCGCAGAAGAACATGGGCCCTGCCGGTCTTACGGTGGTTATCATACGAGAGGATCTCATCGGCAATGCGCGTGAGGGAACCCCGACTATGTTTAACTACAAAACCCATGCCGACAATCAGTCTATGTACAACACCCCGCCGACATATTCTATCTATATGCACAGTCTTGTGCTTGATTGGATAGAAAACGAAATGGGCGGACTTGAAAAGATGAAGGAGTATAATCAAAAGAAAGCCGCAATCCTATATGACTATCTCGATAATTCGGCTATGTTCAGCGCCACCGTGCAAAGGCCTTTCCGCTCGCTTATGAACATACCCTTTGTTACAGGCAGAGAGGATCTCGATAAAAAGTTTATAGCAGAGGGAGTAAAGCAGGGGTTTGTAAACCTGGGCGGACACCGCTCTGTAGGCGGAATGAGAGCATCCATCTACAACGCCATGCCGATAGACGGCGTTAAGGCGTTAGTAGAGTTTATGAAGGAGTTCGAGAAGAGCAACTAATTATTATTATAAGGAGAAAGATTATGTATAAGATTAAAACACTAAACAAGATTTCCCCGGTGGGAACAGATCTGTTTGACAAGAGCAGATACACCGTGAGCGGTGAGTGCGAAAGCCCCGATGCCATCATGGTGCGGAGCGCATCTATGCACGATATGGAGCTTGACCCATCGGTCAAGGCGGTTGTCCGTGCAGGAGCGGGAACAAACAACATCCCGTCTGACAAATACGCATCGCAGGGTGTGGTGGTATTCAACACCCCCGGCGCAAATGCAAACGCCGTTAAAGAGCTGACCATTCTGGGTCTGCTCATTTCATCGAGAAAGATACCGGAGGCTATAGAGTGGGTCAACACCCTCAAGGGTAAAGGCGATCAGGTGCCTGAGTTGGTCGAGAAAGGCAAGGGAGCCTTTGTCGGGCCTGAGATCTACGGTAAAAAGCTGGGTGTAATCGGGCTTGGAGCTATCGGAGTGCTGGTTGCAAACGCCGCCAAGAATCTCGGTATGACGGTATACGGATATGATCCCTTTATCTCGGTCAATGCCGCATGGGGACTCTCTGCATCGGTCGTTCATGCAGGTACACTCAAAGAGATCTATGAAAACTGTGACTATATTTCGCTCAATCTGCCGTATAACGCTGAAACAAAGGGCATGATAAACGCCGACACCATCGCAATGATGAAGCATGGAGCGCGTCTGCTCAACTTTGCCCGCCGTGAACTTGCAGTATCGGCCGACATAGCGGCCGCTCTCGACAGCGGAAAGCTGTCGGCATATGTGCTTGACTTCCCCAACGATGATCTTATCGGACAGAAGGGGGTTATCAACATACCTCACTTGGGAGCATCTACACCCGAATCCGAGGACAACTGTGCTAAGATGGGTGCGTTGCAGCTGATAGACTATCTCGAAAACGGAAACATCACAAATTCAGTCAACTTCCCCAATGCCTCTCTGCCCTTTTCGGGCAACTCCCGTCTCTGCATATTCCATAAGAATGTAGCGGCTATGATTTCACAGTTTACTACAATTATGGGGGATGCAGGAACCAACATAGAGGATATGGTCAACCGCTCAAAAGGCGACAATTCGTATACTATAATCGATTTTTCCAGCGGCAGCGCTGAAAAATTTGTAGACAAGATTGCCGCAATCAGCGGTGTTATCAAGGTAAGACTTATCACAAACGGATAATAATAGAATAGGAGAGTGAAAATATGTCATTCAAAAGTAGTTATTTACAGGGTGTTTACAACAGTGTATCGGCGCGCAATCAGGGCGAACCTGAGTTTTTACAGGCTGTAAGAGAGGTACTGGAGTCTCTCGAGCCTGTGGTAGAGCGTGACCCGCATATAATAGATACAGGGGTTATCGACAGAATGGTCGAGCCTGAGCGTTTTATCCAGTTCAGGGTGTCCTGGGTTGACGACAAGGGAAAGGTCAATGTCAACAGAGGATTCAGGGCGCAGTTTAACTCGGCGCTTGGGCCATATAAGGGCGGATGCCGATTCCATCCCACCGTCAACGGATCGGTTATAAAGTTCTTGGGATTCGAGCAGATATTCAAGAACAGCCTCACAACCCTGCCGATGGGCGGAGGAAAGGGCGGAAGCGACTTTGACCCCAAAGGAAAATCCGACAACGAGATAATGAGATTCTGTCAAAGCTTTATGACCGAACTATCAAAGCATATAGGGCCTAATACAGACGTTCCTGCCGGTGACATAGGCGTTGGAGCCCGTGAGATAGGATATATGTTCGGTCAATACAAGCGGCTGTGCAACGAGTTTACCGGAGTTCTTACCGGAAAGGGACTGACCTACGGAGGCTCACTTGCCCGAAAGGAAGCAACAGGATTCGGAACCTGTTACTTTACCCGGGAAATGCTCACACAGATGAAAAACACCTCATTCGAGGGTAAGACTGTGGTCATATCGGGATCGGGAAATGTCGCTATCTATGCCGCACAAAAGGCATTTGAGTTTAAGAGCAAGGTTGTGGCACTGTCCGATTCGCAGGGTTATATATATGATAAAAACGGTATCGATCTCGATGTTGTCAAGCAGATAAAAGAGGTAGAACGGGGAAGAATATCAGAATATGCCAAGAGAGTTGACGGAGCCGTATATACAGAAGGGTGCCGAGGTATCTGGTCAATCCCCTGCGATATAGCTCTGCCATGCGCTACACAGAACGAGCTTGACGGCAATGATGCAAAAACCCTTATCAAAAACGGCGTTATCGCCGTTGCAGAGGGCGCTAATATGCCCTGCACCCCCGATGCCGTTGAAGAGTTCTTAAATGCGGGTGTGCTGTTCGGGCCTGCAAAGGCCGCCAACGCAGGCGGCGTGGCAACCTCAGGTCTCGAGATGTCGCAAAACTCTATGAGATACAGCTGGTCATTTGAAGAGGTTGACCAAAAGCTGCAGGGAATAATGAAAGGCATATTCGACAGCTCCTATGCCGCCTCTAAAAAATACGGCATGGACGGCAACCTTGTAGTAGGGGCCAACATAGCCGGCTTTAACAAGGTTGCAGAAGCCATGATAGCCCAAGGAGTTGCATATTGATATGAAAATATTATCATTAGCACTCTGCCTTGTTATGGTTACTGCGATTTTGGCGGGATGCAAGAGAGAACCCGCTCCGTCCGAGTATGACATAGACCAGTTTGCCCTGCCTCAATCGGGCGAAGAGATTGCTGTAATAACAGTAGGCGGATTCGGTGATATAAAGGTACGCTTCTTCCCGTCCGAAGCAGAGTATGCCGTTCAGAATTTTACAGAGCTTGCCAAGGACGGATATTATGACGGTACAAAATTCCACCGTGTCTTTGAAAACTTTATAATACACGGCGGAAGACCTCGTGACGGTGAGGAGAAAAGGAGCATATTCACAAACGGAGCCTATCCGGAGGTATCCGACAAACTCCATCATTACGCAGGGGCCTTGACCATGATAAAGGATCAGACCAATCGGCAGTTCAGCGAGTTTGCTATAGTTCATACAGATCTGTCGGCCATGAATAAGAGAGACTACAACAATGCGTCTTTTGAAAAATATGAAAATATGTTTAAAGATGCAGGGATAGACTATATCTTCCCCGCCCATGTCCGTGACAGATACGCCCAATTCGGCGGTACTCCGACACTCGACAGACAGCATACCATTTTCGGGCAGGTGTTTGAGGGAATGGATGTATTGAACAAAATCGCAAAGGTAGAGGTTATAAGTTTGATGCCCGACCATCCCGATATAGAAGAAACCACACCCGTAAACGATGTTGTTATCGAAAGTATACGAATTGTAAATTATTAGATCAGACCTCCTCGGAAATTTCCGAAGAACCCCTGAATTTATTACATTTGTATTGTCAAAAATAAAAATGTCGCCCTCTCTGCCGCTGCGGTTACCACGGATGACCGAGGGCGGTCATCCCTACAGACCACCCCGCCGCTGCGGCGGCACCCCTCCCCAGAGGGGAATGGGGCTTGCGAACTAAAATTTCCGTATTCCTTCGGGGAAAAACACCCGCCGCCGCTGCGGCACCCCGATGGCAATTGACAATTAACAGTTGACAATTAACAATTATTGTAAATATAGATTTATTGGTAAAAGCAGAGTTGGATTTTAATCCCCCGTAACTGTCAATTGTTCATTGTAAATTGTCAATTGGCATCATTCCCCTCTGAGGAGGGGTGGCAAACACTCGCAACAAAGTTGCGATAGTGTTTGACGGGGTGGTCTGCTGCAATTGACGGTTGACAATTGACAATGGACAGTTACGGGGGGCTTTAAATTACAAATAATTGTCAATTGTACATTGTCAACTGTTAATTGTCGTCAGGGTGCCGCCGCAGCGGCGGGTGTTTTTTCGTGGTTATCGCAAATTACGGGGTGGTCTGTAGGGGCGAACTTCGTTCGTCCGTGGTTATTGCAGCGGCGGGTGTTTTTTCGTGGTTATCGCCGACTGAGAGGGCAAGAATTTTCAAAAACAAAGGAGCGTATATATTTGGACAAATATGTTATAAACGGAGGACGGAGGCTCTCCGGAGAGGTTACGATAAGCGGGGCGAAAAATGCCGCCGTAGCGATACTTCCTGCTGCGATTTTGGCCGAAGCGCCCTGTGTTATCGAGAATCTTCCCAACATAAGCGATGTGAGTGTTTTGCTGGAGGTGCTGTCTATCATGGGCGCCAAGATCAGGACGATAAACAAATCCTCGATAGAGATTGATCCCACTCGCATAACAAATCCGTATGTTCCTTACGAGCTTGCAAAAAAAATGCGGGCTTCCTACTATTTTTTGGGAGCATTGCTGGCAAAGCATAAACAGGCGGCAGTTCCCATGCCGGGAGGGTGCGACTTAGGAGTTCGTCCTATCGACCAGCACCTCAAGGGTTTCCGCAGTCTTGGAGCCGAGGATTCTATCGACGATGGATTCATCCATGTCAAGGCAAACGAGTTGATGGGAACGCAGATTTATTTTGATACAGTTTCGGTAGGGGCGACCATTAATGTAATGCTTGCCGCTGTCAAGGCAAAGGGCCTGACCATCATAGAAAATGCCGCCAAAGAACCCCATGTGGTAGACTTGGCAAACTTCCTCAACTCAATAGGAGCCGATGTTTTCGGAGCGGGTACCGATGTTATCAAGATTCATGGGGTTGACAGTCTTGGAGGAGCAACCTATTCTATTATACCCGACCAGATAGAAAGCGGAACATATATGGTTGCAACAGCCGCAACAGGCGGCGATGTCGTTATAAAAAACGTCATACCCAAGCATCTGGAGGTGCTGACATTCAAGCTCGAGAAGATCGGAGCCGATATAGAGGTATTTGACGAAAGCCTCAGGGTGAGATCGCAGGGCAATATAACCAAAACCAGCATCAAGACCATGCCGCATCCGGGATTCCCGACCGATATGCAGCCGCAGATGACCGCACTGCTGACCCTTGCAGAGGGAACCAGCATGATTACCGACAATGTTTGGGATAACCGATTCAAATATGTAGACGAACTCAGACGGATGGGCGCAGATATTTCTGTAGACGGCAAGGTTGCCGTTGTAGAGGGAAAAGGCTCTTTAAAAGGGGCTCCGGTAAAGGCTACAGACCTCAGAGCGGGAGCCGCTCTTGTAATAGCGGGTCTTGCCGCACAGGGTGTGACCGAGATAGAGGATATATATCATATCGAGCGAGGGTATGAGGACATTGTGGTAAAACTGCGTAGTCTCGGAGCCGATATAAAAAAGATTCATGTCCCTGAAGAAGCAATAAAAAAGGCGTTGTAAAAAGATGGCTCACTTTCTATATACACTATGCAGTTCCTCAAGCGGAAACTGCTGCTATTTCGGAAACGGAAGCTCCGGAATACTAATAGACACCGGACTCAGTATGCGGAGACTTCATGCTCAGCTTGGGCTTGTGTCTGTCGATCCGCAGGGTATAAAGGCGGTTTTTGTAACACACGAACATACCGACCACATCAGCGGATTGCGGAATTTTACCGAAAGATACTCCGTCCCCGTGTTCGGATCCGAGGGTACTCTGAACGCCCTTATCCAAAAGGACGCAATCTCCGCCAAAACACAGCTCTATGAGATTGACAAAAAGACTATATCTATCGATCAAATGGAGGTAGGTGTATTCCATACCTCACACGATAGCGCAGAGAGTTTGGGAATAACAATCACAACACAGTCGGGCAAAAAGACCGCTGTTTGTACCGATTTAGGATATGTTTCGCAGGTAGTGCAAGAGAATCTCGATGGATGCGATATTGTAATGCTTGAGTCCAACTATGACGAAGAGATGCTTGCCTGCGGAAGTTACCATCCGGCCCTCAAGCGGCGGGTTTGCTCCGATGTCGGGCATCTGTCCAATCCGGGGTGTGCGAAAGAAATCACCCGCTTGGCTAAAAATGGAACATCCAAGTTTGTACTGGCTCATCTGTCAAAAGAAAACAACCGACCCGAAACAGCCCTGGCAGAAACGGTATCAGCCTTACATAAAAACGGACTCAGAATAGAACAGGATTACCAAATAACCGTTGCCCCCCGAATAGGCGTAGGAAAAATGATAGAGGTGTGACAGCATAAAAGGAGTTGATTAGTATATCTATTCTCGATAATATAATATACACATCAGGCGGTGTTTGTGCGGCACAAGGTTTCGGGGCAAACGCTGTTTGCTGTGATGGCGGTGATAGCACATCGCCTGATTTAGCGATAGTGGCAGGCGAAAAAGCCTGCAAAGCTGCGATGGTTGCGACACGCAGCAAGTTCAACGGCGCATCCCTCAAAGCGACCCGCTTGTTAGCCCGCCGCAAATCCATGAAAGCTATTATAATCACGGGTAAGAACGCCAACTGCTACATCCCTGATGAGGATATGAATGCCGCTAACTATATTATTACCCGCATCACCTCTGCGTTGGGGGCAGAGCAGACGGGCATAGGTCTTGCAAGCACTGGGATTATAGGCAAACCCATTGATGCCGATAGGATAGTCGGCAGTACAAGAAGATTGGTATTAGGGTTGTCCAAAACAGGCAACGATGCTGCGGCAAGCGTTTTGCGGCGGGACAGCAACCAAAAGAATCAGTATGCGGTAAAATTCGACATAAAGAAATCGCACTGCGTTATCGGAGGCATGGTAACGGGAGGCAACATCCGACAGCACGATTTTGCGGGAAATCTTATGATACTTACCACCGATGTGAATATATCCAAGCCGTTCTTGAATGCGGCGCTGAGATATGCCGGGAGCCGAACCTTTGAGATGATAGGAATGTCTCCTACCGTGAACGACATGGTATTCATAATGTCGTCCGGAGCCGCAGAGAACAAGATAATCAACCAGCGCGGTGATGACTATGATATGTTTGTGAATGCGCTCTATATCACAATGCTGAATCTGTCAAAGCAGCTTGTCAAAAACTCATACGGATGCTCAAAGCTGGTGGAATGTGTGGTCAAAAACGCATATAACGAGCAGACGGCTAAAAATATCGCACGCTCAGTCGTCTCTTCAGGCAGTGTAATGTCGGCTCTCTTTGACCCTGAGATTCCGCTCTGCAATCTTGTCTACTATGTCGGCGGTATAGAGGGCGAATTTGAGAGAGAAGAACTGTCTATAGATATATCCTCAGATGTAGGAAAACTCGAACTCTGCAAAAACGGTGAGATACTACAGTTTAAGCAGGAGATGGGAGAGGTTGTTCCGTCTTTGGATGAGATAAGAATCACGATAGAAGCAGGTCAAGGCGATTACAGCGCCATAGCATGGGGAGGAGACTGAGTATGAAACATTTGTTAAAACTATCGGATATAAGCAAGGATGATATTTTATCGATATTAGAGCTTGCCGATCGGCTCAAGGCTAAGCAGAAAAAGGGTGAGGAACACAAGCTCCTTGCAGGAAAAACACTGGGAATGATATTTGAAAAATCCTCAACCCGCACAAGAGTTTCTTTTGAAACGGGTATGTACCAGCTTGGAGGTCATGCGCTCTTCCTCAGCTCGAATGACCTTCAGATAGGACGGGGTGAGCCGATTTGCGACACCGCCAGAGTAATGTCCCGCTATGTAGATGGGATTATGATACGCACATTTGCTCAGCAGACGGTGGAGGATTTAGCGAAATTCGGCAGTGTTCCCGTCATAAACGGCCTTACCGATTTTGCCCATCCCTGTCAGGTGCTGGCGGATTTTCAGACCATACGAGAATATAAAAAGCGCCTTGAGGGGTTAAAACTCTGCTACATAGGCGATGGTAACAATATGGCAAACTCATTGATCGTAGGAGGCATAAAGGTCGGAATGACCGTATCGGTTGCAACTCCGCCTATGCACAAACCCGATTCTGCCGTCATGGATTTTGCTAAAAACAGCGGTAGGTTCAGCTATACCGATGATGTGTTAAAAGCCGCAAAGGACGCCGATGTTCTTGTCACCGATGTTTGGGCATCGATGGGGCAGGAGAAAGAGGCGCAGGCCCGCATGAAGGTCTTTGCGGGGTATCAGATAAACTCTGATATTATGAGCGTTGCGGCCAAAGATGCAATAGTGCTGCATTGCCTGCCCGCCCACAGGGGAGAGGAAATAACCGAGGAGATCTTCGAGAATCACGCTAACGTAATATTCGATGAAGCCGAAAACAGGCTCCATGCACAAAAAGCGGTAATGGTAAGGTTGATGGGGGAGAATTGACAATGTAGCAGACCACCCCGTCAAACACTATCGCAACTTTGTTGCGAGTGTTTGCCACCCCTCCCCAGAGGGGAATTAGAAATTA
>WRME01000054.1 GCA_009777275.1 Oscillospiraceae bacterium
AACATTAAGCTACATGTCAAGCCCCTGCCCGCTTTCGTAACGAGGGCGCCGCCGCAGCGGCGGGTGTTTTTCCTGTATCTGTATTGACATACACACAGTGATGGTGTATGATATAAAACATCATATAAAAACGAAAAGAGGTTGCATATACATGAAGAATATTATTATAGGACAGAGCGGCGGACCGACCGCCGCCATCAACGCCAGCCTTGCCGGAGTGGTTCGGCAGGCCATGAGGAGCGGCGAGATCGGCGAGATTTACGGGGCGCTCAACGGCATAGAGGGTCTTATCGGGCGGCGTATTATAAATCTCAGAAGCAGCATAAAATCCGCAGAAGACTATGACCGTCTTGCCGCTACACCCGCTATGGCGCTTGGGTCATGCCGCTACAAAATGCCCGCTCCTCCCCACCAAACCTATGATGAGATACTACGCATATTCAAGGATTACGGCATAGGATATTTCTTCTACATCGGCGGGAACGATTCTATGGATACCGTGAAACAGTTGTCTGCCTTTTTTAAGCAAAAGGGTGAGGACATCCGCTGTGTTGGCGTACCAAAAACCATCGACAACGACCTGCCCTGTACCGACCATACCCCGGGATTCGGTTCGGCCGCTAAATATATATCGGGTTCTATTGCCGAACTTGCCCTCGATTCGAGTGTGTACGATATGTTCAGCGTTATTGTAGCCGAGGTCATGGGCAGAAACGCAGGATGGCTCACGGCGGCATCGGTCTTAGCGCGTGACACGGGATGCGGATCTCCGCAGTTGATATATCTACCCGAAACCCCGTTTGATCCTGATGATTTTATCAAGAGAGTATCCGAATACTCAAAGAAGAAACAGCTGCTGATTGTCGCCGTTTCAGAGGGGATCAAGGATAAAGACGGCGCATATCTCAGTGCATCAGGGGCGAGTGTAGACGGATTCGGTCATGCGGCTTTAGCAGGAGCGGGCAGATATTTAGAGAGCCTCATAAAGGACAGGCTTGGGTGCAAGGTTCGCAGTATCGAGTTCTCGGTACTCCAGCGAGCGGCTGGACACTATACCTCGGCAACCGATATATCGGAAGCTCTCCGCATCGGCGAGGAGGCCGTCATTGCCGCACTGAGCGGACAGACAGGCGTTATGATGACACTCGAGCGTGTGTCAAACAGTCCCTATCTTGTTAATTTCGGCTCCGTTCCCATAGAAATGTGCGCAAATCTTGAGAAGACCATCCCTGCCGAGTGGATTATAGACGGATGCGATGTCAGCGATGAGATGGCGGAATACCTCCGTCCTCTCGTAAAAGGAAACGCCCCCTCATTTGAAGAAGGGGTCATGCCGTCCTATCTGTATTTAGACAAGACGATTGTATGAAGATAAAGATAAATAAAAATGATCTGTTTATATATTTAGGCGTTATAGCCTTTGCCCTGCTATTCATTTTAGATCAGGGATAAGCATAGGCAGGGATATAATGGGATCTATGGCTAATACCCTTGTGCTTGCCTATATCGGCAGTTCGCTGACGGTGATACTCCTGCTTATTGTATACTCCGGAAATTTCACCGAGCTTTTCAACAGAGAATCTGTCATTGTCGAGTTTCTTCAGGCGCTTATCGGCAGTCTGGGTATTCTGCTCACCCTGCCTCTGACAGCGGCGGTCTGTGCGGTTCTACTCAGGCGTGATAAGGGGTAGGATACCCCCGTTCCAAAACGCAGTTCCTATCAGGACTGCGTTTGCTCCTGCCTGCAGCAGTTTTTCTGCATCACGAGCGGTGGATATGCCGCTTTCGCTTATGATAAAGGCATCCTTGGGGGCGAGTTTTATCAGATCGAGGGTTAGATCGACCCCGCCGCTGTCTTTTTCCAAGACAGTTATGTCTTTGTTGTTGATTCCGATTATTTTTGCGCCTATCTTCTTGGCTAACTCCATCTCCTGCGGGGTATGCACCTCTACCAATGGCTTTAGACCGATAGACAGAGCCTTGTCGTGGAGCGCCGCTATGTTATTAGTGGTTGCACATATCAGCAGAACGCCTTTAGCGCCGCAATCGAGGGTTTGGTACAGATCATCCTCGGTCTTGATGAAATCCTTTCGCAGGACGGGTATGCTGACCGCATTTGCTATAGATCGCAGCAGGTCAAGCGAACCGCCGAAGTGCTTGCTCTCCGTAACGACAGACAGACCCATAACCCCCCTTTTTTCGAGATAGCGAGCCGCCTCAAGGGGATCTCTCCCCTTGAACAGATCGCCGTGTTTGGGTGACACAGGCTTAAAATCAATAATAACCTTAGGTATAATAGAATCGGAAAGTATCTTTGAATGGTTAGAATCAGAAAGCATTTGACATTTCCTTCAATTCGTTTAGTTTTCTTTTAGCGGCGCCGCTGTCGATTATCTCACGGGCTAACGACACTCCCTGCTTAAAGTCGTCCGCCTTGCCGCCTACCACCAACGCTCCTGCGGCGTTGAGAAGAATCGCATCCTTGCCGCTGTCGCCGATACTGCCGTCGAACACGCCTGTAATCACAGCTGCGTTATCATCGGGAGTGTTGGACTTTATATCCTCTAATTTGCATCTGCTCAGCCCGAAATCTTCGGGCGCTATCTCATATGTTTTGACCTGGCCGTTGCTGAGGTGGTTGATACGGGTTTTACCCAGCAGCGAGATCTCGTCAAGACCGTCAAGACCGTGGACAAACATGGCGCTTGTGTACCCAACCTCTTTGGCGACATAGGTCACGGTATCGAGAAGTTCCGGTTTATAGACACCCAAGAGGTGCCTCGGGGCAAATGCCGGATTTATCAGCGGGCCTATTATGGTGTAGAAGATGGTCTTGATTCCAAGATCGCCCTCTGCGGGAAGAACCTTGCACATAACGGGATGGAACAAGGGCGCATACAAGAACGCAATCCCTATCTCTTCGATCATTCTTTCGACATTGCCGGGAGTGAGGTTTATATTAACCCCCAGAGCCTCCAATACATCGGCGCTTCCTGACAGGCTGGCAAGGGATCGGCTCCCGTGTTTCGCTATGGGAATCCCGCCTGCGGCGGCTACTATCGATGTTGCGGTTGATATATTAAATGTCGACAATCCTCCTCCCGTTCCGCAGGTATCCATAAGTTCTTCTGATACATTCGGGCATAGAGGTATACAGTTCTCACGCATTGCCTTGGCAAAATGAGCAAGCTCATCCTTTGTTGCCCCCTTCATCAGCAACGCCACCTGAAAGCCCGCTATCTGAACATCGCTGACATCTCCTGCGTTGATGGCGGCTATAAGTCCGCTGATCTCTTCCCCCGTCATCTCCTTGTGGTTTGTAACCTTTGATAATACTTCTTTATACATTTTCACACATCTCCTTAATATATTTTTTTATATAGGGCGAACTCTCTCCGCCATGCTCTGCAATGATCTTCACAAATGCGCTTCCAACTATTATGCCATCGGATATTCTGCGCATTTTTTTTGCCTGCTCGGGTGTTGATATTCCGAACCCTATGCAGACGGGTATGTCGGTAACCTCTTTTATCTGGCGTACTATATCTGCAAGTCCTTTGTCAAATTCGCTGCGTATTCCTGTTACCCCCATCGATGAAACAAGATAGATAAATCCCGTGGCATCTTTGGCTAAGGTCTGTATCCTCTCGGCCGATGTTGGTGCGATCAGCCTGATTAGATGGATATTGTATTTCTTAGCGTAAACCGCCGCCTCCTCCCTCTCTTCAAATGGCAGATCGGGAATGACAACGCCGTATATACCACATTCTCTTGCACGGCTGAAGAATCGCTCATATCCGTATACAAAGACGGGATTGGCATATGTGAGTATGACCATTCTGTCAAAGGTTACCATCTTGAGCATATCGAATATTTTGTCGGTGGTCGTTCCGTTTGACAATGCCCTTATGTTAGCGGCCTCTATAACCTCACCCTCGGCTATAGGGTCTGAGAAGGGAATCCCGATCTCAATAATGTCGCTGTATTCGGCCAATACATCTATAAACTCCCGTGTTTTTTCGAGAGACGGGTCTCCTGCTGTGATAAAGCTGATAAATTTACTCATATAGATCCTCCCCCTTGTATCTGGCGATACTCGCTACATCCTTGTCTCCCCGTCCCGACAGATTTATTATGATTATATCATCCTTTTTATAACCGCCCGCAGTCCCCATGGCATAGGCTACTGCGTGGGCAGATTCAACGGCCGGAATAATACCCTCGGTTCTCGATAGATACTCAAAGGCATCTACCGCTTGGCTATCGGTAACGGCGGCATATTTTGCACGCCCTGTTTGGTGCAATCGGGCGTGTTCCGGCCCTATTCCAGGATAGTCAAGACCTGCCGATATAGAATATACAGGGGTTATCTGACCGTATTCGTCCTGACAAAATAGCGACTTCATCCCATGGAATATCCCCGTAGTTCCGTTGGCTATAGTAGCTGCGTTTTGAGGGGTTTCGACACCCAATCCCGCCGCTTCACATCCGATAAGCTCTACCTCGGCATCCTCTATAAAATGATAGAATGCTCCGATAGCATTGCTCCCTCCTCCGACACAGGCAATGACAGCACGGGGAAGTTTTCCCTCGATCTCAAGTATCTGCTGACGTGCCTCGCGGCTGATAACGCTCTGAAAATCCCGAACCATAGTAGGGAATGGGTGAGGGCCCATGACCGATCCCAGCACATAATGGGTATCGCTGACCCGTCTTGTCCATTCACGCATGGTCTCGTTGACGGCATCCTTGAGCGTCTGTGTTCCCGATGTTACACAGTGAACCTTGGCCCCCAACAGATTCATGCGTCTAACATTCAGCGCCTGCCGCTCTGTGTCTTCCTTTCCCATGAATATCTCGCAGTCCATCTTGAACAATGCGGCGGCAGTTGCGGTAGCAACCCCGTGCTGACCCGCTCCCGTCTCGGCTATCAGGCGTGTTTTCCCCATTTCTTTAGCGATCATCGCCTGTCCCAACACATTATTGATCTTATGAGACCCAGTATGGTTAAGATCCTCCCGCTTGAGATAAATTTTTGCGCCGCCCAAATCTGCCGTCATGTTCTCGGCATAATAGAGCAAAGACGGACGTCCCGCATAGCACCTGAGCAGCTCTGATAACCGCTCGTTAAAGCCTGTGTCATCCTTGCAGCGGCTATAGGCGTTTTCAAGTTCTATAACGGCATTCATCAGAATCTCAGGTACATACTGCCCGCCAAATTCACCAAATCTTGCATTCATAAGCAACCTCCATTATTTTTTTAAGCGATTTTTCCCCATTCTCCTCAACACCGCTCGATATGTCTATGGCATAGGGATTTAATCTCATAGCCGCTCTTATGTTAGAGATATTTATTCCGCCCGCCATAAAAAACGGCTTGTCATTATATCCGTCAATATGCCGCCAGTCGAACATCCCTCCGGTCGAACCCCGTGTACCTTTTTGGAATGAATCGAAGAGCACAAAGTCGCAGTTTGTGGGTTTTATATCAGACCTCGTCCTCACTCTAAAGGCTCGTATGGCAGGGCAGGGCATAGCATATTCGCAGCTGCCGTGGAACTGAACGAGATCGATAATCCCTGATTCGGCAATGCTTTTTATATCGGCATAGGATTCGTCAATGAAAACGCCCACCGTCTTTATCTTGGGATCCAGCGCATTCTTGAGCAAACGGGCTGTCTCGAGATCTATCTGCAATCTATGGGGGGTTAGCACAAACCCCGCATAATCCACCTCGGCCCGATTTACATAATCGACATCCTGCAATCTTTTAAGCCCGCATATTTTTAATTTCATAGAATATTTCACCTCGTACCATTAGAACTCGTACCATTAGAATTTTACGCAAGAAAAAGCGTGTCTGCATTTCACCGACACGCTGTAATCTGTTTAAGACAAATAGGTTAAAACGAAAACCTCAAACAGGACGCGATTCAGTGAAACACACAGAAACACGCCAAGCCCAAGTATAAACTGCAGTCTGCAAACCTCTCACATGAATCCCTCCAAAAAAAGTGTAAAAAAAATTATACATGAATTATAACAGATAGGACAGCGGATGTCAAGAGGAAATTTGGGGAAGTATAAAATTACCAGATAAAATGGGATGTGTTGTGGGGAGTTTGTAAGGGAGAGGCAGGGGTTTTTAGTTATACGCTTATTTTTTGCGGGGCTTGTTTCCTGATTTCCTCAATCCGCTTTTGTATCTGTTTCGCACCTTTTTTAACATAGTCATTCTTTTCTTGCAATGTCATAGTAGACATTTTTATTGACTGCTTTTCTCGTATAATTCTGTTTGTTTCCGTAAAAGTCATATCAATCCACTCCTTCCTCTGCAACCATAGCCGCAGGCTGGATTATCGTAACCCTTCAAAAACGGAACGCACTTTATTAATATCATTATACCCCATGCGTAACGGAAATGCAATAGATTTTTTTGTTCTTTTTTTAACTACGAATTATTCTCTCTTAACCACGAAATGCACGAAAACCACGAAATGTTTATTAAGGGCGGTACGCACGGGGGTGACGGACAATTGACAATTTACAATGAACAATGGACAGTTGACAATTATCATCGGGGTGCCCTCGCAAGGGCGGGTGTTTTTTCTAATTGTGCATTGTCAACTATCAATCATCAACCATCCCCATGTAAATTCCATGTAATCATTATGTAAAATTACCCCTCACAGATCCTTTTCGTGTCTTTTCGTGCCTTTCGTGGTTGCGTTTCCTCATTTTGCATTCTTAATTCTCCATTCTGCATTAGCTTGTCCGGTATCTCACCGACTAAACAGGCTGAGTATCATTGGTGCGATTATACCCAGCGCGAGTATGAATGCCAGCACCGCTAATGCTATTCTCTTTTTTGGATTCATGTGCTTTAAACCTTCCTTTGTAATATTTTAACCGAGCCTGATTCGTCTGCGAACAGGCGGCAGATTTCCTTTGTTTCATCGTCGATACCAAGATCGATCACGATGATTTTCGTGCTGCTGCAACCCTGCCATCTTAGCTGGGTTAAGGCATCACGCAGCATCTGTTCTACATTTTCGACCCTGCCTCTGAGAGGTATTACCGACACAAGTTCCCGTTCGGTCTTGCAGCACATCAATTTGCGTTCGATAAACCCGATTATCTCCGCAAGTCCTATAACAGCGGAAAAGAGTATAAACCCATACGCTACATACAACCACATAATATAACCACCCTCTGATCAATATCCGATTGATAATCACATGATTATACTATGAAACAACAAATAATTTGGTGAATTATTTGTTTGCGGCGGTTAGCATTTCTTCTGCGTTTTGCAGCATAAGCTCGGTTATGGTTCCTGTGGACATTATTCGGGCCACCTCGTGTTTGCGTCCCTCAAAATCGAGTTTATTTACGGCTGTGGAGGTTTGTGCGGATCCGAATGTTTTTTCTATAAGAAAGTGGGTATCACCCAGTGCGGCTATTTGCGCTAAATGTGTTACGCATATGATCTGGCGGTTTTGGGCTGCCTGTTTTAGCTTGAGACCTATCTTCTGCGCCGCCTTCCCGCTCACTCCGCTGTCAACCTCATCGAAAATCATGGTAGGAATCTCATCCTTGTCCGCAAGTACATTTTTTATCGCAAGCATGATTCTCGACAGTTCCCCGCCCGATGCCGTTTTGGCTAACGGCTTGGGCAGTTCGCCTATATTAGCCGATATAAGCAGCTCGGCCTTTTCGGCGCCGTTTGCAGACGGCTCACAGGGCGACAGCTCTGCTATCAGCTTTACTGCGGGCATATCGAGAAACTCAAGCTCGTTCTTTATTCTACCTGCAAACTGCTCCGCTGATATTCTGCGTTCATTTGTCAGGAGTTCCCGAGTCTCAGATTCTTTGAGGATGTATTTTTGCTTGTGGGTTATTAGTTCAACTGTACGGACATCATACATCTCTATCTTTTCAAGCTCTTTTCGGCAATCTTCGTAATGTTGCAATATATCGGCTATGCTGTCTCCGTATTTTCGCTTTAATCTGTATATTTCATCTAAGCGGGTTTCGATCTCTTCCTGTCTTCCGGGGCTGAAGTTTGTCTCGCTCAAAAAGGACGACACCTGTGCCGCAAGGTCTACAACCTGATATGAGATCTCTTCAGCTTTTGAGGCAAGGTCGGCAAGGTCGCTGTAATACCCTGCGGCATGGTCAAGCGATGAGGTTGCGGAGTTGATTTTATCAACGGCTCCCTCAAAGTCGTCGTTACCGTTAAGTTCCATGTCTGCTGATGACAGACTTTCGGTTATGCGCGCCGCATTATGTATTGCTTTTGATTCGGTCTCAAGCTCTGTATCCTCACCCTCGAAGAGTGCGGCATCGGATATTTCCTCCATCTGTAGGCTCAGCTCGTCTATTCGCTGCGATTTTTGAGACTGCTCATTAGCTATGTCAGCAAGCTCTGTTTCTATTTTCCTGAGCGTTTTGTATATATGAGAATACTCGGCACGCAACGGCATTATGTCGCCGAATGTATCGATCAGATCGAGATGACTGTCGGTAGAAAAGAGCAGTTTTGTATCATGCTGACCGTGGATGTTGATAAGGGTATCGCCCAGATCCTTCAGCGATGCCGCCGTTACCGGAAAACCGCATACCCGTGCAGAAGATCTGCCGTCCGCCGATATTTCACGAATGATTATCAGCTCGCCGTCCTCTATATCGGCGCCCATTTCTTTTATTTTGCATATCTGCTCATCATCCAAATCACCGAACACCGCACTTATAACGGCCTTCTGAGTTCCCGTGCGAACAATGTCTTTGGAGACACGCTTACCCAGAATCGCCCCGATAGCGTCTATGACTATAGACTTACCCGCACCGGTTTCGCCCGTAAAGACATTAAGACCGCTATCAAACTCTATATATGCCTTTTCGATAACAGCCAAATTTTGTATAAAAAGAGCATTCAACATAAAAATCACCATCTGATATATAAAATTTTACAAAAAACACCCGCAATAACCACGGACGATCGAGGCGATCGTCCCTACACGCCCTCTCAGTCGGCGATAACCACGGGCGGCAGATTGCCGCCCCCTACAGACCGCCCCGCAATTTGTATGGGACGGTACGCACGGGGGTGCGTACCCTACGATGACAATTGTCTCGTCAGTGCTTGTGCGGAGTTTTCGCTTCTTGTCAGGATGAAGATTGTGTCGTCTCCCGCTATTGTTGCTATAACCGAGCTTAGGTCAAGTTCATCGATAGCGTGGCAGATTCCCTGAGCCATTCCGGGGCGGCATTTAACGGCGACTATGTTTCCTGCATAATCGGCGCTGAGTGATGCAAAGGACATGATTTCCCGCAGATTTCCGAGCGGTTCTTTCTTTTGGGCGTTCTTGCGTAAGGCGTACCTGTATCCGCCCTCAGGCGCAACCTCTTTGGTGAGATTCAGCTCCTTTATATCACGGGAGACGGTCGCCTGTGTTACATTGTATCCCGCAAGTTTTAGTTCCGCCAAGAGGTCTTCCTGGCAATCAATGTTTTTCGACAGTATTATTTCTATTATCTTATTCTGCCTGTTTGATTTTATCATGCTTTTTTACCTCATGCTCAATATTTTATTATAAAAATCTCTTCCGGTTATGTTGATAAGTTTCACCTTATTCCTGCTTGCTCCCACAAACAGCTCGTCATCCGGCAGAAAACGTATTACCTCGGTTCCGTCTATGGTAAAATATGTTTCGGTATCCTCTCCCCGCACCTTTACCGACAATCTTTTGTCCCGGCTGAATATCATGGTTCTTGCAAAAATAGAATGAGGGCATATAGGCGTCATAAGCACACAGTCTATCGATGGGTCTACGATCGGTCCTCCTGCTGAGAGAGAGTAGGCGGTCGAGCCTGTAGGAGCCGCAAATATCAGCCCGTCTGCACGATATTCGCCTACATGGCTGCCATCGCAGAATACATCCATGTCGATCATGCGTGACGCCTGCCCTCTTGAAAGCACAATGTCGTTGACGGCTCCGTATTCGGACATATCATCACCGCTCCTGTGAACTGCCGACAGCATGATCCTCTCGCTTATCCTGTATTCCCCTGTTATCAGCCGCTCCAAAAGATCCAGCTCATCATATTCCAGCGATGCAAGGAATCCAAGTCTGCCTTTGTTTATCCCAAGCATCGGCTTGTTTGCGTTCACAGCGTGTTTCGCCGTGTGTATTATAGTACCGTCACCGCCGATAGCGGCTATAATATCGCATGATTTTAGCTGGGTATCAAGGTCTGCAAACTCTGCAAAAGACAGTCCTATATCTCTGTGTTTTTGTTCGAGCAGTACCCCAGCACCTAATTTGTGCAGAACAAATCCTGCGCGGACGGTACATTCTTCGGCTCCGGGTTTATTCAAATTCGGCAAAAGCAGTATCTTCATGGCAACCTCCTAAACAATGCAGAATTAAGAATGCAGAATGCAGAATTAAGAATGCAGAATGCAGAATGACCTTTCCGTCAAGCCCCGGCGTGCCACCTCTCCCAAAGGGAGAGGCAAGGTGACGGCAATTAACAGTTGACAATGTACAATTGACAATTATTGTAAATACAAATTTGCTGGTAAAATAGAGTTAGATTTCTATAATTTCAAGCCCCCCGTAACTGTCCATTGTTCATTGTTCATTGTCAATTGTCCGTCAGGGTGCGTACCCTACGGGCGGCAGATTGCCGCCCCTACGAAGAAAAACACCCGCCGCTGCGGTCGCCCTTGTAGCAGACCACCCCGTCAAACACTATCGCAACTTTGTTGCGAGTGTTTGCCACCCCTCCCCAGAGGGGAATTGGAAAT
>WRME01000055.1 GCA_009777275.1 Oscillospiraceae bacterium
TTGTACATTGTCAACTGTTAATTGTCATCGGGGAGGGGTGGCAAACACTCGCAACAAAGTTGCGATAGTGTTTGACGGGGTGGTCTGATACAATTGACAATGTACAATGAACAATGGACAGTTACGGGGGCTTGAAATTATAATTGTTCATCGTTAATCGTACATTGTTAATTGTTCAAGCCCCTGCCCTCTTTCGTAAAGAGGGTGCCCTCGCAAGGGCGGGTGTTTTTCTCGTGCCTACCGCAAACTCCGTGTGTCTCCTTGCCTCTCCCCTTGGGAGAGGTGTCACGCCTTGGCGTGACGGAGAGGGCATGACTGAGAGGGCGGTAGGGTACGCACCCCCGTGCATACCGTCCTTTTGCGGCAACGCCGACTGAGAGGGCGTCTCAATGCCTCGGTGAGTTCATAACGGTGATAACGGCTCTTGTCATGGCGGTAGAGATGTCGGAGGTGTATTGGTTTTCGTATGTTGCTATTTTTGAAAAGAGCATTCCTTTGTGGGAAACGGTATATTTCGGCGGGAGGGAGTTGAGGGTGTAAGCAACAACATCATTAACGCATCTGGCGCAGGTGCATCCGCCCAGTTTTTCGATAAAATGCACCGCTCTCGATTTTATAATATCCTCGACAATGTTTATAGAAATATAGTCATCCGTGTTTCCCAGCAGGACATCACCGCTCGTTTCGCTTACTGTTTTTTTATCATCCATTACTGTTTTCTCCTTATCGTTTGTTTCTTCCCGCATCTCTGCATCAAGTTCCTTTTCCAGCTCATTCCGCAGCAATTCGGACAGATTAGATTGTTTCTCCATGTTTTTTTGTGACTCAAGCACGGGGTTACTCTTAGGCTCCGGTTCAGGCTGAGGTTCCGGCTTTGCAATGACCGGCGGCTCCTCCGGGATATTGACCGCAGATTCGGTCACCTCTTCGGTCGTTTCGGGAGAGTTGGTCAAGAGATTCAGCACATGGGCTGTTTTGTTTGTTTTTCTTCCGGGCATTTTACAGCAAACCTCCGTCAATTATTTTTTCGAGCAGATCAAAATAGTCAGCGGCGGCATTGGACTTGGGAGCATAAGACAAAACGCTCTGCCCATGAGCCGGAGCTTCCGCAACCGCAACGCTGGTTCGTATCTTAGAATTTAGCACAACCGTATCAAGCTGACGGGCTATCTCTTCGGCAAGCTCCTCAACCTCTTTTGTGAGATTCATTCGTTTGTTGTATTTTGTGAGAAGTATTCCCAGCATCTCAAGATTGGGGTTGTAGAATTTACGCACGGTATCTATAGTTTCTTTGAGCTGGCTGATTCCCAGCAGGCTGAGTATATCGGGTATCATGGGTATAAGCAGCTTGTTTGAAACGGTATAGGCGTTTATTGTAAGAATATTGAGAGCGGGAGGAGTGTCGATAATAATATAATCGTATTGGTTTTTAACAACGGCAAGAGCATCCCTGAGCAGGAACTCACGTCCGGGACGATTAAACTCAAGCTCGGCCCCGCTTAAAAGAATATTAGACGAAAGTATATCACCCGAATCGGTCTGCTTTATAGCCTTTAACACAGGGACATCCTTACGCATAACCTCATAGACAGAATATCCGTTTTCAATATCGACCCCGAGACTGAATCCGAGACTTCCCTGCGGATCAAGGTCTACACCCAGCACACGTTTGTATTTAGCCGACAGTCCGCTTATAAGAACACCCGCAGTTGTGGTTTTCCCGACACCGCCTTTTTGATTGGTTACAGCAATAACATCCGCCATATGAATACCCATCCCTTTCCTAAATCCTGAATTTTTATAACACTTTTTCGCAACACTTGACAGTATAGCATATACGAATATATAAGTAAAGAGGGTTTTTGAAAATTTGGGGGGTGGGATGTGTAAGGATATAAAAATATTTTTATCAAACCTATTGACAACATTGATTATGTATAGTAGAATATCACTTGTGTTTTTGAATACGGCGGTATAGCTCAGTTGGCTAGAGCATGCGGTTCATACCCGCAGTGTCACTGGTTCAAGTCCAGTTACCGCTACCAAAAAAACAGCAGTAGAGAGCATGTCTGCCACTTACTGCTGTTTTTGCTATGAAATTCGGATTGTCTGTCTTGGCACGCCCAGCACGATTCGAACGTGCGACCTACTGCTTAGAAGGCAGTTGCTCTATCCTGCTGAGCTATGGGCGCATACAACAGCACAACGCTGCATAATAACAACACAGCTTGCTTATTATAACACACCTGAATAAAAAATGCAATAGTTTTTTTGCAGAAACTTATTGCGGGAAACTTATTGTAAATTTATTGTACTTCGGTTGTACTCTCTCGGAGATAACCACGGGCGGCAGATTGCCGCCCCTACCGCAATTTGCGGTATTACACATGGGACGGTACGCACGGGGTGCGTACCCTACAGGGCTTGAAATTATAATTGTTCCTTGTTAATCGTACATTGTTAATTGTTCAATCCCCTTGCCCTCTTTGGCAAAGAGGGTGCCTTCGCAAGGGCGGGTGTTTTTCTCGTGGTTATCGCAAACCCCTGTGTATCCCCTTACCTCTCCCTTTGGGAGAGGTGTCATGCGTTAGCATGACGGAGAGGGCGGTAGGGTACGCACCCCCGTGCGTACCGTCCATCATAGCATGACCGAGAGGGCAACCACAAAATTCCCATTTATTGGCATTGACAAATCGTTTTTGATGTGGTAGAATCATATTTCGTTGGGAATAATAGATGAGATCCAAATGAAAAATCCGCTTGTGTAGCTCAGTTGGTAGAGCAGCTGATTTGTAATCAGCAGGTCGGGGGTTCGAGTCCGTCCACAAGCTCCAAGCAAAAAACCGCATTTCACCGTTGTTTATCGGGTGTCATGCGGTTTTTGCAGACGGTTTACCGAAAGGGGAATAGCACAAAATGAAAGTAAGAACAAGATTTGCGCCCAGTCCTACAGGATATATTCATGTAGGCAATATGAGAACGGCTCTCTACGCATACCTGATAGCCAAAAAAAGCGGAGGTACCTTTATTCTGCGAATCGAGGATACAGACCGAGAGCGTTATATAGAGGGAGCGGTGGATGTGATATACGCCACCCTGCGAAAGGCGGGGCTTGCGTGGGATGAGGGTCCCGATGTGGGCGGTCAATATGCCCCGTATGTCCAGAGCGAGAGAATGGCCATGTACAAGCCATATGCACAGGAGCTTGTCGAGAGCGGTCATGCCTATTACTGCTTTTGCGGGAAAGAGAGGCTGGAGGAGGTCAGGGGAGTTCGGCAGGCATCAGGCGTTCCGCCTATGTATGACGGATTTTGCAAAAGCCTTACCGATGCCGAGATAAAAGAAAAACTCGACGGCGGCGTTCCCTATGTTATCCGTCAAAAAATGCCCAAAGACGGCTCCACAACATTTACCGATGAGATTTTCGGTCAGATCACTGTCGAGAACAATCTGCTGGACGATCAGATTTTGATCAAGACCGATGGTATGCCTACCTACAACTTTGCCAATGTCATTGACGACCATACCATGGGTATAACCCATGTTGTAAGGGGTAACGAGTATCTCTCTTCGACCCCGAAATACAATCTTTTGTATGATGCTTTCGGATGGGACAAGCCTAAGTATATACATTGCAGTCTTATTATGAAAAACGCCACAGAAAAGCTCTCTAAGCGTGACGGCGATGCAACCTTTGAGGATCTTATATCGGCGGGATACCTTACCGAGGCGGTCATAAACTATATCGCGCTGCTCGGATGGAGCCCGAAATCGGAACGGGAGATATTCTCTCTGGACGAGCTTATAGAGGAGTTTGACCCGTCGGCAATATCAAAATCTCCCGCTATATTTGATATACAAAAGCTCCGCGCTATCAACGGTGAGCATATTCGGCGAATGGATGTATCAGAGTTTAAAGAACACGCAGCTCCGTATATAAAAAAGACCTGCAGTTCGGATATAGTTATGGAGTTTCTTGCCGGAATGTTACAGCCGAGAACCGAGACATTGCAGGACATTCCTGAGCAGGTGGATTTCATAGACAGTCTGCCTGAATACGACACAGCGCTTTACGAGCATAAAAAAATGAAGACCAACAAAGAAAATTCCCTCAGTTCGCTTAGCAGCATACTACCCGTGCTGGAATCACTTGAGCAGTGGGACAGCCACACAATCCACTCGAACATGATCGCTTTAGCCGAAAAGCAGGGTGTTAAAAACGGCGTGATCCTCTGGCCGCTCAGGGTTGCCGTATCCGGAAAGCAGTTCACACCCGGAGGCGGGGTAGAGATCAGCGTACTGCTGGGCAAGCAAGAAACGATCAAGCGGATCAAAATAGGAATGGAGAAACTTAGCCCTTAACGAGAACGAAACCACGAAATACACTAAAAACACGAAAGGTTTATTAAGGACGGTACGCACAGGGGTGCGTACCCTACAATAACCATAAACCTAAACTTTTCGTGTTTTTTCGTGCTTTTCGTGGTTAAAAAAATGGATTAGGTTGAAATTATTTTCACAAAACCCTTGCAACTCTGTTGTATATTTGCTATATTAGTATGTAAGGAATGTAAGGAGGCAGTTTAATGGAATTGGCAAAAGTTACAAGCAAGGGGCAGATAACCATACCCGTTTCTATACGAAAAAGATTGGGTATCAAAAACGGTGATAAAATATTGTTTGTTGATAAGCCCGATGGAATTGTCATGGTCAACTCAACCATGGCGGCATTGGAAAAAATCGGTTTGGCATTTAAGGGCGAAGCCGAAAGGCTCGGTCTCGAAAATGACAACGATGTAACGGCAATGATAAAAGAAATTCGCAGGCAGCGATGGGAGGCAAATCATGCGAGTAATGCTTGACACAAATATTCTTGTATCTGCTTTTGTTTTTCGCAGCAAAAAAATCTACTCAACAATAGATTATATTGTGTCTAAACACGAACTTGTCTTGTCGACCTATGTCATAGAGGAATTACGGGATGTCATAGCTCGTAAATTCCCTAAAATGGCAGTAGAATTGGACGAGTTTTTAACAACGCTGTCTTTTACTTTAGCATATTCGCCGCAAAGGATGGAGCCATTATTCAAAATTCGTGACCCGGCAGACTATCCTGTTTTACATACAGCCATAATCGAAGAGATTGACATTCTCATTACAGGCGATAAAGATTTTGACGACATCGAGATCGAAAAACCGACAATTATGACCGTTGCTGAATTTGCAAAATCATACATTCTTGGCTCTCCCTTTGGGAGAGCTGTCGGCGGCAACGCCGACTGAGAGGGCGGCCTAACCTCTCCCCACTATCATATTCCTTATTACAAGCATATCAAATATATTCACAATTCCATCGTTATTTGCATCGGCGGAACGGAGAGCATTGCCGCTAAGACGCTCGGTGCCGAGGATGTGATTGCGGACGGCGATAATGTCGAGTACGCTAATAGTTCCAATTCCGGTGGGATTGCCGGGGGCGAATTTTACAAGACCCTTTATCGCTTGGGATAATTCGTTTATGATTCCACGAAGTTCCTGCTCATCATTTACAGTATCGATTGCAGTTTGAGCGGCCGATTTTGCCGACAAATATCGGTCAAAGGCATCCTCGTCATAATCTGCGGGGTCAAATTCTGATTCGAGCAGATCCTGCAGATCCTTCTTGAGTTCGTCTATAATACCGTCATACTCGATATGCACATTTGTGAGCCGCATAGTTATGTTAGCGTCACCGTAGGTTGGTCTGAGATCTGTTATCAGCACAAAGTACATATCGGTTACCCGTGTCCAGTCTACAGTGCCGTTTGTCCCTCTCATGCTTGGATCGATAGTACCGCCGATCATGTCGGCAAGCGGGATTGTTACGTTGTTCATGCCCCTTTTCCATTCGAGCGATCTGATAAATGTCGTGTTATACCCATAGGGCGAGTTTTCGGGATTTGCCTGGAATTGTATAGTCCTGCCTGTATGCACCGGCAGCTGAAAGTTCTCATTCGCAACAACATTTGTATCCCAGTCAAGCTCTACATTCATCTTGAGCGAAAGCCTTTTGGGGTCATATTTGGTCAGATCGGTTGCACCTTCAGTAGCGGCACGCCATCCGGGGTACAGAAATCCGCTTGCGTTTAGTGTGTGCAGGGTGGTGGGATAATTAAAGGTCATTACCTTAATTCTTCCTCGTATTCTCTCAAGGCCCTCTATAGCCTGCCGCAGATTGTTTACAGCATCACGCAGGGCATGGTCGGCGGTCAGCGGATTGTCGTATGCCTCCTGTGCCGTCTGCCGAGCTGCGGCATAGACCGCATAGGATTCCTCGGTGTGTTCCTCTTCCGCAAATATTCGGGTCAGCAATCCTCCCAGCTCAAGACGGTGATCCTCCACCAGCTCTATACGGGCTCCTGTTATCTCTATGGTAAAGAAGACCCCGGAATGTACCTGAGCATTGCCAAGATTGCTTATGCTCATATTTATCTGCCTTACAGCAGACCAGTTTATTTGACCGGAGGTGCCGTTGTCAGGGCCTATTTGCCCGTTCATTAAATCCTCAAGAGGAAGATCGAGACGATTCATTCCCTTTTGCAGGGCAAAACTCCTTGAGTTCCACCTAACCGTATTGTCGTTGTTTGAACCAAGGGTCAGACTGCCGTTTATAAGACGGTTGGGGTCGAATGTCGTCACGCTTGTATCGTACCAGTCTAAGAACACATTTAGTCTTAGATAGAGATTTGCAGGATTATATTTAGTGAGATCTGTTGCTCCTGAGTCGGCATTGTGCCACTGGGTTAATATGCGGTCGTTGTCCTGGAGCATATATTCTCTCTCAAAGCTTGAAAATTTCATCACGGCATCATCGGTAACATATTCGCTTATATGCTTGATCTCATATCCCTTGCCGTTAGCGCTTTTTAGACATAACACACGGATATAGCGGTTAATATCGCCTATTCGGACACTCTCCGTACCGCCCTTGCCGTTGGTTATTTCGGCAATGTCGAACCAATGTCTGCCGTCTGAGGATACCTGTATTTTATAATGCTCCGCATATTCATCACCCCATGTGATCTCTGCCGTCTGAATCCGCCCGCCCTCAGGGCCCTCAGCCAACCAGTAGATCCACTGCTCTTCTGATGTATCGGATTTCCACATGGTCTGCGTATTGTCACTGCGGATCATAGCGGGGTGATTTTCACCCGTGAAGGAACTTGCAACAACCGTGGTGTTATCGCCTATGCGGGCGGTCATGGTCTGTCCCGTATAGGGCATCGACTGCGATCGGAGAACCGTAGCGATTGCGGGAGCGTCTCCCTGCCTTGTCGTTATGGTCACATCGGTGCGTTCGGTATGGTCACCAACCGCAGCATGGAGCAGAGGCTCATCCCCGCTATGGTCTATCATAACAACACAGGCTCTGTCGGCCGAGATAAATCGATTCGGTCTGTACTCAAAGCCGCTTACAGCCGTGTAAAAGTTTATCTGGGTGATATGATCCTTCTGCACCGCCTGAATGTCAGGGGTGTTGGCAAGGATGGTTATGGGGATGTTATTAGCATACTGCTCTGTCTGGGCGGCGTTTTTGCCCGGCAGGACGATATACTCATAACTATCGTTGTCGGGGTTTTTTCCGTGGTCTATCCATGCCGAAAATACATTGGCGGCACCGTTGCGTTCGTTAGCGCTCCAGAGCGACTGAATCTCTTGACTGCCCGTATCTCCGCTAACCGTCCGATGATCTCTGTTGGACACATAAAACTCCGTATCTTTCGGGAAAACATATCCTATCTTATCATTATGCAGCCATCTTCCGCTGTAAAGACCGCCTGTAGTACCCAGAGGCACATTCGTTCCGGCGGCCGTTACCGAGTTTGCTCTGCTCTGGTTTATCGTGGTGTGTATCTCATCGGTAATGCCTGAGGTGGAGCTTATTCCCGCTCCGAGAGCGACGATTTCATTATCAAAGATAAAATATCCCTTGCGAGCCGTTGTGTGTCCGTCGGCCGAGCCTTTGCCCGGCACCACAGAACTCCCCTTGTTATAATGATAGGCAGTAACGCCGTAGTTGCCGTCCGAAACTCCTGCGGCAAATGGAACCGAGCTATTCATAACAAAAGGGCCGTTGTGACTGACATTTTGATGCAGTGAATGAGGAGCGGTTGCTCCGGGAGTATGCCGCCAGTCAAAGACGGGGAAGACGCTCGAATATTCGGTGCCGTCTACAGCGAACACGCTTGAAGCCGACGCCGACCAATAGAGCAGATTATCCCTGTTTGCCTGATTGGGCCAATCTCTGCGAATCTCAAACCCTTTCATCCAATCTGCATCCATCCTTATATTCACGGCATAGTCTGCGGTCATGTGCGACATATATGCCGACCGCCACATATATTTGTTACCCGCAAGACCGTTGTCGGCCCTGTTGCCCTGTATGTTATCCCGTATCGCCTGATATGCCGCTTTCCGCTCAGGATTCGGGTCTGCGGTCATCATGCGGTTAAGCGCCGCAACATAGCTGCTTGAGCGGTGGATGTTTGCATATCCTGTCATCAGCTCAAGCGTTTCTCTGCGTATAGTCCACGCCGTACCCTCCATGAAAAAGAAGGCTATGTTATCGAGGGTATCCTGCGGGAGAAACTGTGTATCCGCCAGCCACTCTAACCACTGCGATATGTCTATAAAGAGATCCCTGCCGTAACCGTTTGCGAAATATTGATCACCGTGTGACCAAAAGGAGTTGTCAACCTGAATAGCCTCAAGGGTAGCCGATTTTGTCTGTATAACCATACATCTGCTCATAGCTCTCATGTTACGCTCGATCCTGCCCTGGTTTTCTTCGATCAAACCACGGTAGACGGCGCTTTCGGCTGACCACAATCCGTTCTGACCCGTCTCTCCGCTGGCTTCGCCGCCCAGCTGGTTGACGATATACCGCCATTCGCGTGACAAAGAGGTATTTGCCGATGTGAAGTTTATCCAGCCGTCTGTCGTGCCTGTACCCTCGCCCGAAAGCAGGAGAGCAATCTTATAGAACCGTCTTGATCTGCTGTGGCTGTTGTTCCACCAGTTTCTCGACCACGGCCCCTGATATGTAACTACACCCTGAGCGTTTCTCGGAATGCCCAGCGAAATCGCTTCGGAAGTGGTGTTTCTGTAATCCATCCAGTACCCCAGCGATTTTTGTATACCCGCAAGCAGCACCGGGTTTTTGTAGGCATCCGGAACCAATCCGTTACCCGAACTACCGGGGTTTGCGTAGGCATTGGCCATAAACTGTATCATGTTGAGCACTATTTCAGGCCACCAAACCTGACCGTTGGCGGTTGATTCGGTACAGTCGTAATCAAAATCCACCCACTGTCCGCCGCTCTGATACCTCAGATGCCCGTCCTCACGCATATTTTGCAGGTAGAGCATGGCATCCTGTGCCCGAACGGTTGTGCCGAATGAGTTTGATGTTTCGCTCATCCAGCGGTTCCGAATACGTTCCTTGATCAGCCTCATATCCTCTACAGGCGTTCTCGCCTGCACTGCCAACGGCATAATAACAGAAAAGCAGGCAAAAAACATCACGCCCGCCAAAACCAAAGACAAAACCTTTTTTCGAGTATTCATCATAACAACCTCCTGAAATATTTGTGTTTCTTATACAACAAGGATAGCATGTTTTTATGTGCAGGTCAAGTGTATTATAATTCTGCATCCCTACACGCCCTCTCCGTCATGCTAACGCATGACACCTCTCCCAAAGGGAGAGGCAAGGTGACGAACAATTAACAGTTGACAATGTACAATTGACAATTATTTGTAATTTCAATCCCCCGTAACTGTCCATTGTTCATTGTACATTGTCAATTGTTCAAGCCCCTGCCCTCTTTCGTAAAGAGGGTGCCGCCGCAGCGGCGGGTGTTTTTTCATTTCTGCATTCTGCATTCTTAATTCTGCATTGTTATTTCCGCCTCGCCACAACACTGTCATCGGCGCTGATGCCGGGTTTTACGATCATCAGCGGCTCGGTAATAAGTCCGGGTTTTGCCCCCGATTTACCCTCGCAGAGAAAGAGCCAGGGTCTGGCATCTGCATCCTTTGCGGCAAACCGCAGGCGTTTGGGTTCAATTCCCTCACGCATCATGGCGGCAAGCACCTCAGGCAGACGTTCCGGCTTGTGGCAAAGACAGAATCTGCCGCCAAATTTGAGTATGCTTTTGGCGGCCTTGCAGACATCGGTTATGGTACAGCTGATCTCGTGTCTTGCGGCCGTTTGTGTCTCTGAGAGCTTTCCGGTACCTGTTTTGTAATAGGGCGGATTAGAGCAAACCAAACTCACCGTCCCTGTGAGCGGCAGGAGCGGCTGCCGCAGATCGGCGCAGATGGCGGTCAGTCGGTCTGTACTGCCGGCAGACATCTCTATGCCCTTTTCAAAAAGACCGATAGCATCGGGGTTTATGTCAACTCCATATATCCGCTGTCGGTTTTTTTGCCACAGGGCAAGGGGAATCACGCCGCATCCCGTGCCTAAATCACATACTGTGTCGCTCTTTTTAGCATTACAAAACTCCGCCAACAGCAGAGCATCGGTACCGAATGTATGCTCCTGCGTGACAGCAACGTAAACCCTATCACCAAGATCTTCGTAAAATAATTTATTCATGTAAACTATATTATATAACATTAAGCTAAATGTCAAGGCCTTGCCCTCTTTCGTAAAGAGGGTGCGGCCGCAGCGGCGGGTGTTTTTCCTGTATCTGTATTGACATACTCACAGTGATGGTGTATGATATAAAACATCATATAAA
>WRME01000056.1 GCA_009777275.1 Oscillospiraceae bacterium
GCGCGGGGGGGGGTTTTTTTTTTTTTTGTCGCCCGCCTGTGTGGGGGTTTTCCTCGCCCCTGTGGGGGGGGGGGTGGCCGCGCGGGGGGGGGGGGGGGGGGGCATGACGGAGAGGGCTGCATTCTGCATTCTGCATTGTCCCCTACATCTGCGATTTTGCGATGTCGCTGTAGATTGTGCAGGTTTGCATGAGTTGGGCGTGCGTTCCTCTGCCGGCAATGCGTCCCTCGTCCAGCACGATGATGCTGTCGGCATCCATGATGGTACCGATTCTCTGGGCGACTATGATAATTGTCGTATCCTTGATATTCTCTCGGATGGATTTTCTCAGCATGGAGTCTGTCTTGAAATCAAGAGCGGAGAAGCTATCGTCAAAGATACAGACGGGTGAGCTTTTCACAAGCGCCCGTGCTATCGAGATACGCTGTTTCTGCCCTCCCGACAGATTGCCGCCGCCCTGGGAGACGGCGCTGTCGTAGCCGTCCTCTCTTTCGGATATAAACTGCTCTGCCTGTGCTATTTCCGCAGATTTTATCATAACATCATCGGAAGCGTTGTCGTTGCCGTATTTTAGATTAGACTGCACCGTTCCGCTGAAGAGTATGCTCTTCTGGGATATAAACCCAATCTTGTCCCGCAGGTCATGCTGGGTTATGCTGCGTATGTCAATCCCGTCTATGAGAATCCTGCCGGATGTGACATCGTAAAAACGTGGGACAAGTCCCATTACCGTTGATTTGCCTGAGCCTGTAGGCCCTATAATAGCGGTAACCTTTCCCGGCTCGGCTGTAAAACTTATGTTATGCAGTGTGTCTTCCTCCGCTCCGGGGAATCGGAATGATACATTCTCAAACTCTATATGTCCCTTAGAATCTGTAAAGGGAATGGGATTATCGGGGTCACAGACAGACAGGTCTGTGTCGAGAACCTCGGCTATTCGCTTGGCCGAAACAGAGGCGCGGGGAAGCATGATAAAGAGCATAGCAAGAAACATAAAAGACATTGCTATCTGCATTGTATACTGCATAAAGGCCATCATGTCGCCTACCTGCATATTCATCTGTGCGATTTGGTGGGATCCTATCCATATTATAAGAAGCATAACGCCGTTCATCACAAACATCATAAACGGCATCATAAAGGCCATTGTCCGATTGATAAACAGGTTGTTGTTTGCAAGCTCGGCATTAACCTTGTCAAACCGCTCTTCTTCAAACTCCTGTGCGTTGTATGCTCTTGTTACCATCAGTCCCGTAAGATTCTCCCGTGTCACAAGATTGAGCCTGTCCAGCAAGGATTGAATCACCTTGAATCTGGGCATGACTATCACGGCCGAAAGAATCATGGTGCATAACAGCAGAACAACGGTGAGTGCGATAATCCAGGACATAGAGCGGCTCTTGCTTAACGCAAGAACAACGCCGCCCGTCCCCATAATAGGAGCATAGAAAACCATACGCATGATAAAGACCATAACGCTCTGTATCTGCGTAATATCGTTGGTGGTGCGGGTTATGAGGGATGCGGAGGAAAACTTATCAAACTCGTATCCCGAAAAACTCGTCACCTTTCTAAAGAGGTCTCCTCTGATATTCTGCGCTAACTTAGCCGACATCCGTGATGCTAACAATCCTACCGTAATAACGCAGGATGCTCCCAGCACGGTCAGTCCTATCATCTGCAAACCTATATTGATAATGAGCGATCGCTCTCCCTGTATAACCCCTTCGTTTACTATTCTCGACATGAGGTTAGGCAGACTGAGATCCGCAAAAGCCTGCACGGCAAGAAGTGTTATGCAGGCAAGTATCACAAACAAAAACGGCCTAAAATACCGCGCAAGTTTTATCATTACAAAGACCATGCCTTTCTGCTATACTTTACTCGAAAAGTTTAAAAAATCTTGCGGTGTTATTGCCCTGATTGTAGAATATTTAAAATCTTTGCAATTGCGAGTTATGATATAATCCGCTTTTATTTTGGCGGCACATTGATTGATGAGTGCATCCTCAAAATCTGAGAACCGCAAAATTGAAGCTGCTTCGACATCTGCGGCCGTCAAATTTACGGTTTCAAGCATTTTTACAAACATAACGATGGCTCTTACAAGATCTTCAGAGGGTAAGTCGGGCTTAATTTTGTGAACTATATAGAAAATGTCGTTGACCGTATGTGTAGCCATATACCCTGCCGTTGTGCCATCTAAACATTCACGGAGGACTTCTTTAGAGTGTGTAAAATACGGCTCTCTTTCTAACAAACAATCAATAATAATATTTGTGTCAAGCAAGACTTTCATATTTTTCAACCAATCCCTCCGCAAGAATTTCTTTGTCGCTTTTTTCTTCTAATACATCGTCTTTAGCTATGCCGAAAAAATTTGAAAGAATGTCAAATTTGCTCTGAGGAACTGATTTTTGCGCATATTCAAGCCTTGTAAATTCTTCTTCTGAAATAAGAATTAAGTTTTTTTGTTTGGGACGAGTTATCAAAACCCTTTCGCCTTGTTCTGCCTTTAAACACAGATTTTTAAAATTTTTTCTCATATCAATTGTATTCGCAACAACCACGGGAACACCCCTTTTAATTATTTGTGCATTTATATTGTAACACATTTAAAATAAAAATAAAAGCAGTTAGAACAAATATTTTTCATTGCAGAAAGTAAAAAAATTTATTGACTAAAAATAACTAATATGATATAGTGCTATTAAAGAGGTATAATACTTATGTTCGATGTTGTTTTCTATCAAGATAAAAACGGCAAGGAGCCAATCAAAGAGCTTATATATGAATTAGAATTGGCAATAAATGACACAACCTATACTACCTTCAGCGACCTTTGGAATGATCCCACGTTACTAACCGATGACGAAAAAAAACGCATAGATTTTGAAGTAGCCCTTATTGGTAAACTGATCGAAGCAAGAGAAACGAAAGGTTCAACAAAAAAAGAGCTTGCAGAGCAAGCAAGGATCAAGCAATCGTCCGACAATAGAGTCGCTTTGTAAACAACTCATAACAAATTCTATATAAAGGGGTAATTATTTATGATACCGTATTTTAAACATGATGGGCTGTCGCATAAGCTATATGTGGATGGCCGGTCTTTTCTCGCTTTGGGCGGGGAGATACGCAACTCAAGTTCGTCCAATCTTGCATACATGGAGGAGAAGGTCTGGCCCAACGTGCGGGGACTGAATCTCAATACGATTATTGCGCCTGTCTATTGGGAGCTTGTTGAGCCGGAAGAGGGCAGGTACGATTTTGGATTGGTTGAGGGGCTTATAGATCAAGCTCGCCGTGAAAAGGTTAGGTTGGTTCTGTTGTGGTTTGGACTATGGAAAAACGGAATGAGTACATATGCTCCCGGTTGGATCAAAAAGGATCTGCAACGCTGTTATCGTATTCGTGATTCCTACGGACGTCCGATAAACGCCGTATCTCCACTCTGCGACTATGCCGTCCAAAAAGACGGAACGGCGCTGGCAAAACTGATGGCACACCTGAAGACTATCGACGGTGATCAAAACACCGTGATAATGGTACAGGTTGAAAATGAGATGGGAATACTCGGAAGCGAACGTGATTATTCCGAGCAGGCTGAGGAACTCTACTGCAAAGAGGTTCCGTCTGAGATAACCGAGCTTTATAACGCAACCGGATCGTGGGAAAGCGCTTTCGGTGATGAGGCTCCTGAGACATTCATGGCATATCATTATGCCCGCGCTACCGAAAAAATCGTTTCTATGGCTGCTGCTGAGTATAATCTTCCGATGTTTGTAAATGCGTGGCTGGAACAGTTTCCCCATCGTGCCGGAACCTATCCAAGCGGCGGGCCAATTGCAAAATACCTCAAGTTGTGGCGTAAAATAGCACCATCGTTAGTGCTGTATGCTCCCGACATTTATGTATCACAGTTTGATGAGGTTTGTGCTGAATACACCGCAGACGGCAACCCGCTCTTTATACCCGAAGCTCGATTCTCGGCAGATTCGGCCTATAACGTATTTACCGCAATAGGCAAATACGATGCCATTTGTTTTGCTCCCTTTGCCATTGAGGATCTCGTTCGGTATGAAGATGCCGCAACCCTCCTGTCAGGAAGTTACGGCATTCTCGGAAATATGCAGGAACTAATACTATCTTCCCAAGGCACGGGACGCATGAAAGGCTTTTCTCAATACGACTCCCTCGGCGAAACATTGTCATTCGATAACTATGATGTGATTATTCGCTACACCCAAAACGGCGGCTGTTCGCCCAAAGGCGGCGGAATCATTATCCAAACCGGCCCCGATGATTTTGTCTTTGCGGGCATGAATTTCAGAGCAGAGGTTCTCGCCAAAAAAGGCGAAGGATGTTTGGTTGACTATCTGTATCTGGAAGAGGGACGTTTTGACAACGACAGCTGGATCCCCTGCCGCCGCCTAAACGGTGACGAGTACCACTTAGCTTTCGGCTCAGGACCATATGTGATAAAATGCGGAGTGTATAAGTATAATTAACAGTTGTACATTGTCAACTGTCAATTGCCATCCTCCCCATAATCCTCGTGACGCATATGAGCGGGGAGCAGTCGGCGTCGATGACTAGATCGGCGTGCTGATTGTATATAGGCGCACGGCTGTTGTAAAGTTCTTCTACCTTGGATTTTTCTTTGTTTGCGTTGGGGCGGTTGCCGCTGTTTTTGATGCGGTCGTAACAAACCTCAAACGGAACAGAGAGATAGATGAGACTGCCGCCGATTTTGGCGGCTTTTATGTTTTTGAGCGATACCATAGCCCCTCCTCCGGTAGCTATAACGATGTTTTTCTGAGCCGACAGCTCCTCTATGGTCTGAGATTCAAGCTCTCGGAAATATCCCTCACCCGACTCGGCAAAGATAGCGGGAATCGATTTTCCCTCGGTCTTAACGATATACTCGTCAAGGTCGATAAACCTGCGTGACAGCTTTTTTGCCAGCTGTTTGCCTATAGTCGATTTTCCGCATCCCATAAAGCCGTACAGATATATATTCTTCATCTATTTTACCCCGATTGATTCTATTATAGCCGCAATGTCGTCCGGGTTGTACCTTGCACCGTTCCATATAGTTCTTGCCGCCGCCGCCTGCCACACAAGCATGGTCATGCCTCCGCATACCCTGATTCCGTGGCTTCGTGCAATACGCATCAGCATCGTCTCGGCTGGGTTGTATATGACATCAAAGACATTGACGCATTTTTTTATTATATCCTCACCGATACAGCATTTGTTTATATCGGGATACATCCCTGCGGGTGTTGTATTAACAAGCAGGTCAAACTCCCCTGATATATTGCCGTGTGTCGTTATTATCACCCGTTTGCCTGTGTCGGTATATATTTCTCCCCGCAACTGCTCGGCCTTTGCAAGACCGCTTTCTCGGACGGCGATGGTTAGTTCCGCCCCGCCCGATGCCGACTCTATCGCCGCCATGCGTCCCGTTCCTCCGCTGCCCAGTATGAGTACCCTTGTTCCTGCGAATGACGATATACCCAGCGACTCTACCGACCGCCTGAATCCCTCTACATCGGTGTTGTAACCGATTCTGCCGTCACACTTTACCGTGTTTACCGCTCGGTATTTTTCGGCCGAACGGTCAAGCCTGTCAAGATGAGGGATTATAGCGAGTTTGTGCGGGATCGTTATATTAAATCCGTCCAGCTCAAACATTTCTTTTATGCTTGTGTCAAATCTATCGGGCGGTATCTCAAGCAGCCTATACCGGCTGTCCTCTCCGTCCTCAAGAGCCGACAGTCGCTGATGTATAACAGGAGACATAGAGTGTCCCAGCGGGTATCCTGCAAGTCCGTATCGTTTCATAGGCAACTCCTTATTTATTCGCAAACTTAACGGCATTAACGCCGTCTAATGTCTTGCCAACCATGCCTGTCAGCACCTTTGAGGGGCCAATCTCGACAAAATCGGTAAATCCGTCCCTCTGCAGCGATTGCAGTTCCCCGCAAAAATTAACAGGCGAGGTCATGTGGCGGGCAAAGTAGGAGGGCATATCGGAAAGGTCGGTCATTCTCTCTGCGGTTAGGTTGGAATAGACCGCCGTCTCAGGCTCTTTATAGACAACCGACATAGCCGCTTGTTTGAATTTTTCTGCGGCATCCTCCATCATGTTTGTGTGAAACGCCCCCGAAACATCCAGCAATATCGCCCTCTTCTTCATATCCTTAACAATAGCGGCCACAGATTCAACCGCCTCCATCTGACCCGATATGACCGTCTGGGCAGGTGAGTTGTAATTAGCGGGAATGACATAACCATCGACAGAGCGGCAGATCTCTGCGATCTGATCAGACGGCAGACCTATCACGGCACACATCCCGCCATCCCCCGATGAATGTTCCGACATGATCTCACTGCGAATTTTTATCAGCCTGAAGGCATCGGCGGCCTCAATGACCCCCGCAGCGGTAAGGGCCGTATATTCACCCAGCGAATGACCCGCAACACCGTCCGGTTTCAGTCCCGAATCAAGCGCATTGCAGTAGAGAGCAAGCGACACGGTAAAGATACCAAGCTGGCTGAATCGAGTGTCGCTAAGACGTGGCTCGGGATTGTTGGTACATAACCCAATCAGGTCTATGCCGACCGTATCGCTGCCAAGCTCGAATATCTCGGCCGCCCTTCCCTCAAGCCTGACCTCTCCCATCATACCCGCAGACTGTGACCCCTGCCCCGGAAACAAGAATACTGTTTTTGACATAAAATGCAAACCCCTCTTCAAACTCTTTCATTTTGAAATATTAACAATAGATTAATTTAAGAAAAATAATGTTGACAAACTCAGACTTTTCTAATATCATTATAGGGATATAACATTAAAAAATATTCTGACAATTGAATTGTACATCATTAGATGGTAATTGTCAATTATAACGGAGGAAATATTGATTTCGATAAAAATAACAGGCACAGGGAGTTATCTGCCGCCTATAGTAGCGGCAAACAGCGATTATGCCGATATAGTTGATACAAGTTCCGAGTGGATTCTCACCCGCACGGGTATAGAGGAGCGGAGGCTTTCGAGCGGAGAGCCTACCTGGTATATGGCACAAAAGGCGGCCGAGCAGGCGCTGATGTCCGCCGATACAGACCCCGGCGAGCTGGATGGGATCATATTCGCCACAATCAGCGGTGATTACACAACGCCGTCTATGTCCTGTGTTCTGCAGGGCAAACTGGGGGCGAAAAACGCCCTTACCATAGACATAAACTGCGCCTGTGCCGGTCTTGTTTATGCCATAGACATAGCCTACCGCTATCTGTTGTCGGGTTTTAATAAAATACTGGTTGTGGGCAGTGAGAATCTGACCAAACTTGCCGATTATTCCGATCGGGCCTCCTGCATATTATTCGGAGACGGTGCGGGCGCCTGTGTTCTTGAAAAATCGGAGGGTATATACAGCTCGCAGTTAGGCTCGGCAGGTGACGACGGCACCGCTATTTTCGCCCGATCACAGCCGCCGCAAAATGTATTTATGACCAAGGGCAGCCTGAATGAGTACGACCGTTTGCCGCTTGGCAACAAGCATTATATAACCATGGACGGCAAGGAAATATACAAGTGGGCTACAAGGATCGTACCCGAAACGGTACGGGGCGTCTGCCAAAAAGCGGGCATTGATAAATCCGAGATTGACTGGCTGGTTCTGCATCAGGCAAACATGAGAATACTTGAAGCCGCCATGAAAAATCTTGATCTGCCCATGAGCAAGACCTATACGAATCTTCAGAAATACGGAAACACCTCAGGAGCCAGCATAGGAATATGTCTCGATGAAATGAATCGTGAGGGATTGTTCAAGAGCGGACAAAAAATCTGTCTTGTGGGATTCGGAGCAGGGCTGATATACGCCGGGGTTTTGTTTGAATGGGGACGAGACAATTGACAGTTATATCAATGCAGAATTAAGAATGCAGAATGCAGACAATGAACAATTAACGATGAACGATTAGCAGGAGGGGTTAGGGATGGAATATATCGTAAATATTCAATGGGATTCTGAGGCATATGTGTGGGTTGCTACAAGCAGTGATATTCCGGGACTTGCTACCGAAGCAGGATCATACGATGCGCTTATAGAAAGAGTTCTTAATATTGTTCCCGAATTGTTTGAAATAAAAGAAATCGAACGTCAAGATATACCTATCCGCTTTGTTTCAGAGCGATTTGAAAGGGCATATGCGTGATGGCTGAATATGAGAAAAAGATTCGGGAACTATTGACTGAAAATGAATATTGCTTTATTAGACACGGTAAGGGAAGCCATGATATTTGGAGTAATCATATGAATAAAATATCTGTATCTGTTCCATCGAAAATAAAGTCGCGGCATACTGCGAATGCGATACTTAAAGATGCAAGGATAAATTATCATTTTTAAGAAAGACGCAAAGATAAATTATCATTTTTAGAACACACAACGAACAGGAGGGGTTAGGGATGGAACAAAAGACAATGCTTAATATAAATCTTGATTCGGGGCTAAAGAATGAGACAGCTGAACTGCTGGATAACTTAGGCATGGATTTTACAACGGCCATAACCATTTATTTTAAGCAAATTATAAAAAAGAGAAGAATACCTTTTGAGTTATCTGATACTCGTTTCTTTTCTGTCGAAGATGTTGCCGGAGCTGATTGGCGTAATAATTTAGATGAAATCGAGGACGAATGGGAATGAAATACCGGACAACTGCTATGCGGCTAAAGAGAATTTAAATATCAGGAGATTGTACGACTATGACGACAAAATTAACAGAGTTATTGGGGATAAGGTATCCTGTGATACAGGGCGGGATGGCGTGGATAGCCGAGGCGGGTTTGGCGGCCGCCGTGTCCGAGGCCGGCGGAGTAGGCCTTATCGCCGGAGGAAACGCCCCTGCTGATGTAATACGCAAGGAGATACTCAGAGCCAGAGAGCTTACCGACAAGCCTTTCGGGGTAAACATAATGCTTATGAGCGAACATTCGGCCGATCTCATGCAGCTTGTCTGCCAGGAGCGGGTTGCTGTTGTTACCACAGGAGCGGGAAGTCCGGGTAAATATATAGAGAGCCTCAAAGCCGCAGGTGTCAAGGTTATACCGGTTGTTCCGAGTGTGGCGCTTGCCAAAAGGATGGAACGCGCAGGAGCAGACGCCGTTATAGCCGAGGGCTGTGAGGCCGGAGGACACATAGGCGAAACGACCACAATGTGTCTTGTTCCGCAGATCGTAGATGCCGTAGATATACCCGTCATTGCGGCAGGAGGAATAGCAGACGGCAGAGGAATTGCCGCAGCGCTGATGCTGGGAGCAGAGGGAGTGCAGATAGGCACGCTGTTTTTAGCGGCGGACGAATGTAAAATCAGCCAGACATACAAGCAAATGCTGCTTGACGCAAAGGACACCGACAGCATTGTAACAGGGAGAATCACGGGACATCCCGTGCGTTCGATAAAGAACAGGTTTACACGGAATCTGCTTGAACATGAGAGAGAAAACGCCGATCCCATAAAATTCGGAGAAATGACATCGGGTTCGCTCAAGAAAGCGGTCGTAGACGGCGACAAGGACGAGGGCAGTTTTATGGCGGGGCAGATTGCGGGATTGATTGACAAAACAGAGCCTGCGGCCGATCAGATAGAACGTATTTTTAAAGAGGCGGAAGGGGTGATCTTGGGATGGCAAAGACAGCTTTAATTACAGGCTCTTCACAGGGTCTCGGAGCCGCTATGGCACAAAGGCTTGCGGCGGACGGATTCAACATAGCCATAAACTGCCGCAGTGATGCTGAGCTTGCAGACGGAGAGAGGGTAGCGGCATCATGCCGTGACAGCGGAGTGCAGTCGGAGTGCTTTATCTGCGATGTTTCGGATTTTTCATCCTGCGAAAGGATGGTCAAGGCGGTCAAGGAGCGGTTTGGTTCGGTAGATGTTTTGGTCAACAACGCCGGAATCACCAGAGACGGACTGCTTGCCCGAATGAGCGAGGAGCAGTTTGATATAGTTACGGATGTAAACTATAAAAGCGTATTCAACATGACCCGCCATGTCAGCGGGATAATGATAAAACAGCGAAGCGGGAGAATAATCAACATATCATCGGTAGCGGGGGTTTTCGGCAATCCGGGGCAGTTTAACTACAGCGCCTCTAAGGCGGGTATAATAGGAATGACACTAACGGCCGCAAAGGAACTCGGCGGCAGGGGTATAACCGTAAACGCCATCGCTCCGGGATTTATCGAATCGGCCATGACCGATGTTTTACCGGACGAGCTCAAGGATAGAATGAAATCCGCTGTTTCTTTAGGACGGTTTGGCAAGCCCGAAGATGTTGCAGGAGCCGTATCCTTTTTTGCGGGCAACGATTCAGGCTATATAACAGGACAGGTGCTTGTTATAGACGGAGGGTTAGTGATGTGACCACCCCGTCAAACACTATCGCAACCTTGTTGCGAGTGTTTGCCACCCCTCCCCAGAGGGGAATTAGAAATTATAGTATGCAAGCCCCAATTCCCCTCTGGGGAGGGGTGCCGCCGCAGCGGCGGGGGGGGCTGTAGGGGCGGCAATCTGCCGCCCCGGGTTTTTGCGGCGCGGGGGGGTGGCCCCCCCCCGGCACT
>WRME01000057.1 GCA_009777275.1 Oscillospiraceae bacterium
CCTCTTTACGAAAGAGGGCAGGGGCTTGAACAATTAACAATGTACGATTAACAATGAACAATTATAATTTCAAGTCTGTAGGGTACGCACCCCCGTGCGTACCGTGGATATAAAAACGCCGTGTTTATGCCAACGGGCGGCAGATTGCCGCCCCTACCGTAATTTGCGGGAAATATGCCAAGGATGGTATGCAATATTCACAAAGGACGGTACGCACGGGATGTTTATTAAGGACGGTATGCACGGGGGCGCATACCCTACTGATATATAAACATTTCGTGATTTTTGTGTATTTCGTGGTTAAATAAAGGTAGTTACGGAGACTTATAATCACAAGCCCCTGCCCTCTTTCGTAAAGAGGGTGCCCTCGCAAGGGCGGGTGTTTTTCCCTTGGTGCCCTCGCAGCGGCGGGCGTTTTCAAAATCTCTTATCAAACAAACTTCCGGTATCATCTTCCTGATCGTTATCTTGATCCGTGGTTTCTTCTTCATTCTCATCTTCATCGTCGTCTATATCCGATTCTGATTCTCTCTGTCTGTACAGCTCGTGGTTATCGAGCATCTCTCTCAACAGCCTTGTGTCGGTCATGCTGTCGTTATCATCGCTTTCTTTATCGAGATCTTCGCGTGTAAAGACCTCATCCATGATCTCGATAAACTCTTGACTGTCGCATTTTTCACGGTAGTATAAGAAGTCTGACAGCAGCAGCAGTTTTTCTTGGTTAGAGCTGAGAATCTCTTTACAGCGAACCATAGCCTTGTCGATTATCGCCTTTATCTCTTCATCTATCTGCGCCGCTACCTTTTCGGAAACGTTTTTGTTGCTGGTAATATCCCTGCCCAAAAATACCTCATGCTGACCCTTGCCATAGGCTATCGGGCCCAAGGCATCGCTGAATCCGTATGCGGCTACCATCTTGCGGGCGATTTCGGTTGCTCGCTCAATATCGTTGGAGGCTCCTGTAGAAATATCGTTTAGAATGATACTCTCGGCTATTCTGCCGCCCAAAAGAACCACGATGGTTTCATACAGCTCTGTCTTAGAGATCATGTGCCTGTCAAGAGCGGGCAGTGACAGGGTGAATCCTCCTGCCATTCCTCTCGGTATGATAGAGATATGATGCACGGGATCCTGGGTTTTGCAGAAGTAGGTGGCAATTGCGTGTCCCGCTTCGTGTATGGCAGTCAGCATCTTCTCGGCCTCTACAACCTTGCGGCTCTTCTTTTCGGGCCCGATAAGAACCTTAAACATAGAATCCTGTATATCCGACATTGTGATGGCCTTTTTGTCACGGCGTGCCGCTAAGAGCGCCGCCTCGTTGAGCAGATTCTCAAGATCCGCTCCGGTAAGCCCAACGGTGGTTTTGGCTATGGTTTTAAGGTCTACATCAAATCCCATGGGTTTGTTTTTGGCATGAACCTTTAGTATCTCCTGTCTTCCTTTAACATCGGGATAATTGACAAAAACACGTCTGTCGAATCTTCCCGGCCGCATGAGCGCAGGGTCTAATATATCGTGACGGTTGGTAGCCGCCATAACCACAACGCCCTCATTCGTTCCGAATCCGTCCATCTCAACCAAGAGCTGGTTAAGCGTCTGTTCACGTTCATCGTGACCTCCGCCCAAACCTGCGCCTCGGTGACGTCCGACGGCATCTATCTCGTCAATGAATATTATAGAGGGGGAGCTTTTCTTTGCCTGCTCAAACAAATCCCGAACCCTCGCCGCACCGACGCCCACAAATGTCTCGACAAAATCGGAGCCGGACAAGGGGAAGAATCGTACCTTTGCCTCACCCGAAACGGCCTTTGCAAGCAGGGTCTTTCCCGTTCCCGGAGGCCCGATAAGCAGAACGCCTTTGGGTATGCGGGCTCCTAAGTTGTTAAATTTCTCAGGATCCATCAAAAACTCGACAATCTCGGCAAGTTCTAACTTTTCCTCATCGGCGCCCGCAACATCCTTAAAGGTTGTGTCACGTTTGTTGTCGTCAAGGCTTTTGTGACCCATCCTATTAAACTGATTGATCTTACCCAGTCCCGATGATTGCTTGGTGATATACATAAAGAGTATAACCATAAGCACCACCATTACAGCGGTAGGCAGAAAGGTATAGAGCAGGGTGTTGTCCTGCGCGGGTTCATAGTCATAAACAATGCGGTCATCGGGATTGTCTTTGTTATATAGCTCGATCCCGCCCTCTATAGAGTTTATGAATATGCCGACATGAGGAATCTTGTAGGTGTATTCCTTATCTTCATCCCTGAGGGTATAGGTCAGCTTACCCGAACCGAGATTGAAGGTGAACTCACTGACCTTAGGAACGATCTGCGCCCCTAAAACCTGCTCACCGTCTACTATGGTAACGACCGATGGCTTGTATTCAAAGTTGCTGAGAACATCTGAATACTTCATCCTTTCTTCGGGTGCGGGCATCTGCCTTAAAATAAATATAGCAAACCCGATAAGACCCGCAATCATCATAATATAGAATAGAACCGATCTGTTTTTCAAATTCAAGATAAGTTACCTGCTTTCGATAATAATAAATATCAATACCCGCTTTGTATCGGGTGTGATTTCAGCGCATAGGCCAATGCCGATTCCCTCGGCGAACAGCACTCCGCTATCGTCCGCTATAACAACGGCGGATGAGCGGCGGGCTGGCGGGATGGCCTTTTGGTTATAGTATTTCTTGAGGGTTTTCGTCCCGCTCTTTTGGTTTATTTTGATCCTGTCGCCCTGCATCCTGCTTCTCAAAACGACATTACCAGCTATTATATCATAATTTAAGATGGAAATTGAAAATTTTTTATAAATTTTTTCAATTTCTTTTATGGCGTCGATATTTTTCGCATCTTCGATATAACAAACATACCTGCCGTAGGGATATTCATGCTCTCCGACCATCAGCGGCTGCTCGAAATATCGGGCGGGAATGGCCTTTTTCTCTATACTCAGCAATCCCTGCCGCACAACGGCATAGGTATCCCTGCATAGTTCGATCTTGCCGCCATCGGTCATGCCTGATATATATTCTAAATGCTTACCCTCTGAGGTAATGCCATGCCGCTTGAGCCATTTGTCCGCTACCCTGTACCGCAATGATTCATGCAGTTTGGTGTACCCTGCAAAATCGATAGCATCGGGATCGCTTGGACAGTTGAGCGATTCAAGCTCTTTGTCGGCAAGCCCATCGAGCAGATTGTTATCACGCAAAAGACTGCCCGCAAGAGCCGCCATCCGTATCTCAAACATGGGATTGATTTCCTTTAAGACGGGGATGCAGTTATGTCTGATTTTGTTGCGGGTATATATATCATCAGAATTTGTTGAGTCGGTAACATATGCAATCGAGTTGTCATGGCAATACTGCTCTATCTGACTGCGGGTGCAGCCGATAAGCGGGCGTATGATACCGTTCCTATTCTCCCGCAGCGAACATAGTCCGGCAAGAGAGGAACCCCGTGTCATATTAAAGAGCATTGTTTCTATGCGGTCGCTGAGGGTATGGGCGGTTGCAACCGATGAAGCTCGGTACCTATCCGCTAATTGACCGAAAAAAGCATACCTTGCATCACGGCCGCACTGCTCGATTCCCTTTTGCTGCCTTTGTGCCAAATCTGATATATCAACTCTTTTCAGCTCTAACCGAATCTGCCAATCACTGCACAGCCGCCGAACAAACTCTTGATCCTCTTCGCTCTCATCCCCCCGCAAAAGATGGTTGAGATGAGCGGCGATAATATTCACATCACAGTGATGTTTAAGAAAATGCAGCATTGCAACAGAATCGGCTCCGCCCGAAATCCCGGCGATAATCGTATCGCCGCTGCTGAACATATCATACTTCTCTATGGTTTTCAATGCTGTTTCGATCATAACGGGGCTACTCATATCTATTCTCTATCGACGAAAACGACGTGAACTCTCCGTCCCATTTCAGCGATATGGAGCGGGTTTCTCCGTGTCGGTTTTTCGCTACGATACACTTGATCTCTCCCGGGTCTGCTTCTCTGTCGTAATTATTCTCATGGTGGAGCATTATAACTATATCTGCATCCTGCTCGATCGAGCCGGAATCACGGAGGTCGGACAATACCGGCTCCCGTTCGTCTTTAGAGCGTTTTTCGGATGCGCGTGAAAGCTGAGAAAGGACTATGACAGGAATGTCCATGTCTTTTGCCAGCTTTTTTAGGCTCATGGTTATCAGCGAGAGTTCCTTGACCCTGTCGTTTGAATAACGGCTGCCATCGGTCATAAGCTGCAGATAGTCGATTATAACAAGCCCCAGATTCGGAATCTGCCGTATTCTTGATTTTATATCGGTAACGGTGATCGAGGTTGTGTCATCGAGATATATATCGCAGGAGCAGAGAACGCTTGCCGCTTTGGCAAGCTTGGTCCAATCCTCCCCGTCAAACTGTCCTGTCCTGAATTTGCTTGAGACGATCCGAGCTTCGGAGGATAGCAGACGGGATACAAGCTGCTCGTTAGACATTTCTAACGAAAAAACGGCAACCGCTTTGTCGGTACGGCGGACAGAGTTCAGAGCTATATTCAGACCCAGTGATGTCTTTCCCACACCCGGACGAGCCGCTATAAAGATAAGATCGGAGGGGTTCAGCCCCGTCATAATACGGTCGAGATCCTCAAACCCGGTAAAGAGACGTCCCTCGGTCTTGCCGCCGGATGAGTATAGCTTTTCGAGCTTATCATAGGTTGAGGTTACTATCTTTTCTATGTGGACAAGTCCCCGTGTCTCCTTGCTGTCCCGTATTTCGAGTATGCGGCTTTCGGCAAGGTCGAGCAATGATCTTGCTTCGGCCGTGCCTTCCCGCGCTAACTCGCCGATCTCCCGTGATACTACTATCAGCTGTCTCAGGTAATATTTGCTTAGAACGATTTTGCAATAGTCCTCAATATTTTCGGTTGTCGGAACAAGTTCCATCAGACGGGCAAGATAGAGTTTTGCACTCTCCTGTCCGTTCCATTTTTTAGAGGATTCCAGCAGATTTACGATAGTGACATAGTCAATAGGCGTACCAAAAGAGAACATCTCTATCATCATCCCGAAGATTGTCTTGTGGGCATCGGTATAAAAATGCTCAGGTTTGATATGCTCAAGGGTTTTTGTGATTGTGTTAGGATTGAGAAGAACAGCTCCCAGCACCGATTGCTCCGCCTCCATGTTAAAAGGCAAACCCTCGATAATGTCATGCTCGTTTATCGCCATACTCTTTCCCTACATTTCCACTACATTCACCGTCATTTTTGCCGAGACGCCTGTGTGGATTTTTATTTCAAACTGATAGCTTCCCAGTGCTTTTATATCGCTTTCGAGTAGGATTTTGCGTTTGTCTGCCGGGGCCGAAAACTCTTTGGCGAGCTTTTCGGCTATTTCTTTTGAGGTAACAGCTCCGAACAGTCTGCCCTCAGACCCCGCTTTAGCCGACACGGTTATGCTCTTACCCTCCAACCGTCCGGCAAGCTCCTTAGCGCTGTCCAGAGCCTCTTGATCGTGGAATTTTTTAGATTCGCTCTTGTCCTTTTGCTCCTTTAGTATATGCTCGGTGGCTTCTTTTGCCAGTCCTTTTTTAAACAGGAAGTTTTTTGCATATCCGTCCGCAACATTAGCTATGTCGCCTTTTACGCCTGTACCCTTTACATCCTGCAGCAATAATACCTTCATGTATGTATCATCCTTTCTGTAATCCTAAATCCGATACGCACAGAGTGCGTACCCTGTAAGGTTAATTGACCACCATAATTACGGGCAGTATCATGGGTGAGCGTTTTGTGCGTCTATATATGAATCCGCCCATTTCATCCCTGATCGCCTGCTTTATAACAGCCCAGTCACGAACGCCCTTTGTCAGATGTTCCTGAGTTATCTTAACTGCGATTGCCCGCGCCTCGTCCATAAGCTCCTCCGATTCACGGACATAGACAAATCCGCGGGAAACAATGTCCGGTCCGGACAGTATCTTTCCCGAATCCCTGTGGATAGAGGATACTACTATAATAAGCCCCTCCTGCGACAATATCCTGCGATCCCGTAATACTATAGATCCTACATCGCCTACTCCGAGCCCGTCTACCATGACCTGCCCCGCAGGAACGGTACCTGTTACCCGCATATCAACATTGTCGATCTCGATTACCTGTCCGATCTCACCTACATGGATGTTTTCGGGAGCCATGCCGAGATCCACGGCTATTTCGCCGTGACGCTTGAGGTGCTTGTATTCGCCGTGTACAGGTATAAGATAGCGGGGCTTAGTGAGTGTCAGCATTAGTTTTAGTTCATCCTGACAGGCGTGTCCCGATACATGGACCTCATACATAGTTTCGTATATAACCTTTGCCCCCAGCCGCAGAAGATCGTTGACAACCTTTGTCACGTTCTTTTCATTGCCGGGTATGGGGGTGGCCGAGATGATTATAAAGTCATCCTCTGTAACCGAAACGTCCTTGTGATCGTTTGCGGCCATGCGTGAAAGAGCGCTCATGGGTTCTCCCTGGCTCCCTGTCGTTACGATAATTATTTTCTCGTGCGGAATCTTGACGGCATCGTCAATGTCAACCAAAACTCCCTTGGGAACGCTGAGATAACCGAGTTCGATAGCCTTTGAAACAACATTGATCATAGAACGCCCCGACAGAGCTACCTTGCGGTCGAGCTTTGCGGCGGTGTCGACTATCTGCTGAACCCTGTGTATGTTTGAAGCAAATGATGCTATGATAATGCGTCTGTTACCCGCCGATACAAAGAGCTTTTGGAACGACTCTCCCACCTTGCTCTCGCTCATGGTATACCCTGGCCGCTCAGAGTTGGTAGAATCAGACAGCAGTGCAAGAACTCCCTTATTGCCCAGTTCCGCAAATCTCGCAAGATCGATGATTCCTCCCTTTATAGGGGAATAGTCCATCTTAAAATCTCCGGTATGCACAACAACACCCGCAGGGGTGTGGATGGCAAACGCAACAGAATCGGGAATGGAGTGGTTTACCCTGATCGCCTCCGCAGTCATACAACCGAGCTTGACCGTCTGCCGGTGTGTGATGATATTGAGTTTGGCGTTTTTGAGCAGACCATGCTCCTTGAGTTTTCCTTCGATCAGTCCTATAGTAAGCCTTGTGGCATAGATAGGAACATCAAAGTTTTTAAGAAAATACGGAATTGCGCCTATATGATCCTCGTGACCGTGGGTAACCAGGACACCACGCAGTTTTGCAGCGTGTTTTTCGATATAGGATGTGTTGGCTATAACAATGTCAACCCCCGGCATATCCTGATCGGGAAAGGCCAATCCGCAATCGACTACAAACATATCGTTGCCGCATTCATAGACATACATATTCTTGCCGATTTCGTTAAGACCGCCGAGTGAAATAATCTTCAGCGAGGTTTTGCGTTTTGAAGAGGAATCTCTGTTCTTGGTCTGTGTTCTTTCCCTGTTCTCCGATTTTGCAGGTTTTTGGGATTCTTTTCTTCTGATCATGCCGCCCCTTGCGGCGGGTCTGCGGGAATTTCTTTCGGGATTATCTTTTGCCTTTTCTTCTTTGAACTCCTTGATCTCCTTGACGATCTCTTTGACCTCTTTAACAGTCTCTTTTTTGATCTCTTTTTTTTCGATCTCTTTCTTGATCTCTTTTTCAATCGGCTCGGAACTGAATAATTCCGACTTTCTCTCTTGAGTTTTGTTTGAAATGGAAGGGTTTGTTATGATAACATCGCTCATAAGCCTTGCCAGTGTTGCATCGAGATCATTGCTTTTTTGTTTATATGCCAAATTATACCTCTCTTTTCTTCGGGCAGCAAACATCAGTATATAAATGCAAAACAACATTATTTTGCATCACAAACCGATATATTCGTTACCTGATAAATTATATGTACAGGAAACCACGGTCAGGTTCCCTGAAAGATTCAAAAATCTGCGGACAGATGTCCCTATAGAATAAACATTATACATTCATATTTATTTGTTGTCAAGGGTTTTTATTTCATTAGAGAAAAAGTCACAAATTTCACCCGCTGTTTCGGCCTTGTAGCTTTCGCTTATTATCATAATGCTCTTGCCGAGTTTTGCGGGACGTATCAGTATTTCTCCGCCATCGGTCTTGAGTTTTAGACCCTCTCCGATCTTTTGACGGTCTCCGCTTAGACCTTTCATTATAGACGAAGGGTTGCGGTTGACCTTTATTTCACGGGCAACGGTGGAGAAATCGGGAACAAGCCCCAGAGCATCATCTATGGTATATTCGTTTTCCTTTAGAAAACTCAGCAGCTTGATTATCATTATCAATCCGTCTCGTACAAAGGGCTGCTCCAGAGCTAACTGCCTTGCCGCCCTGTCGCTGTCGTCACAGGGGCAGTCGTAGTAACGATGCGCCGACTGTCCGTGTTTTGCGGCAAGGGTGTCTATAACGGCCGGAGAGGCATAGGGAACAGCGACATCTTCGCCCTTGGTAAATTTTTCAAGACAGAGCAGAGCCAAAATCTTTTCGCTGTAGAGATAGCCCGATATATCCGAATATACCGCCGCCGTTCTGCCGTCTGAACTTATATGAAGATAGAGACCGTTGCCGATACTGCATCCAAGACGGGACAGCACGCTGTTCATCAGCTCTTTTATTTTGGGATTAGAGGTCTTGACCTGTACCGAAATGCCCTCAAGACTGACATTAGCGGATTTGAGCAGCTCCACCTCATACATTTTTTTTAGCGGGGTGAGGTTGGACATACTCCCGAACTCTTCGGGACGGGCTTTGTTATACTCTCCTCTGTTTATGGCTCCCTCCAATTTGCGTTCTAAAGAACGCAGTATGGGAAGTCCCCCTGCATTGACCGTCTTGATGGAGGTTGTTGCGCCCGATTCGACAAAAACACCGAAACCTGCCCCTGACTTTGCCATGCAGTAATTAAACTGTGACTCGAAACAGCTTCCAATATCCCATGCTTCACCACCCGCAGACAGGATTCCGGAAATGATCGCCATGCTAAGCGCCTTTGCTCCTGCAGAACCGCTGTTTCCGACGCCTATGACCGACTTTGGAGAGAGCGATGCCATAGATGCTCCTATCCTCACGCATAGCTGAGGTGTGATGTTTACATTTGTTTCCCCGCAGATTCCCTCATCTGCACACAATACATCGGTTGTATTGCCGTATTGCAGATTTTCGCTTAGCTCTACCCCGCAAGGGACCGTCTTGTTGTTCCAAACCTTTATATTCTCAGGAACGACCGAATCCTCGCTTATGGTGGCATCCGCTCCGATAACGCCGCACTCGTATACACCCGAGTTTTTCAACAGCTTAGCGTTCTTGCCGATTATAGAGCCGACACAGCTGACATTGCTGCTTATATAGGTGCCGTCGTATACTATACAGTCACGCAGCTTGCAATCACTGCCGACCGTTACATTGTCGCCCAAAACACTGCCCGCCTCAATCTTGGTGTTTGTCCCGACCGTAACACCCTCACCTATATATGCAGGGGCTTTTATCGCAAAGTTCCCCTGCGGGAGTTTGCCTTTGTAATAGACACCGTCTTTGTTTATAGCGTGTATATCGCACTTGACCTTTCCCGCCAGCATATCCTTCTGACAGGAGATATAGCTCTTAAAGTCCCCGATGTCGCACCAATACCCGCTCTCTTCATATGCGAATATCGGCTCGTTCCGCCGCAAAAGCTCGGGGAAAACATCACAGGCAAAGTCTACCTGCTTGCCGTCCGGGATATAATCCAGCACCTTTGGGGAAAGAATATATATACCCGTATTAGCAAAATCGGTAGTACAGTGAGCCAGTGACGGCTTTTCCTGAAATGCCGCTATTCTGCCGTCCTTGCCGCTTGCTACAAGCCCGTATTCACGGGGATCCTCAACCTTTTTTACTATGAGTGTCGCAATCGCTTTATTTTTTTTGTGAAATTTCATGGCCGAGGTCAGATCAAAATCGCATAAAGCATCCCCGCTGATGACAAGAAAGTCGTCATCAAATCCCTTTGCCGCCTGCTTTACACTGCCCGCCGTACCGAGCGGAGTATCCTCGAACGAATAGGATAGCTCCAGCCCCTTATAGTCGCTGTCCCCAAAGTGTTTCACTATTTTGTTGCCTAAGTACATCAAAGTCATAACGGCTTTGTTATACCCGTGATGATCGATTAGGTCCAGTATATACTCGAGAACGGGACGGCCGCAGAGCGTTGCCAGCGGCTTTGGTATATTGCAGGTAAGCGGCCGCAGTCTTGTACCTGTTCCGCCCGCCATAATAACTGAGTTCATAAAAAACAACCCCTTTGTATTACTCAAGGGTAGTGTTTCCATATAAAAAAGAAATATTCAGCTTTGTATGCAAAACTCAGCACAAAACCCGCCATAGGCGGGTTAGTGGGATGTGGTGCCGTTGACCGGAATCGAACCGGTACGAGGTTGCCCTCACGGGATTTTAAGTCCCGGGCGTCTGCCAGTTCCGCCACAACGGCATAGCACACGAATATTATTATACATATTTTTTTCATCGTGTCAAGCGTTATTTTGGAAAAAAGAAAAACACCCGCCGTCGCCCCCCCCCCCCCCCCCCCCCGCGGGCCCCCCCCCCCCACGAGAGGAGACGCGGGGAC
>WRME01000058.1 GCA_009777275.1 Oscillospiraceae bacterium
CCAGAGGGGAATGGGGCTTGCATACTATAATTTCCAATTCCCCTCTGGGGAGGGGTGGCAAACACTCGCAACAAAGTTGCGATAGTGTTTGACGGGGTGGTCGTCCCCTGGCGCCCTCGTAGCGGCGGGTGTTTTTCCCTTTTCGTGCATTTCCTATCCGATCACAACAACTCCACTTTGCCTGTTGCTATATCATACACGGCTTGTATTACCGCTATTTCGCCTGAGCCGGATAATTCTGATACAATTTCGCTGGTTAGAATTTTGTCATAACTGTGCGCGATATTGAGCTTTTCGGCCTGGGTTGCATCGGCGGCTCCTTGGATGCAGGGTTTGATTTCATCAACGATAGATTCTATATATCCCTCGGCATGACCTCCCATTGCCGCAGATACAGCCCCGCATTTTGTATGCCCCAGTACCACAACGACCTTTGCGCCCAAATGCTTAACGCCGTATTCAATACTGCCCAGTTCAAAATCGCCTACTACGTTTCCGGCCGTCCGTATGACAAACAGATCTCCGATTCCCGCAAGAAAGATATGCTCCGGCGGAACACGGGAATCAGAACAGGTGACTATAACGGCATAGGGCGACTGTCCATTGTCGGCCGTGTCCTTGATTCGCTCGTTTGATATGTCCGCATTGTTTTTGATTGCCTTTTGGTACTGCTCGTTGCCTCGAACCAGCTTGGCAATCACCTGTTCAGGCGTGGATGCTTTGTCATCCGTTTCGGCATCACGTCCGCAGGCGGCAAAGGCAAATGCCATCGGTATGGCAAGGGTCAGGGTAATCAGTCTTGAGATTTTCATAGGTATTCTCCTTTATATTTCATTTATTTATAATACACTTCATTAAGATACAATCCGCAGGCGGGTGCGGTTTTTCCCGCTCGTCCTCTTGACTTGGACTCTATGATTTCCGCTATCTCATCAGCGGAGGGACAGCCGCCTTTCTTGTAGATAAGCGTGCCTGTCATAATCCTCACCATGTTGTATAAAAATCCATCTCCCGTTACGCTTATGGTCACAAGCTCCCCGTCTCGGACGGCCTTCATATCAAATATCGTCCGCACCGAACCGCCCCGCAGATTTGCACCCGATGAGCAAAATCCGATAAAATCATGCGTTCCGATAAATGGCAGACAGGCGGCATTTATCCTGTCTATATCGAGGGGGTATTTGTAATTTAGGACAAGACCCTCCATAAAAGGATTGCGATGGGGTGAGTTCCAGATTTTGTAGATATACTCCTTCTTGCAGGCACTGTAGCGAGGATGAAAATCCATCGGAACCTGTCGGCAATCCAGCACAGAAATGTCACCCGGAAGTGCTATGTTCAATGCGGCCGCCATACCTCCGCAGGGGATTGAAGATTCGGTGATAATATTAAAATAGTAGGCGTTGGCGTGGACGGCGGCATCCAGCCTTGAGCATCCGCTCACATCGTGCCTGCCCATAACCCGCTCCACCGCCTTGCAGACAACCTCCTGCACCGTCAGGGCATTTGACTGTACCTGCCATCCGTGGTAGGCGGTGCCTTTGTATGCGATTTTGAATAGCAGATTACGCATCCTGATCTTGTCCGTCATTGGGGTCTTGGGGGATTTCGTTCTGCACAAAGAGCGTTTCGGCAAAACTCCTCAGCATTTCGGCTATTTTATCGCAATCATAGTATTCAAACATCAGGCTGTCTATAGGGAATATATGCTGATTCTCTGCGGCCGTGCTGTCCTTCAGGCTGTCAACGGTCATAACGCTCTCGGCATCGATTCCTGCCGTGAATATAAAGTTCGGATTGTTGGCGCGTAACACATCAGGCTCTATATAATAGGAAGAGCCTAAATCAGCGGCATTTACCGCTAACATAGAAAAAACATTGCCCTCAATGGTATCGGGTGTCGCAACCATGCCGTCGAGACTGTCTAAATAGACAAAGAGATTATCCTTGGGAATATTCACGCAGCTTCCCACAATCACATCGACAAGACCCTTGAATCGTGCCGTTATTCGGCTGTCGTAGACATTATCATAGGCTGTATATTGATTCTGCAGTTCTCTTTTGCCGCTGAGAATAAGCCCCAAATCACGGTAGAATCTGCCCATTTGCGAGATTGTACTGACAGGGTTAAGGGTGATAACCTTTACACCCGATCCGTTGAGCATATCAAGGTCTTTTTTCGACAACGCCCGCAAGGTCAATACAATATCGGGGTCAAGCTCGATTATCGCATTTATATCGGGATTAGCGGCGCTCCCTACCGATTCGAGAGCCGCCAACTCCTCCGGAATCAGACAGTTATCGGTGCGTCCGTTGAGCAGATCCCCATATCCAAACTCGGAGATAAGATAGGATATGACCGGAGAGAGGGATACTATCTTGTCCGGCTTTTCGCTCAGCGTTGTCCCCGCAACCACCACCGGATACTGCGGTACAACCTCATGCACATATTCCGGCGCGCATCCAAACAGCATGATAATTACAATAAAAACTGCCGCTATTCTCATGTTTTTGATACTCCTTAGGCAAGACAAACAGCCTTGCAGTATTGTTATGCGCTTAGTATAACATAACTGAGGGGGGGGTGTCAAGCGGACTACCCCGTGATTTCTCAGCGATAACCACGGACGAACGGAGTTCGTCCCTACCCGCCCTCTCAGTCGGCGTTGCCGCCGACAGCTCTCCCAAAGGGAGAGCCAAGGATACCCACGGAATTTGTATGGAACCACGAAAAAAACACCCGCCGCTGCGGCGGCACCCTCTTTACGAAAGAGGGCAAGGGGCTTGTAATTCAAAGTCCCCGTAACTGTCAATTGTACATTGTAAATTGTTAATTGTATCGTCGCCGCCACAATCCCCGCAATCAGGGACTGCTATGATACGCTATGATAAGTATAATACATTATGGTGAGAATGTCAATGGGTATTTTACGCCCTCTCAGTCGGCGTTTCGGGGCAGACCACCCCGCCGCAGTGGCGGGGTGGTCTGTAGGGGCGGCAATCTGCCGCCCATGATTATCGCAAACCCTGTGTATCTCCTTGGCTCTCCCTTTGGGAGAGCTGTCGGCGGCAACGCCGACTGAGAGGGCTAAAAATTTTTTCGTGTCTTTCGTGCTTTTCGTGGTCAAAATGTGATATACTGTAACATAACAAATAAAAACGAGTTGGAGTTGCAAAAAAATGGAGGTTTGTATGGAAGTAGCTAAAATCACAAGCAGGGGGCAGGTTACAATTCCTATTGATATACGCAGAAAGCTTGGTGTTCGAGAAGGAGATAAGGTTATATTTATGGAAAACGAAGGAAAGATATTGGTTGTAAATGCTGCAAAAACCGCCTTTACAAATATTCGTCAAGCCTTTTCAGGTGAAGCAGAACGCCTCGGAATCAAAGATGAAAAGGATGTAATATCAATAGTAGATGAAATAAGAAAAAAAATGTGGGAGGAAAGATATGAGGATAATGATTGATTCCAATGTCTTGGTTTCGGCATTTGTGCTTACCTCTCCGCATATGTTAAGAATGATAGATGTAATTTCAAAACACCACACTATAATATTATCAACATATATTATAGACGAGTTAAAACGAGTGACAAAAGAAAAGTTTCCGACAAAATATAACACTATGGAATCATTCTTGCAAGAACTGCCTTTCCATTTAGTATATACACCCGATGTGATTAAAAAAGATGAATACCCTGATATAAGAGATATAAAAGACTTGCCGATACTTGTTTCAGCCATCATTGAGGATGTGGATATATTGATTTCAGGAGATTCAGACTTTGCTCCGATCGATTTAGAATATCCGGAAATATTAACTCCAAGAGAGTTTGTAGAAAAATACGGATAGAGCCATTGTTAGAGAACATAACAAATAACAGAAACGGGGTCGATAGATATGCAAATACATATATATGACAGTTTGGGGCAGATAGGGGTTGCGGCCGGGTTGCGGGTGGCGGCGATGGTTGCGGAAAAGCCGGATTGTGTGCTGGGATTGGCGACGGGGTCTACCCCTTTGCCGCTATATAACGAGCTTGTCAGGCTCTATAACGATGGGATTGTGGACTTTGGCAGGGTTCGTACCTTTAACCTGGACGAATATGCAGGAATAGATATATCCCACGAGCAGAGTTATCACAGGTTTATGGCAGACAATCTCTTCTCCAAGATAAACATAAATCCCGCAAATACAAGGATACCCAATCCTTCTCCGCAAGATATAGCGGCAGAATGTGCCGAATACGATGCGGCGATAGAATCGGCGGGAGGTATAGACCTGCAGATACTCGGCATAGGCGGCAACGGGCACATCGCTTTTAACGAGCCGGGCAGTGTCTTCCCCCGGTCAACCCACCTGGCCGATTTAACAGAGGATACGATAGAGGCAAACAAACGCTTCTTTGCAAGTGCAGATGACGTTCCCAAAAAAGCGCTGACTATGGGGATAGGGTCTATTATGAAGGCTCGCAGTATCATTATTATCGCAACAGGGCGGTCTAAAGCAAAGGCCGTTAAGCAAATGACAAGCGGAGATGTAACCCCGCTCTGTCCTGCATCTGTGCTGCAATTTCACCCATGCGTTACGGTCATTCTCGACAGAGAGGCGGCGGAGCTGCTGTAGGGGAAAACACCCGCCGCTGCGGCGGCACCCTCTTTACGAAAGAGGGCAGGGGCTTGAAATTATAATTATTTTGCTTCCTCCAACAACTCATAGTGAATCTGCGCTATTAAGGCATGGCCCTCGGTGTTCGGGTGAATGTCGTAGGAAAAATCCCCTGCAAAGGGATTGATATTCATATTAACAACAGAATACTCAGCCTCGTTAAAGGCGGTGTACACATCGGCAACCTTGTATCCAAACTCGGCGGCCGATGCTGTTATAACAGCATTCATCCGAGATATGACCTCATCCGCCTGTTCCCGCAGCAGGGGGATTTCTGCAGGTATGGGGTTGTATATAGTGCTTACGATAATCTCCGCATCGGGTGCGGTTGATTTTATGATGCTGATGATTTCAGGGAAATCTCGAGCAAAATCATCGGTACCGCTCAGCAAAAGCGCCACCTCCTGCTCTGTAAATGAAAACTCCGGCAGCATCCCCACAAGCTCTAATACGCCATAAGGACTTAGTGTCAAAATATCGTTTATATTGGTGATGTCGTCTATATTTACGCCCAAAAACCCCTCTAAAAAATCCTGCACCAGCGATATGGTCGGGACAAGCACGTTGTTCCCGCCTATGCTCAGTGTTATCAGTGTTGCCGATTCAAGCTCGTCGGTCATTATGCCGGGGCTTGTCAGCTGATCGAGCAGCTGATCGGTCGTCAATCCTGCTGCGGCGAGATTGGCCGTCTTGGCAACACGGTCTGTGTCGGCGTCCTGTATCATGCCCGCAAACAAGCCCGCATACCCCTCCTGCTCAGGGTTATCAAGAGCGTATCCCTGTGCGATCGAATCACCCAAAGCGATATAAACAATCGGACGCGGGGCGTTGCCTCTTATAAACAACACCCAAACCAATATCAACACCGGCAAGACTACCGCCGCACCAATAGCGGCAATTCTTTTTCTACGCATGGTTAATCATCCTCCTCTTCTACTATACCCCGATTGACGCTGTTTGTCTTACTCATTACCATCCAACAACCCAGGAACAGAACCACCGGCATTATGAGGGCAAGGATGGCCAGGCGAGTATCCAGCAATAGGTTGAATAGGGCGTGCAGACTGGTACAGAGTGCCGTCAGACCGAAAATAATTGGCACAATCATCTGCCGCTGCCGTTGCAGCAGGAGCAGGCCGATACCGAATATAGCCGTAACTGTACAGTGCATAAGCGAGGTTGTCAGCACTCGAACTACCAAAGCCAACAAATCAGAAACCTCACGGGAGGATGTGGAAAAGTAGTACATGGTCTCTAAGACGGAAAAACCCACCCCGCTTGACATTGCGCATAAAACAATGGTCTTGTTGATGTGCGGATACTTTTTGCGGTTCAAAAACAGCAGCACAGGGAGTCCTTTGCAGATTTCCTCCACAACCGGAGCCACAGAAGTGGTCATTCGGGCGGATTGCAGCAGGGAAAGACCAAAAAAATTGTTTAGGTTAAAGGACAAAACACTGGCAAAGGTTCCCCAACAGAAATAAAGGATAATTCGCCGAGTGTCGCCCTTGTCTAAAAGAACAGCAACAAACAGCAGCGGCACTGTTAGGGCAATAAACCCGCTTAAAAAATGATACGGTATATCGCTCATTTAACAGACCTCCTCTCCGTCTGGCTTTCGGGCGGGCAATGAGACCAAGGTCATTCCGAGCAGAAGATATATCGCAGGATACAGCGAAATCACCATGCCGTACAAGACCTCGACAGAAAAAAGACGAATGAGCAAAAACTTTGCGATCTCCAGCAAACAGATAGCGATTACGGCACAAGCAAAAGCCCCGGTCTGTTTGAGACCGGGATTTTTTAAGGAATGATACCACGACGCAGCGGCGCAAAATAAACACAACAGCATTAGCACAGCAGAAGAACTAAACATAAACCATCGTTCGGCTATGACTACCGAACACAAGGCAAACACAGCGGCAAATGCGGAAACGATTCCCAGCACCTTTCTGAAAATCCCGGAAAAAGGGATCGAAAGAGCCGCTATAAAAAACAAGTATGCACAGTCACGAGTATAGTTGCCAATGGTAATATCGGACAGGCTGCCCTCCCATAAATAGATGTAGGCAAATGAAAATATTTCAAACACCGTGATAGTAACCAGCCCCAAAGTAGCGGTTAGAAATATTAGACCGTGGTAATTGTGTATTGCAGTGTTATCCTCCCCTGTAGGGGACGCCGCCCCTGCGCGTCCCGCTGCACCATTTCCGTGTTTGAACGCATCTGCAAAAGCCCGGGAACATGAAAACACAAGCACTGCGATGACTATTAAATGGTAGCCAATCCCGCCGAATTGACCTTCAACATCAATAATATCCAGCCAAATCAACAAGGCATAAAGCAAGGTCATCGCAACAGAAACGATGAGGAAAATCCTGTATTTCATCAACCTCTCCTTTTATGGCAACGGCCATCCTATGCCGTTCATATTGGCATTGCTTACCTCTACTAAGACAAATTCGCTCCCCTTTGCATACTGTTTCATAGGCACTGTGTATGCAGGCTTTTTCCCTGCTTCGGGGGCAATGCCCATTCCGGATTTCTTTTGCTTAATCGAGTAATTGCCATTTGATTCACGCTTAATAATCCAAACCTGATTCTCACCGACATCCCACGACCAAAGCAGCATAGAAACGCCTTCTTTGGACACGGGGTTTTTAAGATCCCAATATCTGTTGGAAGCCCCGCTCTTTACGACATACTCATCCGGGCCGCCGAAAGGACGGATATAGAACTTATTCGCTGATGTGGGTGAGGGACTTCCCAATACTATAGGCGATTTTTTCGAGCCATCGCCTGCCTCACTGCGAAGATAAAATCGATCATTGCCATCCTGCAGAGCTATGTGATACCAACCTTGCAGTTGTGCCGGTCTGTTATCCTCGATATAGGTTGACAATGCACTTGCTGTAAAATTGGATTTTATAATCATCTCAACCGTTTGCTGGTCATAGAAATCCATTGATTGCAGACCGGGCACATGCCTGCCTGTGAACAAAATCGGCATTATTAATTTCATTTTTGAAACCACGCCGTTAGCATGATCCCTCGGGCTGTATGACAAATCCGCACCCTGTGCCGCAATGTTCCAGCCGTTGTAAAAAAACGTGTCTGTACGGTAATTGGCCAGTTGGATTGAGCGTATGATATTTTCCTGAATCAAACCAACCTTTCTGTCTATCCGTTTGCCTCTGGTGAACACCGTGTCATCAGGGGGGAAATTGTATCTGCTTTGTATATAGAATTTATTTCCTTCATTGACAGAACGGTATGGGAATGAACCGCCCCAAGCATCCGGACCGAGTTCCGATTCTCCCTCAAACATAGCAATTCCCAATTTTTTAGGGGATTTATACTCACGCGCCATAACAATCTTTCCACGCACTTCCCCTAAAGACGGGAATGTGTTCTTGGTATACCAGTAGTCTGCTTTATTCGCTTTTTTCCCTTGATAAGAGCCGAAAAGATTGCCGCCGAGTTTGCCGTTAATCCCTTGCTCTTCAAATTTTCGCTCAAAATCTTTGGTACCCTTTTCGTCTTTAATCTTGGCAAAAATAACCTCCCCGGGATTGGCATCCAGAAAACGCTTAAATTCATCCATCACATCTCGCAGCATAACCCTGCACCACACAACACCATGCCATAAAGATAATTCTTCGTCTTGCCCCTCGGTATAGCCTAAACGCAAATCAAACCAACGGATTCCATCGGAAAGTTGTTCGGAAATGCTTCTGGTTTGACAGCGGGCGGCGGCACTGATGTCTTTGTATGTGGCGGTATCGTGTGTACCAGGAATTGCCATATCTATCACCCTTGTGGTATCGGGCAGATTGGTTATCCAAGTTTTGGTGTCTTTGAAAGTATACGCAGAGGCGGAGTAAGACGCCCCGAACAAATTCACATCCGGAATGAATGACAATGCCGAGAAGGCCAACGCAGATACCACCAACATAGCCACCGCACCTAAAACACGCTGTTTTATGGCGGCAGTATTTTTTTCTTTATTATTCATTCAAAATTCTCCTCCTTGTCAATTGCATCCCCGTCCGTGTTATCATCATCGTCATCCGCATTTTCGAGATGCGCTATGCTTACTAAGGCTGTATGCTGTGTTTCGCTTTCCGGCAGTGTAACGGAAATCATTCCGATTCCATAGCTGTAAGACTCGTGTTCTTCGTCTATATCGGCGGACGGCGGACTCACGGTGACTGTTATCAAGTCCTTATCCTCCGCAACCTCAACCGATTCTACTGTTGAAAAGTAAAAATACCCGCTCAAGCTGATATGTTCGGGTTTGATTTGATCCATCTGTTCGCCGGGAATGCCGATAATTTCAAAGGTTTCCCCCGCAAAGTTTTCCCCGAATACAACCGTCCCGGGGACTGCGTTAAGAGCAACGCCCTCATCTTTTGCATTATTGTCAAGTATGCCGAATAAATTTACCTCCAGCAAAAATACCGTTACCAAAAACACCGCCGTCAGCACAATCAGCATACCCGCAAACCCCTGCCAATGGTATTTGGTGATTTTCCCGCCGCCTGAACGCACCGAAGCTTGGTCTTGGCTGTTGTTTTCCTGATTCATAAATACACTCCTCCTTGTTACATCATTATTATGTTATGTATTGTACACCATTATAAAAAGCGTGTCAAGGGGGTTTGGTGGGATTTTTCATCTAACCCTCACCCTTCTCATATCCCCGTCTATTACCTCTATCTCCACAACGATCGTACCGATCGGCAGAAACTCTTGTATGTTTTCGCTCCACTCGATGACCGTTATACAGCCTGTCCCGGCGTAATCGAAAAAGCCTGTGGACTCGAGCGACAATGCGCCGTCTATCTTGTACATATCAAAGTGGCAGAGCGTTACGGCTCCGCTGTATATGTTGCATATAGAATATGTGGGGCTTGATACGGGTTCGGTTATTCCAAGCCCTATAGCAAGTCCGGACGTAAATGCGGTCTTGCCCGCTCCCATCCCGCCCCGCAAGGCAACGATGTCCCCCTGCTTCAGCCTTGCCGCAAACTCACACGCAAACTCCACCGTTGCCTCATGCGATTTTGTTATTACTTCCATCTTTATTCTCCTGTTTCCTGAATCCATAATTCTGTCATTCTTTTATTCCTAACTCTTTTTTCTCCTATTAAAATTCCTAAAACAAATATCATTGAGGCAAATACAAAGAAAGACAACGCAATCCATGATTCAGGATTTGAAATAATACTTACAAATGATTCATATGAACTTAAATACTTACCACCGGGAGCAGCAAATAACAAAGCGACAGGCAGTAATCCCGGATGATCAACAGGATATGGTAAGATCGGCCATTGTATTATTTGCATAACCGCACAAATAAAAAAAACGGTTATATATGTATTTTTTTGTATATTTATCGTTTTCCTTGCTAAGCATAGACCATATAGTAAACCTGCTAATAAATAGATTGATAAATAAATTAAAAGCAAATGTGTTTCATTAAACAACAGGTGCTTTATATCGACTAATCTTATTGTTGAGCCTAAATTATAAAAAGAAAATTCCCATATTAACCAAAAAAAAGATATTATTCTTTCTGCTGTAAAAAAAAGAGTTGCACCTAAAAGCCCATGTAATATCGCTTTTCTCAAATCATCACATCCCTTGATAATTTACCATGGTAATATTATACTCTACCATCCCGCATATGACAACCCCGCAACTGTCAATTGTAGCAGACCACCCCGTCAAACACTATCGCAACTTTGTTGCGAGTGTTTGCCACCCCTCCCCAGAGGGGAATGATGCCAATTGACAATGAACAATGAACAATGGACAGTTATAGAACGGTACGCACAGGGGTGCGTACCCTACAAGGCTTGAAATTATAATTGTTCATTGTTAATCGTACATTGTTAATTGTTCAAGCCCCTGCCCTCTTTCGTAAAGAGGGTGCCCTCGCAAGGG
>WRME01000059.1 GCA_009777275.1 Oscillospiraceae bacterium
TTAACACCTCAGAGCCTTGATCGTATCCGTCTATTCCTATTTCAGGCTGGGTCTCGGGCCGCAGGAATGCGGTTCTGATGTCCTGCCCGTCAACCTTCATGCTTTCGAGAGAGTAACCGAGCAGCGGCATACGGGATGCCACAAGATGCTCCTGCTTGAACTTGGCGCTTCCTCTGCGGGCGAAGTATTCCCGTGCTATCCATTGCGGCTTGAATCCGACATTGTAGCATCCGATATGCTGATTGGGTATGAGAACATAACGGGTGTTGGGGGTCTTTACAACCTGATCCAACAGCAGATTGGCCTGTTCCACAACAGATCCTGTCAAGAAATATCCATACGAGCCTACACCCTCGCTTGTCATGCCCGCTGTTTCAACTATGCTGGGGTTGGCATATCCTCGGGGCGCTACAAGACGCCACAGCCAAGCAAGAGCGGGCGGCAGAATGTGCATAAGCCCTAGGATTCCGTATGTGGGTTTTTCCTTAACGCAGGGAGGAGTTCTTACCCCAAAACTTCTTATATCAACCTCGACAGGTTCGTGAATTATGTTGGTGATAAGTCTGCGGGGCAGAATAACCCTGGGATTGGGACAGGGTTTGTTGGTGTCCTCGTCTATGATATGCTCCCATATTAATACGGTAGAGTTCGGCTCAGCCTGCATACTCATAAATACAAGCGGCTCTTTTGATTGAATACATGATTTTTCAAGATGGGGATCGGTTCCGTATTCTTTTATATGGTCAACCCTCACAAACCAACCCGCCTCAACGTCTCTGATGACGAGCTTTTGGCTGTCGTTCTGCATTTTGGGATGGCACATCGCCATATCATCGGCAATGGGATAGAGTTCGCAGGGTTCCTCAAGACGCAGGAAAAACTTCTCATCGGTTACAATGTTCTGTCCGATAAGAATCTTTCCGTCCGGTTCACGATGAACGTGTTCGCTCATCTCGCTCTTTCCTCCGCCGGATGCACCCTCGTGCATGATAACCATCTCGTTATCATAGGGCGATACAACCTTGACAGCAGAGGTGTGGACGGTTACCCAGCCCTCTCTTTCGCCGACATCGAGCAGAAAGCCGTAGATACCCTTTTTAGCGCTGGGTCCCGGATAGAGATTGTAGGAGAACAGCTCGTATACATTATCAAGACGGTTATGTATAACAATCTGCTTGCCGTCAAAATGGGTATGCCTGAAGGGAGGAGCAAGATATATTATCACCTTGGGTTCAAATATCCCTTTGTATTCCGCTATATTGGTAAAATACTGCAGATCCGCAAGAGCACAGGCAAAGAATCCCGCATTGCGGGGAGCGATCAATGCCGCTTCATATCCGTATTCCTCACCGCCGACCATAACCGGAACTAAAATAAGTTCCTGAGTTTTGAGCCACTCAAAGGTCTCGCTCCTCAGTCCGCTGAAATCCTTGCCGAATTTGTCTTTATACACAGGCTTGTCGGTGGGTTTGTCGTCACCGATATAAAGACACTCGGGGTCTCTTCTACGCATATAAACATCGTTGTAGTTTACCACGGCGCCGTTTTTGCAGCGTGTCACGGTTGCCTCGTGATATGGCTTGCCGTTTATATCATAGGCAATGTTGTAAACATCGGTACCAATACCGCCCAAAGCAAGCTCTACCAGCTCTTCCCTCTTTTGAGGAATGGTAATTCCTTTGCAATTTTCTATCACATTTGTAACTTCTTCCGAAAGTTTAAATTTATTAATCATCTCTTTCTCCTTAAAATAAAATTGTTTTAGTCCAGTATATCATTAAATATGCGGCAACGCAAGAGTTTTGTAGGATAATTCCAAAATAAATTACCGCATTATCTTATTAATAGATCTTCACATAAACACAAAAAAATACAATTAGCCGATATTCAGGCTGTTTAAGTGGTATTGCAAACAAATCGTCTCATATAGATTTCACCAATCTATATGAGACGAAAAATATCTAAAAGGATAAAACAAATTATGAATTACAAGTCCTCAAAAACACAGCTATCAACGGGTGTCGCCTTGTTCCAGGCACTATGAAATTCCGTTACATAATGAGCCCCTAATTGATCTCCAATTTCAACCACATTAAAAGACGCATCGGTCAAAGGGAACGGCACGCCATTTTCATCAAAACAAATATGTGAAAACAAGACAACATCATCGACGATAATTATTTCATCAACCCGAACAACGTCATATAAACGACACAATTTATCAGGCGATAAATTGTTTTCTTGAATTGTTCTATATGCTTTTTTTATACACAATTTTAATTCTTGAAGAAAATCATCATTTTTCTGAGCCTTAGAAACAATTTCAGGTGGAGCGCTTGGGTTAAGAAATAAACTCCGAAAATCAAATTCATTTCCGGAAATTTTATTTTTTAACTGCTCAAAGAACCATCTATTATCATTTGCGAAAATTTTCTTGTTTTTTCTTCCAAACAACCACAATCTTTTGTTCGATTTTCTAAGGAGTATGTTATAAAGTTCTTGTCTTTCAAAACCGCTGGTAAATTTAATAATATCTCCCATAATCGGTTCGGGGAAAGCATTAGCTGCTAATTCCCTCAAAACAGTCTTTTTATCTAAAATGTTATCACTCCCAATTACATATTCTCGCAAAACCTGATCAACACGGCTATTTAATTCATTCCAATAAAATCCGAATTGTTTTTCAAGAGTAGCAATATCTTTAAAAGCCTTAACATTATTATTTATTTCCTTTGCAAGTTTATACATTTTTTCTTTATCGAAATTTACAAATTGAAACTGATATAATGGGTTGGCAAAAAGACGTTCTGTCTGAATAGGCTCGAACAATATTGGCCAAATGACACAATCATCGCTATTTTCATTGTCACAATGTTCATGCGTAGAGATTGCCCCTGCTTCATACATTATCCACGGAGATTCGTAGTTTTCCCTTAACACGCAGAATATTCCCTTGTCGTAATTTTTTAAGGCATCTCGGATGGCGGCAGTTGGTCTTGCTCCGGTTTGTATGTTCTCGTCAGAGAGCCATGTTTCAATTTTATCGTGAAACAAACCTTCCAAGAAGTCTTTAATAGCATACGCTATCCTCTTACTTTTAGTTTTTGACCAGCTAATAAAAATTTTCATTGTAAAGCTCCTTTTATATCCTTCTCCAAAAAATACTCTACTTGAGTCATAAATGTTTCATCATAATAATTTAACAACATATGATCAAAAACATCTTCTTGAAGATACTTTATATACTCATCAAAATTTTTCTTATTTCTAACTATACTATCCTCAACATCTTTGTTATTTCGACCTTGATTAATTAAAAGTTTTTTTAGGTCATTATTAGAATATGCCCCCTGTATGTAAAATGTTAAGGTGTCTGAATAATCTCTTTTTAAATCGATTATCGTTGGATAATCTCTTATAATTACAATGGGGTGTTTGCCGTTTTCTAAAGCTTCGTCAATATGTTTTTTCTTGATTCCGTAAGATTCATTTCTAAACAGGTACCAATATTTACATCTTTGAATTTGTTCTTTAGTGCTATTAAAAAATAAATCTTTTGATTCATCTGTATCCTCATAATCACGGGGCTTCCTTGTTGTGTACTTTTTAATAGGCGTCATTTTTTTATTCAACATTGAAATTTGCTCAAGTAAAAAGGTCTTGCCTGCACCAGAAGCACCATTCAAAATTATTAATTTTGACACGAAGACTTGTCCTCCCTAAAAATTATATTTCTTTGCCTGATTCTCATCGTACCACGCTCCTACATTATAGTATATCATATTTCTTTGTTAAAAGCAAATAACTTTTTTCTCCCGACTTTTGTCAATTTTTGACAATACTCCGTCAATCTACCTCATCAAGGTCTGTCTGCGTTCGGGCCCTACTCCTACCATAGAGATTCTGCATCCGCAGAGTTCTTCCAGCGATTCGATGTAATTCTTGCAGGCGGACGGAAGTGCGTCATAACTTTCGCATCCTGTAATATCTTCATAAAATCCCTCAAACTCTGTATAGACCGGGGTGCAGCCGTCAAGCTCTTCTAAGGCGGGAGGGAAGTTGTTCATAATGGTTCCGTCCGGTTTTCTGTATGCCGTGCATACCTTTATCCTGCCAATATCACGGAATGTATCGAGTTTATTGAAGGCAAGAGAGGTCAGACCGTTTACCCTCACGGCGTGACGGACTATAACCGAATCAAACCATCCCACACGGCAGGAACGTCCCGCAATGCCGGTTTCACATCCCCGTTTGCATAGGATTTCCGCTATTTCATTTGAGAACTCGGTCGGGAATGGCCCTTCCCCTACCCTTGTTGTATATGCCTTTGCAACGCCTACAACATTTTCAAACAACACCGGGCCTATTCCGCCGCCTGTACTGAATCCTCCCGCTACGGTCGAAGATGATGTAACATACGGATATGTCCCTGTATCTATATCGAGCAGAGACCCTTGTGCGCCCTCGAATAGTATGTTTTTCTCATCCTTGACGGCATCGTAAATAAGCACCGAAATATCGGCGACATATTTTTTCAGCTCCTTGCCGTATTCGATATACTCATCGGCGATCGCCCTTAAATTAAGTTCTTCCCCCTCGTAATAACGGCTGATCATTCTGTTTTTAGCTATCCCGCTTCTGAGTGTTTTCTGCCTGCACAAATCAGGATGAATCAGGTCGTATATCCGTATTCCGCTGCGGTCGGCCTTGTCCATGTAGCAGGGGCCTATTCCCCGCCTTGTCGTACCGATTTTGTTGTCTCCCCGCAATGCTTCTGCCAACGTATCTATCTCTATGTGCCACGGCATAATAACGTGAGCCCTCGGATCGATTCGCAGATTGCCGCAATCAATCCCCCGCTTTTCGAGATACTTTATCTCCTTTAAAAGATACCTGGGATCGAGAACAACTCCGTTCCCAATCAAGCAAAGTGTATCTTTACAGAGAATCCCAGACGGCATCAGCCGGAATTTGTAGATTTCTTCCCCTCTCGTAATGGTATGTCCTGCGTTGTTCCCTCCCTGAGCCCGAACAACAACATCGGCATCCGAAGAGAGTATATCAATGATTTTGCCCTTTCCCTCGTCACCCCACTGAGCTCCGATAACAGCATTTATCGCCATAAAAGTCCAACCCTTTCGTATATGATTTGACACAATCATATCATAAAGCCTAAAAAAAATCAAGAGGGGATGGATAATTAACGGAGAAAAACACCCGCCGCTGCGGCGGCACCCTCTTTACGAAAGAGGGCAGGGGATGGTAACCGCAAAATTTGCCGCAACCACGGATGACCGAGGGCGGTCATCCCTACAATTTGTGATAACCACGGGCGGCAGATTGCCGCCCCTACCGTAATTTGCGGGATTACACATAGGACGGTACGCACGGGGGTGCGTACCCTACCGCCTGAATCCTAAATCCATATCCCTACGGAGATTGACATATGCAGAATAGCGGAGTATAATATTACCATGATAAATTTATAAAAACAAGAAAAAGGTGATAAAATTGAGAAAATCGATAGCGATAGTAGTAATAGCGCTACTCTGTGTATTGGGATTGACGGGATGCAAGTCGAACCCGGTAAAAAGCACAGAATTTTACTTGGATTTCAGCCTTCCTGCCGATATGGAGGTTTTGTATAACTACCAGCCGACCGACTTCATTCACAGGCCATCGCAATACACCGTGTTCCAATTACAAGAGAGACCCGATACTTTCCTTTTGAACAACGCATTTGTAGTGGGAACTACGCCGGAAGAAATACCGTCTAGTTGGCTGCATAAAGTATATGAGTGGAATGTTCCAAAAGAATATCATCCACCGTGGGATGAGGAATTCATGTGGCTTCGTTCTTATCCGGTAAATCTAATATATTTTGAAGCCCAAAAACAACTCATTGTCATAATTGAAAGAAATTAAAACAAAAAAACAGGTTGCTCATAATGGACGGTTACGGAGACTTATAATTACAAGCCCCTTGCCCTCTTTCGCAAAGAGGGTGCCGCCGCAGCGGCGGGTGTTTTTTTGTGGCAACCGCAAACCCTGTGTGTGTCCTTGGCTCTCCCTTTGGGAGAGCTGTCGGCGGCAACGCCGACTGAGAGGGCAGTAGGGATGACCGCCCTCGGTCATCCGTTGTTATTACGGCGGCGGGTGTTTTCCCTTTTCGTGATTTTTGTGTATTTCGTGGTTGCAGATTTTTGCCTTTCGTTGTTGCAAAAAATGTATTGATTTTACATTTATGTTATGATACAATGTAGTCAAGTATATGTCGCAGGTGAAATGTTGCGGCGGAAAGGAAGTATTCGTATGAGAGGCGGAAGAACCGGAGGAGGAGTCGGAGGCGGCGGCGGAGGGCGTTCGAGCGGGACATATTCCGGCGGCGGGCGAACAAGCGCAGGAAGCAGCCTTGGCAGAAACAAAGCAAGCAGCGGGAGCAATTTAGGCAGAGGAAACACGAGAAACACAAGCTCCGGGAGAGGGATCGGTCCGGTGGGTGCCGGAGTAGGCGGGTATATGCTGGGAAGAAACAGCAGCCGCGGGAGATATGGCGGCGGATACGGCGGAGGAAGATATTACGGCGGCGGAGGCAGAAACTACGGCAGAGGCGGCGGCGGATGCAGCGGCATCCTGCTGGTGCTGATAATTGCCATAATCGCTGTTGTCTTCATACTTTGGCCGAGCGATTCCGGCGTTACCCCTTCTACTATTGAGCGTGAGGCATTGCCTCGTGGGTCTGCGAACGAAACGGGTTCCATGTATACCGATAACCTATCACAACCTGCTATACAAAACGAAACCAAGCTGACAGCGGGTATGCAGAATTTTTATAACAAGACGGGGGTTCGTCCGCATCTGTATATCATAGAAGAGATAGACGGCAACACTACCCTCCCGACCATTCCACGGCTGAAAGAGTATTCTGATGCAAAATATGCAGAAATGTTCAACGATAATGGAGCTCATTTGCTGCTTGTGTTCTTCTATAACGATGACATAGAAGATTACACAATGTACGCTACTGTCGGAAATGCGGCACAATCGGTAATGGATAGAGAAGCTATAGACGTTCTCATGGATTATATAGAACGCAATTACGAAAACAGCAGCATGAGCAATGAGGAGATGTTCAGCCAAGCCTTTGACAAAACAGGCGAACGCATAATGACCGTTACCACCTCACCCTGGCCGAAAATCTTCCTGGTTATCGGAAGCGGGATAATTGCCATAATAATGCTCCTTATAGCCATGTCGTGGTGGAAAAAGTCGAAGGCGCAGAAGAATCTTGAGGCTGAGCAGACAGAACGGATACTCGGTCAGGACTTAGGTGAGTTCGGCAGCGGAAATGATGCCGCATCAGAGCTTGAGAAGACCTATCAGAATGGCGCGTCGCAATCAAGCGACATTATTCCTGTTTTCAAGAGCGATGCCCAGTATATAGCCGCCGTCAGAAGAGATAGCGGCACTATAATAGCATACAGATTAGCCAACGGACTGGTACTGGGCAAGGATGAAGCGGTCCAGCGGGCAAAACTCGGCGAAATAGCGGGTGTATGTATTTCAAGGCGTGATAACAGCGAATTTCTAAAATCACTCCCCGACCAAACCGCCAACAACAATCTATCATCATTGCCTGAGTTTTAGGTGGGGGACTGTATTGAAACTATATTTAATTTGAAAGGAAGAATGTAATGAGTATTTTATCAAGGTTTAAAAACATCATGTCGGCAAACATTAATGCGTTGCTCGACAAGGCGGAGGATCCGGGAAAGATGATCGACCAGACCCTGCGTAACCTCGCTAACGATTTAGCCGACGTCAAGAAAGAGACAGCGGGAGTAATGGCTGAAGAAACCCGCACAAGGCGTGAATCGGATGCTAACAGAGCGGAGGTTAGCAAGAACATGGATCTGGCTCGCAAGGCTCTTGCCGCAGGAAACGAGGATCATGCTCGTGTGTTCCTCAACAAAAAGAACGAACTGGAGGCTCAGGGTGTAGAGCTGCAAAAGCTTGCCGAAGCGGCACAGCAGAACGCTGTCCAGATGCGTTCTATGCACGACAAGCTGGTCAAAGACATAAACTCGCTCAAGTCACGCAAGGCAACCATAAAATCGAACATCGCCGTGGCAAACGCTACCGAGCGTGTCAACAAAATGGGTGCGGCAGGATCTAAGGCTGAGGGTGCGTTGCAGGCTTTCGACCGTTTTGAGCAGCAGGCACAGGAACGCTTGGATCGAGCCCGAGCTCTCGGCTCTCTCAACGAGGTTCCTAAGGATGAAGCACAGTCGTTGGCGGATCTCTACAAATCAGGCGGAGGCGCAGCTCTGGACGATGAACTGGCCGCACTCAAGGCTGAGATGGGATTGGCTCCTGCTGTTCCTGTCGATGATGAAATCGCCGCCCTCTACAGCGAAATAGAAAAGGATGCCTAAAGGTTAATTGCTAAATAAAAAATCACCCGCCCCCAAAGGGCGGGTTGATTGTATGTATACTAAAATCGCTATGCTAAGCGACTGTGTTCAGTTTTATGCCCAAATGCGGATTGCTGATTACATCTATCTGCTCTACCATGTGCTCTACTAATTTTTCAATAAAATCCGTACCCTGGGTTACCTGCTCTAAAGCAACTGCATAAATCTTGTCTCTAATCTTCATTTTCATCCTGTCTAAATAAAGATTTATAGACATTTTTTGCTTTTCTTCTTCTAATTCTTTATTCATTTCCTTATCAATCATTCTCTCAAATCACTCTCTTTTTTGTACAGACATATAATGTATATATCGGCATAATCTTGAATATTATAATACGCACAAAAAAGAAATTGTTAATCGGATATGGTAGGGGCGGCAATCTGCCGCCCGTTGGCATAAATACGGCGTTTTTATATCTGCGGACGAACGGAGTTCGTCCTTACAATCCGTGATAACCACGGGCGGCAGATTGCCGCCCCTACCGTAATTTGCGGGATTACACATAGGACGGTACGCACAGGGGTGCGTACCCTACTGTAAGCCCCTGCCCTCTTTGGCAAAGAGGGTGCCGCCGCAGCGGCGGGTGTTTTTTCGTGATGACCGCAAACCCTGTGGTGTTCTTGCCTCTCCCTTTGGGAGAGGTGTCACGCCCCGGCGTGACGGAGAGGGCAACCTTTTCGTGTCTTTTGTGTTTTTCGTGGTTTCGTTCCCCGTAACTGTCCATTGTCAACTGTCAACTGTAAGTTCATACGGCCAGTCGTTTTCGATGCCGCCCAAATTGTAGACACGCTCATAGCCTAAGGCTATCGCTTCATCGAGGGCCGATTGCGAACGTGCGCCCAGTACGCAGTAGAAGATTATTTTGGCGCTCTTATCGGGTATTGCCGATTCGAGAGCTCCGGATGAGATCTCCGAGAGAGGTACGTTTATGGCTCCGGGTATGTGACCTGCGGCAAACTCGTTGACCGTTCGCACATCGACAAACTGCGCATCGCCTGATTCCTGCTCGCTTTTTGCCTGTGCCGCTCCGATTCCATAATGACGCATGGTATCACCGCCTATTATATCGAACCAGAATCCCCCTCCCGCAAGCAGAACCTGTCCATCGCTATCATACGACATTGTCTTTATATCATTGTCCGAAACGACATCCATCCGGTTGCAGGTGGCGCATGAGGTGACGTTGACGAGTTTGCCCGAATCAGCCCCGAATAGCAGCTGGTCATCGTTGGGGGCGAAATCGTTGAGATTGATCGGCATCATCCCCACAAATGAGGTGTCGTTTATCATTTCCAGATTGTACTGTGACCAGGAATCGGCCAATCCGCTCGGCGTTTTGAATACGATCGGAGCGCCTTTTTCCAGTACAGAATCCCCGAAAACCAAGAACTCTCCCCCATAACTCTTGATCGCCCTCATGTTAAACAGGGTTGCGAATCCGTCATAGGTTTTGTTGTAATCGAATATCTCCGCCTCGTCTATGCCTCTCTTTTTTATTATCACATTGCTCTCGTATGTCACCGCAACGCAGTAGTCACGGTTTGCCGCTACCGATAGTATGTCATTCTTGACGCCCGACTTTATCCTTTCCCAGCTAACTCCATTCACCGATGTCAGCATTACACCCTTGCGGCCGACTGCGATAAAACTGCCATCGAAGACGGTCACCGACATGAGGTCGGTCTTTACAGGGGAGTCTGCCGGGGAAAATCCGCCCGTTCTGTCGCCCCTGAGAATCACCCCGCCGTCACCGACTGCCACAAAAATCCCGCCAGAGTAAACCACCCCGTTTAGATTGTGATCGGTCGGGCTTGCAACCGTTTCGGCATACCCGGGATAGAGCCTGTCTATCCTGCCCGCCGTTCCCACCGCCAGAAAATAGTCCCCCGCATAGACCGAACTGCGGTATCCCGCCCCTTCGACTGCATATCCCACAGGGCTTGTACATCCCGGAATCAGCATCATCAATGCACAGGTCACAAAGATTGTTATAATTTTCATATTCGACATTCCTTTCAATTTAAAAACACCCCGGCACGCCCTCCCCCCCCCCCCCCCCCCCCCCCCCCCCGCCCCCCGCCCCCCCCCCCCCCCCCCCCCCCCCACCCGCGACC
>WRME01000060.1 GCA_009777275.1 Oscillospiraceae bacterium
AATGCAGAATGCAGCCCTCTCCGTCATGCCCTCTCCGTCACGCCAAGGCGTGACACCTCTCCCAAAGGGAGAGGCAAGAACACTCACAGGGTTTGCGGTAACCAGAAAAAAACACCCGCCCTTGCGAGGGCACCCTCTTTACGAAAGAGGGCAGGGGAATGTAATTAAAAAGTGTTTTTCTAATTGCAAACAAGATACGATGCTTGGAATTGCAATTTTTGGAGCCGATATAGGGTGAGAATTTGCGGTTACAAGCCCCTGCCCTCTTTCGTAAAGAGGGTGCCGCTGCAGCGGCGGGTGTTTTTTCCCGTGGTCACCACAAACTCTGTGGGTGTGTCACCTTGGCTCTCCCTTTGGGAGAGCTGTCGGCGGCAACGCCGACTGAGAGGGCGTTTCGTGGTAAAAAAGAATCGAGGTCTCCAATGGTACAACTTACGATCACAGGCAATGATGCGGGGCAGAGGCTGGATAGGTTTTTACGCAAGGTCTATCCAAAACTTCCTGCTGCGCTGATGTATAAATATATCCGTATAAAACGGATAAAAATCGGCGGGTCAAGGACCGATCGGGGATATATTCTGCGGGAGGGTGACAGTCTTGAGCTGTATGTTTGCGATCATCTGCTTGTTCGGCAGGAAAGAAGCGATTTTAAAAAAGCGGGCGGTCTGAATATAGTTTATGAAGATGACAATATTATAGTTATAAACAAACCCGCAGGTCTGCTCTGTCACAGCGATGCCACGGGTGACGACAGTCTTGTCCCCCGTGTACTAAAATATCTATGGAGCAAGGGTGAGTATGATCCCGCAAAGGAGAACTCCTTTGCACCCGCTCTCTGCAATCGTATCGACCGCTCGACAAGCGGTCTTGTTGCAGCCGCAAAAAACGCAGAATCCTTGCGTATGCTGGCGCTCAAGATAAAGAACAGGGAGATCTCACGATTCTATATCTGCCGAGCCGAGGGGGTATTAAGTCCCGAGCAGGGCAGGCTCTCTGCGTATTATAAAAAAGACACCGCAAACAACAAAGCGATAGTGTCGGAGGATATGTTTGAGGGAGCGGTAAAGGCGGAACTTGACTACAGACTGCTGTCGCATGACGGCCGAGACAGTCTTGTTGAGGCAGAGCTGATAACAGGAAAATCTCATCAGATAAGGGCTCAGTTTAGTTTGATAGGACATCCGCTTTTGGGTGACAGAAAATATGGCGGCAGGGTGGTACAGGGTTCTGCGGGACAGTCACTCTGCGCCTATAAAATAGGATTTGATTTTACGCAGGACGGCGGAATACTGGAATATCTAAGAGGACAAACATTTTCTCTTGACATAAAGGAGTGTGGCGGGGTATAGTTATATGTGTAATATTATGGAAATTCACGGGGGTATGTAACTATAGACCATAGCAACGGACTCTCGTCCGCACAGGTATCCGAGCGGGTAAAGGCAGGAGCGGTCAACCATCCGCCGAAGCGGCAGACCAGAACATTTACCGCCATTGTTCGGGATAATACCTTTACTCTGTTTAATATAATCAACATTCTTCTTGCGGCGATGCTTATAGCGGTGGGGAGTTACGACAACCTGCTCTTTTGCGGGGTTGCTTTTTTTACGTCGCTGATGGGAGCCGCTCAAGAGATACGAGCCAAGATAACCCTCGACAGGCTCAGAATAGTTACCCAGCAGAATGTGACGGTCATAAGAGCGGGTATTAAGAGAGCCATACCCGCCTGTCAAATAGTACGGGACGACATACTGCTGATAAAGAGCGGCGATCAGATCTGCTGCGATGCCAAGGTTATCTCTTCGAGCGGACTTCAGCTGGATGAATCGCTGCTGACCGGAGAGGCCGATGCACGAGACAAGCAGTCGGGCGATACTGTTCTGTCGGGGAGTTTTGTGGTAGCGGGAAGCGGCAGTGTCGTTGTGCAGAAGGTTGGCGGTGAAAACTATTCATACGCTCTTGCTAAAGAGGCCGCCAAAGAAAAGCGGCAGAAGTCCCGACTAACCGCCGCCATAAAAAAGATAATAAAAATACTGACTGTAATAATCATCCCTGTTGGGATACTGCTCTTTGTTTCGGAGCTGTTCAGACAACCGGGTCTGCCCGACAACACCCCCGGCAGTCCGATTGCCGAGGCGGTGATTCCGACCGTTGCCGCTCTTGTAGGCATGATACCCCAAGGGCTGATACTTCTCACCGGGGCGGCATTTGCCGCAAGCGTGGTAACCCTGTCCAAAAAGAAGGTGCTGGTACAGTCGCTCTCCTGTGTCGAAGCTCTGGCAAGGGTTGATGTTCTCTGTCTTGATAAGACAGGCACCCTCACAGACGGCAACCCGATAGTAACGGGCATCATACCTCTGTCAGACGGACTTAGCGATATAGAGGGAATCATAGGAACAACGGTACACTCTATCGGCGATGATAACCCCACAGCAACGGCTTTAAAGGAATACTTTAGACAAGACAACAGTTGGCGGGTAAGGACCACGGCTCGTTTCTCGTCATACCGCAAATGGAGCGGGGCGGAGTTTTACGAGCAGGGCGCCTATGTTATCGGAGCGCCTGAGTTTATAACAAACGACATGACCATACTGACCAAGGCTCAGTCACTCTCCGAAAGCGGAATGCGTGTGCTGTTGTTTGCAAAGGCTAAGGGTCTGACCTCCGGCAGCATTCTCTCAGAATCACGCGGAATCGCCCTTGTTACGCTAAAGGAACAGCTCAGAAAAAACGCCGCCGAAACGGTGAGATACTTTGCCTCACAGGATGTAGCGGTTAAAATAATTTCGGGAGACAATCCCGCTGCGGCATCCTTTATAGGGCAGGAAGCGGGCATAAAAGATGCCGATAGATATATCGACATGAGCAGGGAATCTAATCTGTCCTACAGGACGATATGCAGGCTCTATACAGTCTTCGGCAGAACAACCCCTCATCAAAAGAGAGAGCTGGTTGCCGCCATGCGGCAGAACGGACAGACGGTCGCCATGACGGGAGACGGGGTCAATGACGTCCTGGCTCTCAAGGATGCAGACTGCGGCGTTGCTATGGCAAGCGGAAACCACGCCGCAAGAAACGCCGCCGATCTCGTCCTGCTCGAATCGGATTTTGCCGCAATGATACCCGCAGTCCGTGAAGGAAGACGGGTTATAAACAATATCGAACTTGTGGCGTCTCTCTTCTTAACAAAGACAATGTTTTCGGCCGTGTTGGCTATATTGTTTATCATTCTCCCCTTCACATATCCGTTTTCGCCCAAACACCTGACTTTGCTCGGCAGTCTTACTATAGGAATACCGTCATTCTTTTTGGCGTTAAGACATGATCACCGGCCTGTTCAGGGGGATTTTTTAAAAAAAGTTCTGTCAAACGCTATTCCGGCCGCACTGACCGTCACGGCAAGCGTTATGCTCATTCAGCTCCTGTCATACCTGATCCAGCTCGATTTCCGCCAAAGCTCTACGCTCTGCGTGCTGCTGACAGGCTCTGTCCAGTTCATGCTCCTTACAAAAATATCAATGCCGCTGACATTGCTGCGTAAAATCCTGCTGGCATTTCTTTTTTCGGCATTTGCCGCTTCGTTTATATTGTTTGCGGGATTCTTTGAGTTCGCTCCTGTTATAAGCAACTTAGCGCTGATATACATCCCCATGATCTCCGCCTGTGCCACGGCTGTTGCGGGGATGGGGATGATTTTCCCCATTCTGCATTCTTAATTCTGCATTGATATAGCCGCCGCTACGCAGAACACGCCTTTGGCTCCGGCGTTTTTGAGTTCGTATGCACAGGCGTTAAAGGTTGCTCCCGATGTGGTTATGTCATCGCAGAGCAGAATATTCTTGCCGCAGACCGACCGACTGCGGCATTCGATTGCCTCTGTGAGGTTGTATTTTCTCATTCTGCTGTTCAGCAGATGCTGTTTCTCTCTCTGCACGGTTTTTATAAGGGCCCGCTTGTCGCTCTCTATACCAAGAATGTGTGACAATTGTTTTGCAAGCAGCCACGCATGATTGAATCCTATCTCCCGCTCTCTCTTGGGGAACATAGGCACAGCGGCGATAATGTCGGCGGCGGGAAGCATCCGTCTGACACAATCGGCCATATAAAAGGCAAATCCTTTGACAAAATCGGCTCGCTTTCCCCTCTTGAGTTCCAAGAGGCTTTGCTTGAGACCGTCTTTGTAATAAAACGGGGCAACGCAATAATCATACCATAACTTTTCTTTGTGACAGAAGCAGATTTTCCTGCCGCATTTTACGCATATCTCTCCCGATGCAAACTTGATATAATCCATGCAATCGGCGCAGATGTAGCCATCGTCCGAATGAATCCTGCGGCAATAGAGACAGCGTCCCGGAAATAACAACTCAACAGCCATGGCTACTGTAATGTTACCGAAGAGGGCGTCGGTTCCTTTGCTACATAGACCCTGAGTATCTCGGCTCCCGATATATCTATGGTCGTTCCGGGTGACGGATGGACACGGATAACCGTGTCGGGGTCATGCTCGTCGGTCTCTTCGTATGTTATGTCATATTTTATACTAAGATCACGCAGTTCGTTCTCGTAGGTTCTTATCAGTTTGCCCTCTCCTCTTATCGTAAACTCAGGTATCGTGGGGTATCTTGACCCCCTGCTTACCTTAAACTCTATCTTCTCGCCCCGTGACACTATCTCCCTTGCATCAACGCTCTGCTCAAATATTACACCTCTTGCGTATTGCTCGTTATACTCACTGCTAAAGCTAAACTCGAATACACCGACATAGTCGGGACTGCTCCTCACAACCTCGGCTATTCTTCCGACAAAGTTCGGCACCTCGTGGGTTCCCGAAGGACGGGTGGAGGCAGAACTGCCCGATTCGGAGGCCGAATCAGAGGACGGAATAGACGAAGGCTGGGACGGCGGTCTGTTTGAGCTGAACCAGAGGGCAAGCAGGACAGTCCCTGCTATAAGCAGAAATGCAAGAAAGGTAACGGCCATAGCGGTAAGGGCATAGCTTTTTTTCTTTTCCTCAGGTTTAGGGGGAATGTCGGCATTTATGTTTATCGGCCTTGGCTTTATCTCAGGCGGAACGATTTTAGAGAGAGGCTCTTTGAATTGCTCCGATGTCTGGTATCGCTTTTCGGTGGAATAGGACATGGCGTTCATTATAGCGGATGAAACGGTCACGGGTATGTTAGAGTTGAGCGCTCTGGGAGAAACAAGATTGTCGTTGAAAGAGCGTCCGGATGATTCGGGAGGCATTGTTCCTGTCAGCGACTTATACATAACGGCCGCAAGCGAATATATATCGGTCCAGGGGCCATGCGCCTCTATCCTGGTATACTGTTCGGGCGCGGCATATCCCGCAAATATTTGCGGGGAAAGCTCTGTCCCTACCGTTCTCGCACTGGCGATACTAAATCCCGTCAGCTTGAGTTCGTGTTTAGGGGTGACTATAATAGTTTCGGGAGATATTCCCCGATGGATGATCCCCCCTGCGTGTATAGTACCCAGTGTCGAAACAAAGGGCATAAAGAGCGTTTGGGCCGTGTTCCACTCTATCTCACCCATGTTGTCGGCAAGATATTCGCTGAGTGTGATTCCCGATACACGCTCCCCGATAGCATAGACCGTTCCGTTTGCGGCGGTTATCTCATATGTTTGGGCAATAGACTTTAATGTACGCAGGCTCTTGAGCTGATTCGCAAGCTCGACAAAATCGCTCATTAGCGCTTTGTATTTTGGCTGAGCCCCATTTGCTATGATCACATGACTTCCGTTGCGTTCCTTTTCGCAGAGGGTACCGGGGAAATACTCTGCAACCTCAACAACGCTTTCTATAGAGGTATCAAAGGCTATATAGACGGCTCGTTCTCCGTTATAGCTCAGCAGCTTTCCTATAAGATACCGCTCATTGATAATGGCTCCCGGTTGCAGGTATTGCGGCGAAACAGGAGAGCTTTTAATATATCCGCAGCTCGGGCAGAGGGTAGCGTTTCCTATTTCATTCATGCACCCGATGCAGCGCTTATAGTTATCAAACAATATCAAAACTCCTTTGACGAAAATGTTGTTTCTATATTCTACCCTATTTTTTTGTTTATGTCAATGACTTTAATTCTTTATCTGTCAGAGGGCGGTGTTGGCCGGGGGCAAGCATCCCAAGTTTTACCCCGCCTACAGATATTCGTTTGAGACGGGCCGTCTCAAGACCCAGCGCCTCGAGCATCTTTCTTATCTGGCGGTTGCGTCCCTCGTAGAGAGACATTTCTACAACAACCCGCTCCTTGCCCTCTGTTATCACATTGACGGCGGCGGGAGCGGTCATCTCTCCGTCTATCTCTATGCCCGATTCCAGCCGTGCCAACTGCTCCTCATCTATTCCCGGACGTATGGTAACACGGTAGACCTTCTGCACATGATTCCTCGGATGGGTGAGTTTGTTGGCAAGATCCCCGTTGTTGGTCAGCAAAAGAAGTCCCTCGGAATTAACATCCAGCCTGCCCACGGGGTATACCCTTTCTTTTATATCGCCTATAAGATCGGCGACACATCGTCTGCCTTTCTCATCCTTCATGGTCGTTACATATCCTCGGGGCTTGTACAGCATATAGCAGCAGGTGTTTTTAACGCCTGCTATCTTCTTGCCGCCGATTGTTATGAGATCCGATTCCGATGCGCTTTCTCCTATCTTTGCCACCCTGCCGTTGACCCTGACCTTGCCCTGTATGATCAGCTCCTCGGCATTACGCCTCGAACAGTATCCCCTCTCTGCTATGATTTTCTGCAATCTTTTTTTATCCATTATTTTTCCTCTTAAACCAATTCAATATTCGTTCCCGCAATCCCGGTTTTACCTCGGTTATGTGTCTTTCGACAGCCTCTGCGGCAATGAGCGGGATGGTTCCCACCGATTTGCCCTTGTATAAAAACTCTATCTCTCCCGCTACATCGCCTGTGTTGACGGGAGCGTAGTAGAACTCACGCAGATTTATTGTATGGGTCAGCTCCTGCTTCTCCTGATCGGTCAGGGTTGTCAGCAGATCACCAAAGGGTTTTATCTTAAATTCGTCCTGCAATCCTCCCGTTACCTTAGCCAAAAATTCGGTTGTATCTATGGTCAGCGGTGTTTGGGTAACCGACGAGAATCCGTAATCATACATCGCCTTGTGGTCGGCCCAATCGCTGTGGGCGCTGAGGGTTACCGCTATCAGCACAACCCCGTCCCTCTCTGCCGCCGTAACAAGACATCGTCCTGATTTTTTTGTAAAGCCGGTCTTTACCCCGAAGACCCCGTCATATTGACCCAGCAGACGGTTGTGGTTACGCATCCATCTGCGGGCAGGCGGATTGCCGAACTCCACCCTTGCGTTGGGTTGTGAGCAGATATATCTGAAGTCGGCGTTTTGGATAGCGGTCTGTGCCAACAGCGCCATATCATATGCGGTGCTGTAGTGACCCTCTCCGTCAAGACCGGATGGTGTTACAAAGTTTGTATTGGTCATGCCGATCTGGGCGGCTCGTTGGTTCATTCTTGCGGTAAAGTCGGGAATGTTTCCCGATATACGGACAGCGGCGGCATTAGCGGCATCGTTTCCGGATGGGAGAAGCATTCCGTATGCAAGCGTCCTCATGGTTACCTGAGCGCCGACCGTCAATCCCATAGAAGACCCCTCAACCATTATAGCATTTGGGTCAACGACAAAATACTCATCGAGATTATCCTGCTCAAGAGCAAGAAGAGCGGTCATTATCTTGGTTGTAGAGGCCATCGGCATACGGGTGTCCTGATTGCGTGAATAGATCACCCTGCCCGATACGGCATCGATAAGAACGGCGGCTTTTGCCGATATTCCCGCTACATTTGTATGACGGGCTCCGGTATATTCGTCCATAGAATAATAGGCGTCTTCACAAACAACATCACTCCCCAATACAGAAGCAACGCAGACAAAGACGGCAAGAACAAACGAAAGAAACATGGTAAGAATTTTTTTCATAAGCATAAAACACCCAATGGCAATTGACAATTGCCGCCCTCTCAGTCGGCGTTGACCACGGATGACCGAGGGCGGTCATCCCTACCCGAAACGCCCTCTCAGTCGGCGTTGCCGCCCCTACGGAAAACCACCCCGTCAAACACTATCGCAACTTTGTTGCGAGTGTTTGCCACCCCTCCCCAGAGGGGAATTGGAAATTATGGTATGCAAGCCCCATTCCCCTCTGGGGAGGGGTGCCGCCGCAGCGGCGGGGTGGTCTTCCCCTGGTGCCGCCGCAGCGGCGGGTGTTTTACATCGCCGCCCACAGCATACCTCGGCGCATCATTTCCTTGGCGTTGGGGATGTCGAAGACATTTGCGACATGGCCGAGAGAGGTGTAGAAGACCCGTCCCTTGCCCCACATCTTTGTATAGGTCACAGGAACATCAACGCATCCGTTGGCGGCATGAGGGCCGTCCGCTATCGGGAATCTGGTGGTTGCCAATACATTTACAGCCGGGTCTATATGTATATAATACTGCTCCGATTTCACGGTAAAGTCGTCCATTCCGCATATGATCTCAGAATCGCTGCTCTTTTTGATATTAACGGTATACTCAATCCCATCGTTGCCCGGATGTGACACCCACTGCGCCCCTGTCATAAACTGCCACTCAACATCGTTGCGGAATGAGTCGCACATTCCCCCGTGGCATCCCGCTAAACCTACTCCCGATGCCACGGCGGCGCTCACATTCTGCCGCAGTTCGCCCTTGATCTCTCCCATCGTCCATATAGGTACGATCAGATTGAGCTGTTTTAGCCTTTCTCCGTCTCCAAAGCTGTCAAGACTTTCAGAAATCTCGGCTTCAAACCCTTCCTTTCTCAATATTTCCGCAAAAATCTCAGACACCTGCTTAGGTTCGTGGCCATCCCAGCCACCCTGTACGATCAACGCTTTTTTCATGGAAAAATTCCTCCTATCTAAAATTCTGCTGTCCGGTTCCGTCTGTACGGACCGTAAACAGAGCATAGTTATCATTATAGTACAATCTGTCTTCGAGAACGCTTATGTTATAGAGCGCTATCTCCGGGTTGTCGGCGGTCAGTCTTGTCATCTCGGTACCGTCCTCCCGCATCTTGAATATACCGTTAGCCATGTTAGCAAAGTATATCCAGCCGTCCCTGATGTTGATACACTTTACGGGAAAGTCGGCTATCTGTGTCTTTTGCAGACCGTCTACGCGGATTTTGTAGAACTTGTCCATGTCGCCGTTGTTAGAAAAATACAGCCACTCACCCGCCATATCGGCAGATCTAAGCAGCTCCACATTGCGGATGCGGCTTTTGGGTAAAACACCGCTGTTGGTTCTTTTTCTGTAGAATCCCACCTCAAGACCGTCATGGAAATAGACAAAGTTACCCGAAATAAACATATTACTGAGTGATGCTCCCACCTCTTCAAATATCATATTCGGAGCCTTGCCATTGATCTTGAATGTGTAGAACTGATTCTCTGTGAGATAGTAGATGGTGTCATCGACAACATTGAGATAGTCTATAAGCGAATTTTGTATAACGGTGGCAAAGCCGCTTCCGTCAATCCTGACCTTATGCAGTTCTCTGAATCTTGCCACACCCGCAACATAATAGACCCATCCGTCCAGCACATTGATGAAGGAAGTCGGATCATCGTTCATCTTTGTATCGTTCGACCCATCGGTCTTCATTCTGTAAAGACTGCTCCCGTCTGCGGGGTTGCTGTAATAGATCCAGCCGTCCTTTTGAACAAAGAGACCTCCGTTTACCAGATTACCGGGGGTGCTTCCGTTTCTGTTCTCGTCCCGCACGGGTGCAGTTTGTTCGGGCGCTTGTGAAACCTCTGAGACCTGCGATGTTGCCGAGGCTCTCTGGGGCTGGGTGCCGTTAGGACGGGTGCGAACCTCTCTTGAGCTGCTTTGGTCATTATCGGCCCGCTGATTCGATCCTCCCGGAAATGTTCTGAAATCATCGCTGCTCTGCGAATCATCGCCGCCCGCAGAATCGCCGCAGGCCGCAAAGACCGACAAAAGAATAAGCGCAGCAATCAATAAGCATATGTATTTTTTCAAAATTAATTCCTCCTTGTATGTGTTCAAACCCATTGTATCACATCACAATAAAAAGAGCAATCACATTTTACCATAAATTCGGTGAAATGTGAAAATAATTTTTTTCTCCGTCACGCCCTCTCCGTCACGCCCTCTCCGTCATGCTAACGCATGACACCTCTCCCAAAGGGAGAGGCAAGAAGATACACAGGGTTTGCGGTAAACACAAGAAAAACACCCGCCCTTGCGAGGACACCAAGGGAAGACCACCCCGCCGCTGCGGCATTTCGAGGAAGACCACCCCGTCAAACACTATCGCAACTTTGTTGCGAGTGTTTGCCACCCCTCCCCAGAGGGGAATTTGAAATTATAGTATGCAAGCCCCATTACCCTCTGGGGAGGGGTGCCGCCGCAGCGGCGGGGGGGTCGTGCTTTTAACT
>WRME01000061.1 GCA_009777275.1 Oscillospiraceae bacterium
ACACTATCGCAACTTTGTTGCGAGTGTTTGCCACCCCTCCCCAGAGGGGAATGATGCCAATTGACAATTTACAATGAACAATGGACAGTTACGGGGGCTTGAAATTACTGTAGGGTATGCACCCCCGTGCATACCGTCCTTAATAAACATTTCGTGTTTTTTGTGTATTTCGTGGTTAAAAATAATTGTCAATTGTACATTGTCAACTGTTAATTGTCGTCAGGGGTGCCGCCGCAGCGGCGGGGTGGTCTTGTAGGGATCGTGAAAAACCCATTGACAATATGGGATAAATCATATATAATGGAGGTAGAATGTTGTTAGACAAGGTTGAATACTGGCTAAATTCGTGTGACGATGATATAAGAGTGGCAAAATCCATGCTTAAAGCAGGGCATTTTTTGTGGACGGCTTTCCTTTGCAATTTAACAACGGAAAAGGCACTCAAGGCAGTAGTGGCAAATGTTACGAACGAAACACCGCCTAAAATACACAATTTAAAAAGATTAGCCGTCATGGGATGTATTTTTGAAAGCTTGTCTGAAAAACAACTTGCCTTTTTTGACAGTATAGACCAATATCAAATCGAAGCGCGTTACCCTGAGTACAAGGAGCGAGCCCAAAAATCTCTCAGCTTGGATAAATGCAGGAGAATATTAAAAGAAACGGAGGAGTTTTTATGTTGGATAAAACAAGGGTTACAGAAATAGCTAAAAGATATTCTGAAGAAGTGAAAAAAATAATCTCTCCCGTTTCGGTGGTTCTGTTTGGTTCTTATGTAAATGGTGTGCCGAACGAATGGAGCGATATTGATGTTGCGGTGTTGGTAGAAAATATAAAGGACGAGGATTGGCATGACACCTGTACTCTTTTGCACAGAATTATCAGAAACAATGATTTTATCAATATCGAACCCCATTTGTTGGATCTCAACTACGATCCAAGCGGATTTGTAGAACACGTTTTAAAAACAGGCGAGATTGTTTATCAATCGGCGTAATAATATTGTGCCGATACAAAAAACTTTAAGGAGTGCTGTAAAGATGGAATTTCAAATCAAGCTGCCCCAGATAAAGCTGCCCACGTTTAAGAAGACCTATCCTTTGAATGAGGTTGTTCATATCAACGACCTAAAGGAGCTGCTATACCGCTCGGCGGAGACCTATAAGAACAACAATGCCTTTCTTGTAAAGGACGGCGGAGTATATAGAGGCATAACCTATGAACGGCTTCTCAGGGATGTAAAGTCTTGCGCCGCCATGCTTAACAGCATGGGTTATATGGGCAAAAAAATCGCCGTTATCGGAGATAACAGCTATGAGTGGTCTGTCGTTTATCTTGCCGTCGTCAACTGTGTCGGGGTTATAGTTCCTCTCGACAAAAACCTGCCCGCTGATGAGATATACAACAGCATTGTCGCAAGCGGGACTGAGGTTATCTTTCATACAGACAAGGTTAAAAGCGCAATAGATTCTATAAAGGAAAAACTTCCCGCTCTAAAGAAGACAATAAACATGAGTGACAACTTCAGCGGGTTTTTGAGCGATGGAAACGATCTGACCAACAAGGGCAACACTATCTATGATGATACGCTCATAAACCCCTATGAAATGCGTGTCCTGCTCTTTACTTCCGGCACCTCGGCCGATTCAAAGGCGGTTATGCTCTGCCACAAGAATATCACCTCCAATATTATGTCTATGTGTTCTATGATATGGTTTGATTCGTCCGATGTGTTTCTGTCGGTGCTTCCCGTTCACCATACCTATGAGGCTACCTGCGGATTCCTCACCCCGCTTTATCAGGGTGCGACAATTGCTATATGCGAGGGTCTCAAGCAGATAGTCTCCAATATGAAGGAATCGGGCGCGACAATAATGATCGGAGTTCCGCTGCTGTATGAGAGTATGTATAAAAAGTTCTGGCAGCAGGCGTCAAAAACAGGCGCAGACAAGGCTATGAAGATGGGACTTAGAATAAGCGGAGTTCTCAGCAAAGCAGGGGTTGATATTAAAAAGAGAATATTCGCTCAGGTTCATTCGATATTCGGGGGTAAAATGCGGCTGATGATAACAGGAGCGGCTCCCATAAACCCTGTTGTCTCAAAATGGTTCAGGGATATAGGGGTATCCTTTTTACAGGGATACGGATTGACCGAATGCGCCCCTCTTGTGGCGGTCAACAGGGATGTAAACTTCCGTGATTCGTCTGCCGGAATACCCCTCACTATATGCGAGATCCGTCTCGACAATGTCGATGCAAACGGCATCGGCGAGATCAAGGTCAAGGGCGAAAACATCATGCTGGGGTATTACAACAATCCCGCCGCAACAGAGGCGGTCATAAAGGACGGCTGGTTGTATACCGGAGATTTGGGACGGTTTGACGATGACGGATTCCTCTACATCAGCGGAAGAAAGAAGAATGTTATCGTCACCAAAAACGGAAAGAACATCTATCCCGAAGAGCTTGAAACACTGCTCCTTAAAAACAGATTTATAGCCGATGCAATGGTGTACGGGGTTAAGGGTAAAAACGATGACCTGACCGTAACTGTGCAGATATATCCGAATTTTGAAAGTCTTAACGAGGCAAATATAGACCGCACTCAGATGATGGGGCTGTTTACATCGGCCGTAAAAGAGATCAACGAAAAACTGCCCACCTACAAACGAATCAGCAAGACCATAGTAAGAGAGACAGAGTTTATAAAAACATCAACCGCCAAGATCAAAAGGCATCTGAATAAATAACCCTACCCGACCATTTCTATGAGGTCATCCTTGGTTATAAATCCTGAATGTCTTTGTTCTATGATTCCATCCTTAAAGAACAGCAGTGTCGGCACTGTTGATATATCATATTCGGCCGCAAGCTGAGGGCTTTCGTCAACATTGATCTTCACGATCTCGGCAACGCCCTCAAGCTCTGCCGCAGCCTCTTCCAGCACGGGCGCTAACATCTTGCAGGGAGGACACCACTCGGCATAAAAGTCGGCAATCACCGGCAGTTCGCCATTCAAAACGCTCTCCTCAAAATCCATCTCAGATATTTTTGCTATACTCATAATACAACAACTCCTTTTCATAGTTAATTATTTACATTCATGTTCGCAATATTCGCAGTAATATTTTCCGTCCTTGTTTATCTTTCCTGCGGGTAGATAGCCGTCGGTAACGGTGATACAGTTTTTGTTCAGGCATTCTGCATTTTGGTATATCACTGTGTCCGATTTTTTGTCTGTGTTCAAAAACTCCGGACTGTGCAGCTTTAGCAGCAGCGCCATCCGTGAGTATAGACCGTTGTATGCCTGCTCGAAATAGACTGCGCGAGGGTCGCTGTCAACCTCTTTTGTTATCTCGTCCACACGCGGCAGAGGGTGCATTACCAGCATATCCTTCTTTGCCCCGTCAAGAACAGAGCCGCTGAGTATCAGCTTGTTTTTAGCCCGCTGACTTCTCTTATTGCGTTCCTTCTGTATCCTTGTCATATATAGCACGTCAAGATCTCCGATCGCCTGTTCGAGCGAATCGGTTTGACTGTATGCACAGCCCGACCGTGATATTTCAGCCTTTACATAATCGGGGATAGACAGGGATTTGTCCGAGATAAACACAAATTTGTTGCCATCATTCCTGCATAGCGCCTTGGCTAAAGAATGTACCGTGCGTCCGTATTTGAGATCGCCGCAAAACCCGATGGTCAGATTGTCGGTCCTGCCCGCCTTTTCGTACAGGGTAACAAGGTCTGCCAGTGTTTGGGTAGGATGCAGATGACCGCCGTCCCCTGCGTTTATAACAGGACAGGCCGAATAGAGCGACATTGCCTTGGCCGCGCCCTCACGAGGATGACGGACAGCGATAACATCAGCATATCCGCTCACCATGAGGACGGTGTCCTTTACGCACTCACCCTTTGCCGCCGACGAGGTCTCGCCGTCGTTAAACCCGATAACCTGTCCGCCCATACGGAACATGGCCGTCTGGAAAGACATCTGTGTGCGGGTAGAGGGTTCGTAGAACATGGTAGCAAGAATCTTCCCGCTAAGAGAATGGCTGTATTCTTTCGGAGCGCTCTTTATATCGAGGGAAAGTTTGATTATTTCTCTCCACTGCTCCGCAGTAAAATCGGTAAAATCTATCAAATGCCGGATTGACATAATATCTCTCCTAACTACAATTAAAAATGCAGAATGCAGAGACTATTATATCAGAAGAAATGACAAAATACAAGAGACAATTTCTTCGGAGGTATCTTCATGCTGAAAAAAACATTTATTCTTTTAATAGCGCTGCTGTTGGTCTGCGGATGCTCGGGTGACAGCCGCAGTTTTCGCTACTCTATAGATGCAAACCCTCTCTGCCTTGATCCGCAGCAGGCGGCCGACTATGGATCGCTTTTGGTTGCGCGTAATATATACGAGGGTCTCATGCGTATAGACCAAAGCGGTCAGCCTGTAGAGGGAGCGGCGGAGGGACTGAGCGTTTCTGAAGACGGGCTGGTGTATGAGTTTCAGCTTCGCAGTGATTCCAGGTGGCAGGCGGTCTCTTCTCTAAATAAATCGAGCGGTCAGCCTGTAACCGCCCATGATTTCGTCTTTGCCTTTGTCCGCCTCTTTGACCCGCAGACAAAGGCTCCTAATGCGGGCGATTTCTTCTCTATCAAGAACAGTCAGGGCGTTCTCGGCGGCGGTCTGCCTGTCGAGAGTTTAGGGGTGTCGGCAATAGACGATTTCACCCTGCGAATCGAGCTTGAATACCCCAACAGCCATTTTCTTGAGCTGCTAACCATGCCTGCGGCCATGCCCTGCAACAGAGATTTTTTCGAGGCGACCAAGGGCAAATACGGTCTTGAATCATCGGCGGTATTGTCAAACGGTCCCTTTTATCTGAGCGGCTGGATACAGAACAGCTATTTAAGACTGCGTCAAAACGGCCATTATGCCCATCCCGACAAACCTCTTGCCGACAGCGTGACAATCATTATCGAAGGGGCTCAGGATGCCGCCGAAAGATTTGCGGAAGAGAGGGCGGACGTCATTCTGCACACGGGGCGGAACGCCGACATACTGAGAACGCAGGGGTGGTCGGCAGAGCTTCAAAACACGGTATGGGGTATAGCCTTTAACGAGCAGTCGTTGGGCGATATAAATATCAGACGTGCATTTGCCCGATGTATAGACAGGGATTTTTTCAGAGAGCATCTCCCGTCAAACTTTGTTCCCGCAGAGGGAATCATACCGCCGTCAATAGGCATCGGCGGCAGAAATTACCGCAGCACCGTGCAGAGCAATCGGCTGCTCCTGCCATTTGACCCGGAGCTTGCGAAGTCAGAACTCGCCGAAATCGACAGGAGCGGTCTCAACGCCGTTAAGGTGATCCTTCCGGCGGTGTCAGATGAGAGCCAATCGCCGCACGAATATGTTTTTTCGTATATTTCTCAGATATTTCAGAGAGAATTAAACATATTCTTAGCTGTAGAAACGCTGGAGGAATCCGAATATTACAAGCGAATACGGGAAAGGCGGTATCAGATAGCGATAGCTCCGTTTGAGTTCAACTCCGGCAATCCATCCTCTGTATTGGCGCAGTTTACGCCCGAAAAAAATCCGCTTATCACAAAAGACCTCGGACTGGGCGGCGCCATAGCTGGAGCGACAAGAGCCGAAGACACGGCGGACGTTATGGGATACTACTACAGCGCCGAAAAAGAGGTTATAGACCAATGCCTGTACCTGCCGCTCTATTATCAAAACCAATACTTTTCCATGGGCAAAAACCTATCGGGGCTTATTATAGACAACGTAAACAAGGTCATTGATTTTAAATATGCGGTTAAATAATGCAGAATTAAGAATGCAGAATGCAGAATTAAGAATGCAACCCTTGACTTTCCGCTGTGAATGATATAAAATGTGTTTAAAGGGGATATAGTATGGGAAAGTATATTTTATACGGCACAGAAATCACTGTAGAAATTCTTCTTTCTGCAACCAAACACGGTCAGAGCGAAGACGATATACTTTATGCTCTGGATCGTAGTATATATGACGAAACTCTTGAAACCGAACCGAATAAAACGCTATCTATCGGGTTTGATAAAAACGCAAGATTGTTGGAAATTATATTTCATGTTTTGTCGGATGAACATATTGTGGTTTTCCATTCAATGCCTTGTCGAAATCAATATATTGAAAGGATGATGGATTAGATGAAAGCAGACAGATTGACCGATAAAGAATATGAAGATCTGAGCATCCAATACGAGCAAAATCCGCCAAAACTCTCAGGGAGACGGGGATTTTTTACAGAACTTAGGGAACAAGCGCTTATAGATGAGCTGCTTCCGCCGGGTTATGCTCGTGTGGTTAAAACAAAGGCTCAGGTCATGTCTTTATCTCCATCGGAGCTGATACAGTTTATAATAAAATCGCAAATAACAGAGGGGCAGGGTACACCGATATGAAAGTAATAAAAGCCGGATATGAGATTATGACCCCTATTGATAGGACAGCTGTCTTAAAATCGATTGAGACGGCGGCGCGGTGCTGCTATAAATCCGAAGACAAGATCACCGATGACAGCGCTTCGGGCATGGTGCGTATGCTTGTCAAACACGGGCATGAGGCAATGATAGAGCATTGCGGTATTACCGTGAAATTCATCTGTGACAGGGGTGTGTCTCACGAAATAGTGCGGCACAGGATAGCCAGTTATGCACAGGAAAGCACCCGCTATGTCAACTATAGCAAGGGTAAATTCGGGAGCGAGATAACCGTAATAAAACCCCTCTTTTATCAAGAGGGGACCGACAACTACAATCTTTGGTATGAGGCTATGCTTGAGGCCGAGAAGACATACATGGCTCTGATAGAGAACGGATCGATCGCTCAGGAGGCAAGAGCGGTGCTGCCCTCAAGCCTGAAAACTGAGATAGTCGTAACCATGAACATGAGAGCATGGCGGAATTTTTTTAGACTGAGAACGGCAAACGCCGCCCATCCTCAGATACAGGAAATAGCCAAGCCGCTCTTAGCAGAGCTAAAAGAAACCTTGCCTGAATTGTTTGAGGATATTGAGGTATGAGCAGACTTTCGTTTAAGGCTTTTTGCACCGAAAAATATGCAGATTTCAAGTCTATTCCGAGCAATGAGGTATACAAACTGTTTGAAGAAAACGGGGTTATCCAAATGCTCAACCGTGATTATGACATTCTGCACGGATTCGGTTTTGAGTATATTGTCCGTGATATAGACCAGTATGTTTTTAACGTGCTTAAAACTTGCCTCAATCGAGAGAGTGAACCAACAATGCCACACGGAACGATAAGAGCGGCGACACTTCCTGCAATCGTGAATCTGATTATGGAAAAATACAACACCGATGAAGACCATGCAATGAAAATGTTCTACCACTCTCATACAGGCTCGTGTTATTCAGACGATGACAGCGGATTATACGGACAAAGCGCCCTGTATGTTTTTTCGCTGTTTGCGGAAGAATTTGAGAAAGAAAGCCGCCTACCCTAATCTCTCTATATTCACGTCTATTCCTGCGTTGTCGATGTTTATGTCGTGTTTGCCGTTTTCGCAGATGTACTCGATTTTTACCGACTTGTTATCAATAGGTACCTCAAGATAGCTTTTGCCGTTTTGCTCAAAGAGTGAGATCTTTACGGTGAGGCTGTCTGTTTCTTTTTCACCTGCATACTGCATCTCCGGCCCCATCGGTATGATCGCACCCTCTCTGATATAGAGCGGGATGCTGTCTATATCTGCATGGACGGTTATCCATCTGCCGCCCTGAATCCGCTCACCGCTCCACCAGTCTGTCCACATTCCGCCCGGAAGATATAGACTGCGGCTGCTGCCGTCATCGCAAATGGGGGCAACCAAAAGGCTCTGTCCAAAGAGCCACTGGCTGTCTATAGCTGCTGTGTTGGGATCGTCCTGATATTCTATAACAAGCGGCATCATCATGGGCAGCGAATCTTTTACGCAGTTTACCGCAGAGGCATAGATATAGGGCAGGAGCCTGTACCGCAGACAGATAAACTCTCTGCATATCTCGAATGTTTCTTTGTCGAATTTGTACAGCTCTCTGTCTCCGTTGCCGTGGATACGGCTATGCGACATGAACATGGCCGCCTGCATCCATCTTATAAGCAGACGCCCCGATGTCTGCCCCTGAAAGCCGCCAATGTCCTGGCTCCAGAACTGGAACCCCGACATTCCCAGCGACAGACCTCCTGCAAACTGCGGAATCATGTTATGATAGTTGGGGCTGTTGTCGCCGCCCCAATGAACGGGGTATCTCTGTCCTCCCGCCCATGCCGAACGGGCCCAGACCATGCCCTGCTCTCTGCCGTGCACCTCACAGGTAGCCTCAAAGACCGCCTTGTTATATAACAGCGGGTATAGATTGTGCATCTGTTGGCCGGGGGTGCCGTCGTAATAAACACCATCGGCAGGAGCGGCCTCTCCAAAGTCGGTCTTGATAGCGCGGGCTCCTAATCTTAACAGTCTTTTTATCGCATCAAGATATACCTTTGACCCGGCGGGATTTGTAAAGTCTACAACCCCTACTATTCCTTTAAATCCGGGGGTAAAACACAATCCGAGATTATATATGCCGCCCTCTTTGTTTTTGACAAATCCTCCTGCGTTTTTTATATCGTCAAACAGCTTTGACCCTTGGGGTATATAGGGCAGCTGCCATAATGATATTTTCACGCCGAGCTTGGTCATCTCTGCAAAATAAGACTCGATGTCGGGGAAACGCTCCTTGCAAAACTCCAGATTGCAGAACCAATCCCGCTCGAACCAGTGTGTGTCGAGATGCAGAACATCGAACGGTACCTTGTTCTCACGCATTTTGCGGGCTATCTCAAGCGTTTCTTCGGCGGAACTATAGCTGATCTTGCTCTGCCAGTACCCGAATGACCATAGCGGAGGAAGACTTCCTTTGCCTGTGAGCTGAGTATAATCAGCCAATATCTTTTTTATACTGCCTGTAAATATATAATAGTCGAGAAAGTCGTCATTTGCGGCGACCTGTATGTCACAGGCGCTCATACTGCCGACCCAGTATGTCATCAGACTGCTGTGGTTGAAATACACCCCGTATCCTTTGTCACTGACAAAGAAGGGTATGTTTTTATAGGAGCGTGGAGAAAGGGTACCCAGCGCATCCTTCATATTCAGATCAATGGTCTGCCCTGTTTTGTCGAGTTTTATGAATTTCTCACCCAGCCCGTAGATATGTTCGTCATAACGCAGATCGAATGATTCTGCTGCAATCGGTCCGCCTGTCTCTAAGTCCCTGCAAATTCCCGTATTGACAGAATCCCAGCAACCAAAGTTGTTTTTTTCAGGGCCGCCGATTCCGCAAATCAGGCGCTTTTGCCTGTCGTATATCTCCACACGGTATGGATCAAGCTGTATTTTTATCTCCATTCCTGATGTAGTTATGTTTATAAAACCATCGTCATCTTGACAGCTGTAATCAGCGGGCGGGTCAAAACTGCCCGCAATCATGGGTGTTATGTTTTCGGGACATTCTTTCGCCTGAGAATATCGCAGGCGTATCACGCTGTCCGACAGGACATCGATCCTTACAATGCCGTTGAGATCGCTCCCGACAGCCTTAGCCAGCTCAAACATATTCGGATCGGCCGATGAAATCTCCCTGCGTTTTTGCAGATCGCCATGCCCGTATGCCGAGAGGGTGACACCATACGGCAGCACCTCCCGCAGCTCCGCCCTGCTAACGCTCCCCCGCAGTATCTCCCTGCGTTCGATTTGTCTTGTAATCATGTTGATGGCTTCCTTTCTTAATATATGCGTATAGTAGCATATATAATAGCGTATGTCAATCTCTATTTTCCCCGTCACGCCCTCTCCGTCATGCTAACGCATGACACCTCTCCCAAAGGGAGAGGCAAGGAGAAAAACACCCGCCGCTGCGGCATCCACGGGCGGCAGATTGCCGCCCCTACGGAGAAAAACACCCGCCGCAAAATAACCACGGATGACCGAGGGCGGTCATCCCTACAAGAAAAACACCCGCCGCTGCGGCGGCACCCTTGCAGCAGACCACCCCGTCAAACACTATCGCAACTTTGTTGCGAGTGTTTGCCACCCCTCCCCAGAGGGGAATTTGAAATTATAGTA
>WRME01000062.1 GCA_009777275.1 Oscillospiraceae bacterium
ACGCAGTCACCGCATGGATCAACGATATTTTTACGAACATGAGCATTTCCGCAATATGGAAGAATTTAACAACAAACTGGCGGAACATTTAGAATGGACAAACGGCAAGCCCATGCGGATTTTTAACGGCAAAACCCCTAACGACAAGCTGACGGAATATATATGGGTCATATGATTGTCACGGCGGTGCGAATTTTTGGATATTCTCCGTTCCGTTCCGCTACGCTCCACTCCGAATATCCAAAAATTCGGGTAGCACTTAACATTACCATAAACTTCTTAAATCTAAAATAGACCAAATGTTTGACAACGGGAGAAAATATAATTGGTAATTTTTTTACACTACTTGCATTTATCGCAAATATAATATATAATAGGAAATAAGTATTGAAATTTTGGAGATTGCGGTCTTGTGGTGTGCCATAGGATCGCATGGATTGCCTACTTTAGGAGGGGTTAGATTGCCTTATAAAAAATTGATGAGAAAAACAGTCAGTCTTCTGCTGGCGGTGGTTGTTGTTATGGCCGCTGTTCCCGCTATGCTGCACCATGCTGCGGCGCAGCCTGACTTTACAACAGAGCCGATGGTTTCAGCGGGATACTCTCACACCGTTGCGTTAAAATCTGATGGCACCGTTTGGGCTTGGGGTTATAATGGTTACGGTCAGCTTGGTGATGGCACAACAACTAACAGCCATACTCCTGTGCAGGTTTCCGGTTTAACCGAGGTCACCGCTATATCTGCGGGATACGGTCACACCATGGCATTAAAATCTGATGGTACTGTTTGGGCTTGGGGTGATAATCAATTTGGTCAACTTGGCGATGGTACAATAATTGACCGCCATACTCCTATTCAAGTTTCCGGTTTAACCGGAGTAACCGCCATATCTGCGGGATACGAACACACTATAGCGTTAAAATCTGATGGTACAGTTTGGGCATGGGGTTATAATAGTAGAGGTCAGCTTGGCGATGGTACAACTACCCATTGTACTGCTCCGGTGCAGGTTTCCGATTTAACCGGAGTAACCGCTATATCTGCGGGAGACTATCATACTGCAGCATTAAAATCAGATGGTACAGTTTGGGCTTGGGGGTGGAATTTGTACATTCAGCTTGGCGATGGTACATATACCGATTTCCACACTACTCCGGTGCAGGTTTCCGGTTTAACCGAAGTCACCGCTATATCTGCGGGATACTATAACACTGTGGCATTAAAATCAGATGGCACGGTTTGGGCTTGGGGATATAATTGGTCTGGTCAGCTTGGCGATGGGACAACAACTGAACACCGTACTCCTGTACAGGTATTCGGTTTAACCGGAGTGACCGCTATATCTGCGGAATACGAACATACCATAGCGTTAAAATCTGATGGCACAGTGTGGGCTTGGGGTGGTAATTCAGTTGGTCGGCTTGGCGATGGTACAACAACCGACCGCCATACTCCTGTGCAGGTTTCCGGTTTAACCGGAGTAACCTCTATATCTGCGGGAAACCGTCACACCATAGCATTAAGATCCGATGGTACAGTTTGGACATGGGGGTGGAATTATGATGGTCAGATTGGCGATAATACAACAACCACCCGCAATACCCCTGTACAGGTAGTCGGAGAAAATAACGATGGGTTTTTGAATCTATTTGCGGGCAGACTCGGCTATCAGGTCTTGGCGACCTTTATCGGGGAAACAACGTCATCGTCGCCGCCGTCCTTTACAACGACCAATACCAATGCTACGGGAAATCAAACAGAACGCAACTGGATCGCTCTTCCCGGAACTAATGAAACACGTCCGATAGACCTCACGCAATATGATCCCGAGCGGCTCTATCTGCATTTTGAGGTTAATTTTGAGATAGCGGGTACATATACGGGGAATCCGCTGGTCAGCAGCGGCGGCGAGATATTCCTGCGTACAGATATGCCCAACGGTGATGAGAAGGGCTGGGTTCAGTGGCACTGGACTACCGGTTACGACTGGGGATTCAGAAGCGGACAATGGGTTGCAAACTCTATCCCGCTTGAACAGGCAATCAAGGGTAACGTCAAGGCAACTCCCGCTCCATACAATAACCAGTCAAACGGAATCGGGGGGCCCGGCACAAGAGATCCTGTCACAGGCGTTGACTGGAATAGTATTTCTCGTCTTAGATTCCGCATAAACAGCCTGGGTAATAATAATCCCGGAATCACGGCTCTTACGCTGAGCATGAGAAATGTCGAGATACGATACATGGACGAAGAGCCGTATGAATACGGCGAATTAGATCTGATTGCCGCCGGAAACAACCATACCGTGGCTCTAAAAGGGGACGGCACCGTGTGGACATGGGGTGCCAACAACCGAGGTCAGCTCGGCATAGGTAACAATAATAACACCAACCATCCCGTGCAGGTTGCGGCTCTCAGCGGAGTTAATGTAATAGCGGTTGCGGCGGGAGGAGAACATTCGGTAGCTCTCGATGACAACGGCGACATATGGACATGGGGTTACAACCATTTCGGACAGCTCGGTGACAAATTGGCGGCCGACAGGAATCTGCCATTTAAGGTCACCGAAATAAACAAGGTCACGGCAATAGCGGCGGGACAGGGACACACGGTGGTTGTAAGACGGGACGGCAGTGTCTGGAGCTGGGGTAATAACGACTTTGGCCAGCTCGGCAACGGAACACGAACCAATCCTTCCACTAATCCTGCGTTCACCTTAGCGCCTGTTCAGGCAATAGGGCTCGATCACGGAGTAACCGAGATTGCGGCGGGAGAGCATTTCTCTGTCGCACTCAAGGAAGACGGCAGTGTATGGACATGGGGAGATAATTTTCACGGACAGTTGGGCGATGGGCTATACACAGCTTCTAACATTCCGGTACAGACCAAGGGACTGGCTGATGTTACAGCCATTACGGCAGGATATGCACACGCCGCTGCGGTAAGGTCAGACGGAACCGTTTGGAGCTGGGGATACAATCTCTGCGGACAGCTGGGAGACGGCAGTGTGGTTGACCGCAACCAACCCGAACAGATAGAGGGACTGAGCGGCATTGTCTCGATAGCGGCGGGGTATAATCACACCGATGCGCTCGGCGAGGATGGCTCTGTCTGGTCATGGGGTCAGAATATATACGGACAGACGGGTGACGGAACCAACACCAACCGACTGCGTCCCGTTCAGGTATCGTCACGGATGGGACAGGGGCATTTAGAGAACATCGAGCATATAGCGGCAGGAAACAACCACTCGGCATCGGTGGCTATATCGGAGGCGGTCTACAGTTGGGGCCGCAATATACGAGGTCAATTGGCCGATGATACATACATAGACAGCAACACACCCGTCTTTTCAAGCATATACCTCAGTGACGACAGGGTTATGGTCAACTTTGATTATCAGGGTGCCGACATGGCAGAACCCGAATCTATGACCGCACTTATAGGTCAAAAATACGGAACCCTGCCTAACCCCGTCAAGAACGGATACATATTTGACGGATGGTATTTGGGTGACACAGAGATAACAGCCGACAGTGATGTTACCCAAACAACCGAACATACGCTAACCGCTCGCTGGATAAGTCCGCTTGTATCGGTAAGCATGAACAAGGATACAACCAGAATACCCGAGGGCGGCAGCGAAATCTTGACATACAGCCTCAACCCGTCCAACACAACCGATGAGATAACATCTGTGGTGTGGAGTTCGTCTGATAACAGCGTAGCAACAGTCACGGGCGGCGATTTTGTAAACGGACTTGCAACCACGGCAACCGTATCGGCGGTATCGATGGGAGCGGCAACAATAACCGTCACCGTAAACGGACTTCCCGCTGCCTGCCAGGTAGAGGTAACCAGAGCGCCGACACTAAGCGGCCCTGCATCTATGGAGCTAACCTATGGATACTCTGCGACCACTACTAATCAATATCTGTCGACAGGGTCAACACCTATCACTATAACTCAAGATAACATCTACTCAAATAGAATAGTATATAACAGCACGGCAAGACTGTTCAACATAGCCGCAGGGCTTGAGGTAGGAACATATCCCGTCAAACTCACCGCTTCAAACGGTACCGCTCCAGATTTTGAGATGACATTCACACTCACGGTAGTTCAGGCGGACGATCCCGCCTATACCGTTCTGCCATCCGGAATTACCGCAACCTATGGAGATCTGCTGAGTATGGTGTCTCTTTCCGCCCGCTGGACATGGGATAACCCGGGATCAGCAGTAGGCAACGCAGGAGTTCAGATTCACAAAGCGACATATACCCCGACAGACAGCAAAAACTACAAGACGGTATCGGGTGTGGACGTTCGGGTTACTGTAGCCAAGGCGGATCCTGTGTATGCTATACCCGCAGGACTTACGGCGATGGTCAACAGTACCTTGTCAAGCGTGACCCTGCCCGCAGGATGGAGATGGGAAAGTCCCGCTGATCTTGTAGGCGGCGCAGGAATACAGACCCACATGGCAGTCTTTACCCCTGCCGATACGGCAAACTATAATGTAATGACAGGCATAGAGCTTGAAGTGCAGGTAGGCAAAATAGACCCGCCATATACCCTTCCCACAAACCTGGGCGCTGTTTATCAAGACTTGGTATCCGCTATAACCCTGCCGCAGGGATGGACATGGGAAACCCCCAATGTTCCTGTCGGGGATGCGGGAAGCCGTATCCACTTGGCGACATTTACGCCGGACGATACCGAAAACTACAACATACTCACGGGTATAGAATTAACGGTAAGTGTTGCTCCTAAAAAGATAGCGATTCCTACTCCCGCATCGGGACTGGTCTATAACGGTCAGCCGCAAACCGCTCTCCAGAGCGGTGAGGGTTACACCATAGACAACGGTTCGGCAGTCGGTGCAGGCAACCATACGGCGGCGGCTCAGCTGATCAGCGGAAATTATCAGTGGCAGGACGGAACATCAGGCAACAAGTATATCGGATTTGCTATAGACAGAAAATCCATAGCCCTACCCACGGGAATATCGGGGCTTGTGTACAACGGAAGCCAGCAGACAGGAGTTGCGGGCGGGGTTGGATTTACCGTCACAAACGGATCTCGAATCAATGCGGGTGTATATACCTCATCCGTAACCCCCGACAGCAATCATCAGTGGGAGAGCGGCACATCACCGACGGCAAGCAGGACGGTAGTCTTTGTTATACTGCCTAAACCCATAGCCGTCCCCACAGGCAACAACCATGAGTATGACGGTACCCTCAAGATAGGAGTTACCGCCGGAGAGGGATTCTCCGTCCTGTCAAACGGAGCCGCAGTAGGAGCCGGAACATATACGGCAACGGTAGGACTGACCAACTCAAACTATGAGTGGAATGACGCTACCATAGCCAACAAATCGGTGGTCTTTACCATCGGACGCAAGACCATTTCGCTGCCATCTTCTATACAGGGGCTTGTCTACAACGGCAGCAGACAGACGGGTGTATCCGAGGGTGCGGGTTATACAGTTACCAACAACACCGCAGTAAATGCGGGCAGTTATACCGCAACCGTAACCCCAGACATCAATCATCAGTGGAACAGCGGAGAAAATCCGACAAACGCCCGCACTGTATCCTTCGCCATCGCAAAGGCCGCAGGAGCCGAAGTTACAGTGCCTGTGCCGCTATCGGAAGATCAAACGATGCTCGAGGTTCTCTCGGTCATATCGGGTGCTAATCCGGGCGGTCAATCGGTTGAATATGCCATAAGCGATACAGCTACGGTCAATGCCCAAACAAAGTGGCAGGATTCGGGAGTGTTTGGTGGGCTGTTACCCGATACCGAATATTACATCTTTGCCAGAGCCAAAGAAACGGCAAATTATAACGCAGGAACGGCTCTGTATAGCGATTTTAAAACAGAACCCATTCCGATTGTCACAGTTCCTATAGTATCGGTAAACCTGAACAAAACATATATAATGCTCTCTCCAGATTCGAGCGAAACCCTGACGGCCGTTATCAATCCTGCCGATACAACCGAAGATACTACTATCACATGGGAATCCTCCAACGAGGATGTCGCTATAGTAGACGAGGACGGTCTTGTAACGGCAATATCGGGCGGCACAGCCGTCATAACGGCAACGGCGGGAGGAAAATCGGCATCATGCACGGTATATGTTGACAGCGCCAGAGCATTGGGCGATGTAAACGGTGACGGTATTATAAACATATTCGACATGATAACCATACGAGACTATATACTGGGCAGAACCATACTCAGCCCGATGGCTCTCGAAGCCGCTAACATAACCAAAAACCCGGACGGTCCCACCGTCAGCGATATAGTAGCAATAAGAGACTATATATTAGGAGGGGAATTGAACAATTAACAATTAACGATTAACAATGAACAATTATTCAACCACCACAACGGCAACTGCGGCAGACCACCCCGCCGCTGCGGCGGGGTGGTCTGTAGGGATGACCGTGAATAATGATTAGGAGGCGATTTTAATGAGTGAAGCTTGGGCAAAGATCAAAACCAACCGTATGATTCTTATTATGAATGTCATTGTCTGTGCCGCATTGACGGCGGGGTATACCATCGACCTGCTCAAGGGCAGGAAAACCCTGATTTTCGTGGGTGTGTTCCTTGCGGTGATAATAGCAGAACTGTGTGTATGCGCCGCAGTGTTTAAAAAGAACAAGGAGTCGGATTCCTTTAAGCATTACAGTTTGGCGGGATATATGATTATCTACTGTTTTGCGATATTCTCGAGCGACACATATTTTACATATGTGTACATATTCCCTCTTATCGTGCTGTTCATTCTCTACAACGAACCGTCATATGTGAGAATGATCGGGATCATAACCGTGATTCTCAATCTTTTTAAGATTGGATTACAGATATATCACGGTCATACGGGAGATACAGATATAACGTCATATATGGTGCAGTTTGCCTGTGTGCTTATATTCTGCGTTGGAATGTATTTTGTTACAAAACTAATCGTACAGATAAACGAGGAGAGGGTAGAAAAGCTGCTCGAAACAAACAAAGAGGTCTCGGAACTTGCCCGCAAGGCCGAGGAGACAAGCAAGGCCGAATCTATACTGATGAATGAGATAGTCGGTATAAGTTCATCCTTTATATCGGCATCCAAGCATATCTCAGACGCTGCCCAAAACCTTGCTCAGCAAACAACCCAGCAGGCGGCAACATCGCAGCAACTGTCGGGAGCCGTATCGGAGATTACCGAAAAGACCAGAACCAACGCTCAGATGGCCGAAAGAGCATCTAAACTCGCCGCCGTTATAAAAGACGGCGCCACAGAGGGCAACCGTCATATGGATGATATGGTAGAAGCGGTAAGAGAGATAGACGGTGCGGGCAAATCTATAAGCAAGGTTATCAAGACCATAGACGATATAGCATTTCAGACTAACATTTTGGCTCTCAATGCCGCTGTTGAGGCGGCAAGGGCAGGAACTGCCGGAAAGGGATTCGCAGTCGTAGCGGAGGAAGTCCGCAATCTTGCCAACAAGAGCGCCGAAGCGGCAAAGGATACATCAGGTCTTATAGAAAACTCTATGAAAAAAGCGGCTCTCGGTATGTCTATAGCAACACAGACGGCCGAAAGCCTAAGGGAAATTGTATCAGGAATAAACGAAAGCAGTCAGCTCATAGAAGACATCGCAACAATGTCGGAGGAGCAGTCATCCGGAATATCGCAGATAAACACAGGCATAGGTCAGATAACTGAGGTTATCCAGCAAAACAGTGCAACGGCAGAAGAGAGTGCAGCATCGGCCGAGCAGATGAGCGCGCAGGCTAATTTCTTAGAGGACTTGATTCGCAAATTCCGCAGCAGGACAGGGCAGTAGAATAGGAAAGTAGAAATATTATGAGAATAGATAAATATCTAAAGGTATCACGAATAATCAAACGCAGAACGGTAGCAAACGAGGCCTGCGACAGCGGCAGGATTCAGGTAGGCGGCAAGCAGGTAAAGGCATCCTATGATGTTAAGATAGGCGATGTTATCGAGATAACCCTTGGCTCAAGACCCCTTACCGTCAGGGTGGTATCGGTGGCCGAGCATACAACAAAGGAATCGGCCGCCGATCTGTATGAGATTATCAATTAACCCGCTCTAAGTCTTTTTTAAGACGCTTGATGATTCTTTTTTCCAGCCGTGAAATATAGGATTGCGATATTCCTATCAGGTCGGCAACCTCTTTCTGGGTGCGTTCCTCACCATCGACAAGCCCGAAACGCATCTGCATGATCATGCGTTCTCTCTCACCCAGCTTGCTAACACAGGTGATGAGCGATTCTCGCTCGGCTTCCATCTCAAGACCACGTCCGATACTGTCGTTTTCGGTACCCAATATATCCGAAAGAAGAAGTTCGTTCCCGTCCCAGTCTATGTTAAGAGGTTCGTCTATAGACACCTCATTCTTAGACTGGGCGGTTTTTCTTAGGTACATGAGTATTTCGTTTTCTATACATCTTGAGGCATAGGTTGCCAGCTTGATATTCTTTTCGGGGCTGAATGTGTTGACGGCCTTGATCAGCCCGATTGTCCCTATAGAAACAAGATCCTCTACCCCAACTCCGGTTGATTCAAACTTTTTTGCTATATATACAACCAGCCGCAGATTATGTACTATCAGCTTTTCCCTGGCCTCAGGAGCGCCCAGCATCAGCTTGCTGAAAACTATCGTCTCCTCGTCCTTGGTAAGGGGAGGAGGGAGGGTATCGGCTCCGTTGACATAGTGAACAGGGAGATTCAGTCCCAGCTTCTTGAGCATTGTTATGATTCTCAGTTTTATCGAAATATTCATGTGAGTTGTCCTTTCAATGTGTAGTTTAATATAGCATCATATTCGCCGTTTGCAATCGGATTCGGATTTATTCCTATCAACACATTATGAGCGATGGTTTTATTCTCCCGCACCGTTTCAAATCTGTCCGGCTTGAATGCCGCTATAAGTCCGCCGTTTCCGATAGCATCATAGGGTATCAGCCTTATCTTAGAGTAGAGTTTGTGTGAGGATATACTCTCAGGAACCCCTGCCGACGGTGAATATACAAATTCGTGAAACTCCTCCGGGATCAGGCATTTTATCCTGTCAAAGCCGCATATCACAACAGGAAGTCCCGAGAAAATATCAGTCAGTCTGTTACCCGTATCCAAGAATGAAGTCATCGATGTTTTGCTGCCCATAAAGTCTATATTAACCGTATAGGTCTCCCCGTTAGCGGGTGCAGATGAGATAAATCGGCTTGCCAGGCTTATGAGCAGATATGCCGTCACGGTCGAGACTATCAGCGTTATTGCCGATATGTTAAAATAGACAAGACCATTGTTGTAGTAGATGCCCAGCGGCAGGAAAAACCATATGGCAAACATCACACCGGCAAAGACAAAATTGATTCCGAAAAAGACAATGACCGTCCGTAGATAAGAAAAAAATGTAGTTATCCCGAAGGCTATGTATATAATCAGCATGGCAAGAGTAATCTTGACAACCAATTGCAGAAAGAAATTAAATGGAGGAAGCAGTATCAAAAGCGACGACACACTTCCCGCAAATGCGCCCAAAAGCATCCGCATACGCCTAAGTTTTATGTGTATCAATTTAGCGCAGGCCGCCAGCAAAAAATAATTGACAAACAAATTTATTATCAGCAAAACATCTATGTATATAACATTTTCCAATAGCTCTCACCGCAAACGATTCTTCTTGCTATTAATTATATTGAAAGACTGTCCAAAAAAATGTCTCAATTTGTCTGCTGTGAATTATAGTTTTTTCAACCACGAAATACACAAAAGACACGAAAGGGGAAAACACCCGCCGTAACCACGGAAAAAACACCCGCCCTTGCGAGGGCACCCCGCAGCAGACCACCCCGTCAAACACTATCGCAACTTTGTTGCGAGTGTTTGCCACCCCTCCCCAGAGGGGAATGATGCCAATTGACAATGAACAATGCACAATGGACA
>WRME01000063.1 GCA_009777275.1 Oscillospiraceae bacterium
ATGGAACGGGATATTTATTCGATAACGAAAGGGAAAGAAGATGCGGCTGAGAAACGGGGTATGGAACGGGGTATGGAGAGAGGTTTGCATCAGGGCAGGAACGAGGGCATACAGCAGGGCCTGGAGCGAGGTATACAACAGGGTAGGAATGAGGGCATCCAACAAGGTATGCAGCAAGGCATGACTGCGAGAAATTATGCCATTGCCCGCAACGCACTCAAGATAAACATTCCCATTGCCGACATAGCCAAGCTAACCAACCTCACCCCCGAAGAGATCGAGTCCCTGCTCCCGTAAAACTATACAAGTATATTACAGTTAGAGGTGATGCTGTTATGCCTGATATAAAGGTGCTCGATTCCCGAACTGCTGAGCTGATAGCTGCGGGAGAGGTTATAGAGCGTCCTGCATCTATTGTAAAGGAGTTAATAGAGAACTCTGTCGATGCGGGGGCGGAGTTTGTCACGATCGAGATAGAAAACGGCGGCAACACATATATAAGAATCACCGATAACGGCTGCGGTATAGCAAGAGATCAGGTCAAAACTGCATTTCTTCGTCATGCCACAAGCAAGGTATCGGGCAGCCATGACCTTGACCGTATCGGAACGCTGGGCTTTCGGGGAGAGGCTTTAGCATCGGTATGCGCCGTGGCAAAGGTAGAGATCCTTACCCGAACGGCAGAACAAACCCTGGGAACAAGATATATCACAGAGGGCGGCAAGGAGGTTCTTTTTGAAGAAAGCGGAATGGCGATCGGTACGACTATTATTGTGCGTGATCTGTTCTACAACACACCCGCAAGGCTAAAGTTTCTTAAAAGAGAATCGGCGGAATCGGCCGCCGTTAGCTCGATCGCAGAGAAACTGGCGCTCGGCAACCCCGATGTTGCTATAAAACTCATCCGTGACAAAAAGCAGGTTATGAACACCCCCGGAGACGGCAGCCTTCACTCGGCCATATACTCTATATTCGGCAGCGAATTTGCGGCGGGACTAACCGATGTTGATTATGAGCTGAACGGTATGTCGGTCAGGGGATTTGTCAACAAGCCTGAGAACTGCCGTCCTAACCGCAGTATGCAGCATTTTTTCGTCAACAGCCGCTATGTAAAATCTGCCTCTATGGCGGCGGCTTTGGAAGAAACATACCGAGGGACAATAATGAGCGGACGATTCCCCGGCTGTGTGCTCTCTCTGTCTATGCCGACAGACGCCGTTGATGTGAATGTTCATCCCGCCAAGATAGAGGTGAGATTCAGCAATGAGCGGGAGGTTTACGACACTGTATACTATGCGGTCAAGCAAGGTCTTGCGAGAGAATCCACGCCCGTCATGTCCGATTTCAAGCCTGAAATCATACCCTCAGAGCCGCAATATGTACCTGAGCAAATATTACTAAAGGACATTATCGGAAAGCCTGAAAAAATCAGCGGCATGAAGGTTAAATCAGAAGAATATGATTATCCCATAAAACCCGTATCACACAATCAGAGAATAATCTACGAGAACCCTTCTCCCGTTCCGGAGGTTGAACAGGCACAAGACGGTCCTCCCGTTCCGGAGGCACAAGACATTCCTCCCGTTCCGCAGGTTGCACAGTCACAAGACGATCGGTCTGTTTCGGAGGTTGCGGTAAAGGAGGAGATAAGGGTCATAGGCGAGTTGTTCGGAACATTTATTGCAGGACAGGCGGGACGGCAGATGTTTTTGATAGACAAACACGCCGCCCATGAGCGCATTATATACGAAAGAATCAAGGACAGCGCATCCCCTCTGGATCGGCAGATTCTGATAATTCCTGAGAACATAGTCCTGTCGGGGGAAGAGTATGAGGCGATAATAAGCAACCAAAATCTTGTGAATGATTGCGGGTTCGCTTTTGAACAGGGCAGCGGCAGACAGCTGCTCATAACCGAGATTCCGGCAATTCTCGGCAATGAGCGGGCAGGTGTGCTGTTTGCCGAGCTTGCTTCTGATATAATCAGGCTAAAAAAAGAGCCTGCCCGAAACGCTCTGGACAAGCTGTTGTATTCAATTGCCTGCCGAGCGGCCGTTAAAGCGCACGACATAACCTCACTGCCGGAACTCATATCTATCGCCGAAAGCGTCTTGTGCCACGACACCATACGCTACTGCCCCCACGGACGACCTGTGGTCATAACCTTTACAGAGGAGAAATTAGCGAAGATGTTCAAGCGTATGTAGGGGGAGCGGTTATTTTTTTATGAGATTTTCATCATATCCTTTGTGGATTCTCGCAATAGATCTGACTATATCACTTTCGTTACAAAAATTAGATTTAATATAAGAATCGTTTCCATATTGAGCCGATCTATGTATAGCTATTTTTATGGCAAAATAAGATGCTTGTGATTCTAAAGTCAAATCTCTGATATTATTTGAAGAGCTGTCAATTTTTAAATGGTCTAATATCTCATGGCCTAATTCGTGACTAATCGATAAGATAATATCCAATCTTGTGCCTTCTTGTGAATAACTTATCTCAAGACCTTCGTCATAAGAATAAGCACAACCCTGACCCGGTTTTAGGCTATCATTAATATGTTTAGATATTTTATAATAAACAGGGTTTTCAAACCGATTTTCGACCATTGCGTTCTCTTTTTCCTGCTTTTTTAATTTAGAAATAATTAAATCTTCAACAGCTCTAACCGCGTGATCCATGTAACCGTTTTGTGTTATTTCATCCGTAACCTCAGAACATATACCATCTATTTCTCTAATTGTTTTCTCCTGCAACGATTCTACCGTGACCACCTAAGCGCCTCCAATCCCCTCTCAAAAACGCATCTCTCAACAAACTGTATTGGAGCTCTTGTTCGTATTCAACACCACCCATGTAAGCACAGTTTCTGATTCTCATGTATTTTGTTAAGTAACCTATTTTTTCATTGACGTCTTTATAATTCCGGCTTAAAAATGAATCTACTTCTGTAGCGGTATTGCAGCGTTCTAATTCTAAGCATCTTTCCATAATTGCGTCTCCTTTCTCGTAGTATCGTATTAAATGACCTACCTCATGCTTATCCTCTATCTCGATTTTATCACTAAATGACACAAAATGCAACCCCTTTTATCAAATATTCTGTAAATCTATTATATTTATACATATTTATACTAAATCCCACAACTTATTGACACAATCTGCACAACAAAAACTACACATTTCAACAAGGTTCTGTAGTTTTTGTTGAAAGCTGAAAAAAGATTGCGGCGATTCTATAATTATAATACCACAATAAGTAATTAATTATGTCGTATTTTGGGTAATTTATTAATTTTGACATAGTGATATATGTGTGATATAATTCTAATAAATTTTAGAAAAGAGGTAACATTATGCAAACATCAGATTACAAGGCGGGGTTTATAGAGTTTATGGTGAGGAGCGGGGTGCTGCGATTCGGGGAGTTTACCCTGAAAAGCGGGCGGAAGTCGCCCTATTTTGTTAATACGGGTCTATACAAATCCGGCTCTCAGGCAGATTCTTTGGGTGAGTATTACGCCCGTCTTATAAAGGACAAGATAGGCGGCTTTGACCTGATATTCGGCCCGGCATACAAAGGGATACCCCTCTGTGTGCTAACGGCATCTGCGTTATGGCGGTTGTATGGGCAGGACTGCCGATATTGCTTTAACCGCAAGGAGGCAAAGGATCACGGAGAGGGCGGGGTTTTTATAGGAGCCGCTCCGACAGACGGCGACAGAGTTCTCATAACAGAGGATGTTATAACAGCCGGAACTGCCGTGAGAGAGGTCCTGCCGCTGCTAAAATCGGCGGCTGATGTAACCGTAAACGACATGGTCATATCGGTCAACAGGCTGGAAAAGGGATATGAGGGAATCACTGCGGCGGATGAGATAAAGCAATCGTTTGGGATAACGGTACATTCGATAGTCACGGTAACAGAGGTGCTGGATTATCTGCACAACCGAGAGATCGACGGCAGCATCCCTCTCGATGATAAAATAAAGACCCGAATGGAAGAATACATCGGGGAATATTGTGATGTGTGAAGTTATAGAATAAAAAGTTATCCATACCTAAAAGGGCGGCTAATGCCGCCCTTGTTTCAAGTTTGTGTTATTACAATACCTCTTCAGCCGGCGGTTCTTCTGCGACCGATTCTTCAGCTGCCAGTTCTTCGGCTGCCGCTTGGGCAGGCGGGGATGCAGGTTCTTCCGGAAGGGAGGCAAGATGCGCATTATACGCATCGAGAATCGCATTTTCGATCACGGTTCTCGCTTCGGGTGATATAGGATGGACTATATCCCTAAATGAGCCGTTCTCTTCCTTGCGGCTCGGCATGGCGACAAAGAGGCGCTCGGATCCTTCGATAACCTTAATGTCGTGAATGGCCAGCATATTGTCAATAGTTATTGACACAACTGCACGAAGCCTTCCTTCTGTGATAATCTTTCTGATTCTTATGTCGGTTATGTTCATATATACTCCTATTCTGTCGCTTGTGTGCGAACACCGCTTTTTTAAGGCAGGCGGCAAGCCTAATTTTACAAGTACCAATTATTTGCTGTATAATTATTATTACTTACAATCCCAATATTATACTAAGCAAAGAAAGATTAACACAAGTAAAGGTAAAAGTCAACACCAAAATGATTAAATTCGACAAAAGTTCATAATTGCGTTACTTCCAATACATAATTTTTATTTCGGACGGAGCATGAGCGGCTGCATTTGTTTACCCTGCATTGCGGCCGTTATGGCCTGCGGGATAAGCGTGACATCAGAGATCATCGAGGCGGGTTTGTTGGCGCTGTCGTCCTGACGCAGCGGCACAAAGTAGTAGTTCTTCCGCCCCATAAGAGCGCCGAGATTTTCGGCATTTCCGCCCAAAGCATCGTTAGTAGATACTGCTATCAGTACAGGCTTTCCGTTACGCAGGTGTGATTTTACCGCCATCAGAACGGGTGTATCGGTTATCGAGTGTGTCAATTTTGCAAGGGTGTTTCCCGTGCAGGGTGATACAACAAGAATATCGAGCAGATTCTTGGGCCCTATCGGCTCTGCTCCCGATATAGTGTTGATTATCTTTTTGCCGCATATCAGCTCTATCTCGCTGACAAATTCGCTGGCCTCTCCAAATCGCGTGTCTATAGAACAGGCGCTATAAGACATGATGGGAGTGACATCGTGACCCGATTCTACCAGAGCGTTTATCCGTGCAATATTAACATCAAATGTGCAGAACGAACCGCACATGGCGTATCCTATTTTTAGTTTTTCCATACAAGCATCCTCCTTACAGTTCTTCTATAATGTTATTGATAGTGTTGTATATAATCTTCCCCGATGTTATGGGAGCAACCTTTCCCGGCAGCGACAATGCCCATATGACCCTGAGACCGAGATTTTTAGCAATGTTGAAATCAACCCCGCCCGGCTTGGAGGCAAGGTCTATGATCAGGCAGTCTTTTTTTACCTTCGTAAGCGTTTCTTCTCCAAACAAACGCACGGGGACTGTGTTTATAATAAGCTCACACTCTCCCGCTGCGTCCGCAAGTTTGCTGATATGTACCGCCTTTGCCCCCTGAACCTCCGCCCAGGCAAGGTCGCTGTGTTTTCGGGCGGCAATGGTTATGCCGGCGCCCATTCCGCTGAGGATTTTTACCAAGCTCTTGGTTATCCTGCCGTATCCTGTTATCAGACAGTTTGTTCCGCATATGGTTACGGGGAGTTCCTCCATTGCTATCTGGACCGCTCCCTCCGCCGTGGGAACGCTATTAAAGATCGCAAGCTCTTCCCGATTAAAATAGTCGATAACAGGCACACAGTTTTTTTGAAATACCTCAAGCACCTTGCTGTCCGCCATGCCTGTTAATGCCATCTTAGGAGACTTTGCCGCTACCGCCTCAAGCGTATAGCAGGCGGAACAGAGCGGCGTGTTTATGTATGTATCTTCTTTTAAGACAGGGAGCGGCAGTATCATATAATCGGCGCGTGACGGAAGTTCGCCTATATCAGAGCATACCCGTACCGCCCCTCCTGCAGGTATAACATCGCCGAATCCGAGGGCGTATACCTCATTCTTCTCCGCCAACAGCTCGGCAAGATAAGCGAATCTCATGTCCCCGCCTATGACCAGAAACGAATCCATACCATCAAGACCTCCTACAAAACTAATCTTGTTATCATGGTATGTCGCCGCAGCTACAATTGACAATTATATCAATGCAGAATTAAGAATGCAGAATGCAGAATGTATTTTTTAACCACGAAATGCACGAAAAGAATATTAAGGACGGTATGCAATGTTTGTTAAGGGCGGTACGCACGGGGGTGCGTACCCTACAGGCGGCAATCTGCCGCCCGTGGTTATCCCGAATTGTAGGGACGAACTTCGTTCGTCCGTGGATACAACGCCGACTGCTCTCCCAAAGGGAGAGCCAAGAATGTCCCATACAAATTCTGTGGGTGTTCTTGCCTCTCCCCTTGGGAGAGGTGTCATGCGTTAGCATGACGGAGAGGGCGTGTAGGGATGACCGCCCCCGGTCATCCGTGGTTGTCTGCGGCGTGTGTTTTTCCTACGGTTACAAAAGGCACAACCCACATTTATTTACAAATATTTTACATATATTTCATTCTGCGTTAATATATATAAATGACAATTAAGATGTATAGAGGAGTGTTGTTTATGTCGATAGAAACAAGACATACTGAAAAGAGCATTTTGTTCCAGTTGCTAAAGGCTATGCACACAGGCGACATAGCTTCTATGGAATCGAGCCTGCGGGCTACGATGGAACCTGAGGATGTAAAACTTGTTGAATCAGAATTTAATAAATGGAAAGAAAAACAATCTAACTAACGCAATTTGACATCAGTAGGGTACGCACCCCTGTGCGTACCGTGTTCATTAAAATGATATGCACAAAGGGCGGTACGCACGGGGGTGCGTACCCTACAACAATAATATAAGGAGTGATATTTATGACCATAAACGCTATGGCGAAGAGTATGTTATCCTTTGATAACAGTATTAACACCTTTAACAGCATTTCTAACATCGCTAAGAATATGATGGATAATATCCAGAAGAGCAGTGCTGCTGCTCCCAAGGAGAATCCATTTAATTATTCGCTGTTCAGCGATCTTGGGGACATTCGTTCGAGTGCGGCCGAGCTGCAGTCTGCGATAATGGGAATGTCCTCTCTGTCACAGTTTTCGAGCAGTATAGACAGAACTGCCGTCTATTCCGATGATAAGATTTTGTCGGCGGATGTCGGTAAAAATGCGCCTGTGTCGAGGTTTACGACCACCAATGTGGAGGTTAAACAGCTTGCACAAACTCAGGTGAATCAAGGGGCCGTCCTTGCCGCAGATGTAAATAATCTGGGCGATAGTTTTGACCTTAGCATTACCGATTCTTCGGGCAAAACGCAGTCGTTCAGCGTGGAGATCAAGGAAAACGAAACGAATTTAGACGCCATGAAGTCTATGGCGGAGCAGATAAACAGCTCTGATGCAGGGGTAAAGGCATCGCTTATCGAGAGTGACGGAAACGTAAGTCTAAGACTCGAGGGAACACAAACCGGAGAGTTGGGAGGCGGCTTTACGGTGGTTGACAATAGTGCCGCCGATATGAGCAACGTTGAGCGCACGGCGCAAAACGCCGTGTATTCTGTAGGCGGCAGGGAGATGACCTCTCAGACAAACGAGGGCGTACAGCTGCAGAGCGGCGTAACGGCCGACCTAAAGGCGACAGGATCGGTCCAACTCACCTACAGGCATGATACTGAGGCGGCAACGGCAAAGGTGCAGCAGTTTGTTGATACATACAACAAAATGCGTGAATCGGTTCTATCCTCTTCCATGATGACAGGTCAAATGGACAGAGCCGCCCGCACAAACAGCCATTCCCTTGGATTCTCAGGAATCACCGTTGATTCGAGCGGCAGTCTGAAAATATCCGACGCAACCAAACTCGCCAACGCTATCTCGGACGGCAGTTTTGTCAGAAACTTTCAGGGGGTTACCTCTTTCGGCAACAACATCAGAGATATAACGAGAAACGCCTACTCGGTTATGTATTCCGAAACGTCTCGTCAGGGCTTTAATCAGCTGATGAAAAGCACAACAAGCGGCGATTCTTCCGGAAACATCTTCAGCAACGGATTTAACGATCTTGTCAAATCTATGACAAATGTAGGAATAGCAAATATGATTACAAACACCAACGCCCAGTCGGGATTGCTATTTAGTCTGTTAGTTTAAGATTATAAGCTCTTTGGTGCTTTTGGTGAGGTTTTCGGCGCCGTTTTTACCCACGACAACCATGTCTTCTATACGAACGCCGTATTTCCCCGCCATGTATATCCCCGGTTCTATAGTTACAACCATGCCCTCTTTGAGGGCATTTTTGTGCTTTTGTGACAGGAACGGATTCTCGTGTACCTCAAGACCGATCCCATGACCAAGACCATGCCCGAAGCAGTCCTTATACCCGCTATTTTCTATATAATCACGGGCCGTCTTGTCGGCATCCTTTGCAAGAACGCCCTCCCGCACCGATTCAACCGCAAGCTCCTGTGCGGCAAGAACGGTGTCATACAGTCTGCGTTTTTGACCGTCTATCTCTCCAAAGGCAACCGTTCGGGTCATATCGCTGTTATATCCATCGAGACAGGCGCCGAAGTCGATAGTCAGTAGGTCGCCTTTTTGTATGACCCTCTCCCCCGGAGTACCGTGGGGCAATGACGAATTTTCTCCCGACACGGCAATTATATCAAAGGCGGGCAATCCGCCTGATTTTCTTATAAACCGCTCTATCTCCAGAGCAACCTCAAGCTCGGTAAGTCCCGTCCGCAAATACTCAAGCATATGTTCAAATGCGGCATCGGTTATGCTCTGCGCCGCCTTTATCCTGTCTATCTCCGCCCCCGATTTTACCGATCTCATGTCTGATATGATTCCGCTTATTCCTGCCTGTTCCGAGAAGATGATGTTGCCATACTTTATCTTCATATCGGCAAACTCGCTCAGCGTGACGTGATCCTCCTCCACACCCGCCGTTATGACGGCAAGTGAGGTCATCAGCTGCCCCATCGTGTCGTCTTTTAAGAGAAGCACCTCACATCCTTTGGCGGTCTTGACCGCCTTTTCGTGATAACGAAAGTCTGTGAGAAGAATAGCTCTCTCCCGTGTTACAACAAACACTCCGGCAGACGACAAAAACCGGGTAAAGTAAAAACGATTCACCCGGTTTTTTATAATCACGCAGTCAAGATGATCGGGAATCTGCTGTTGAAGTCTTTTTATTCTGTCTGTACTGTCCATCAGATCACCTATAGCATCTTTTTAAGCCCGTGGAGGGCAAGGATATAGCTCTGTTTGCCGAATCCTGTTATACATCCGGCGCATACAGGCGAAATGACCGAATGATGGCGAAACTCTTCCCGCTTGTATATATTGGAGCAGTGTATCTCTATACAGGGTATTAACACGCTGGCAATAGCATCGCGGATAGAGTAGCTGTAATGCGACAGGGCGCCTGCGTTGATTATCATACCGTCATGCTTTTTCCGAGCCGCCTGTATCCGATCGACAAGAGCTCCCTCATGGTTAGAAAAGAAAATCTCGCAGTCAATCCCCATGGCTTCACTCTCTTTTAGGATGTCGCTGTTAATATCGTCATAGGTCTCCTTGCCGTATATCGACGGCTCCCGCTCTCCAATCATGTTGATATTGGGTCCATGCAGAACCAAAACCTTTTTCATATTCCTTCCCCTTTCGTATGATATGGTTATTATACCCGCATATTGTGAAAATGTCAACAGAAAAAACACCCGCCGCCGCAATAATCACGGGCGGCAGATTGCCGCCCCTACAGACCACCCCGCCGCTGCGGCGGCACCCCTCCCCAGAGGGGAATTGGGGCTTGCATACTAT
>WRME01000064.1 GCA_009777275.1 Oscillospiraceae bacterium
CCCCCGGAGGGGAAAATAGAAAATTAAGGTGCGACCCCCCCCTCCCCCTGGGGGGGGGGGTGCCGCCGCAGCGGCGGGGTGGTCTGCTGCAGGGTGCCGCCGTAACGCCGACTGAGAGGGCGTTTCAAAGCCCTTGACATTATCATTACAATAGCTTATAATAAAAACATGAAAAACAAAGAAATATACATATGCGGGCAGTGCGGGCATTCGTCCGCTAAATGGAGCGGGCGGTGCGAGAGCTGCGGCGAATGGAACAGCATGGAGCAGGGGGTTGCCGATCTGCGGACTGTCGGAACAAGACAGGCGGGGAATATCAATCTCCCTGTTCCTGTATCGGTGGGCGGGCTTGAGATCGACCACGAGATACGATATAAGACCGGAGCGGACGAGCTTGACCGGGTTTTGGGCGGCGGTATAGTTAAGGGATCGCTGATACTGCTCAGCGGAGACCCGGGTATCGGCAAGTCAACCCTGCTGCTGCAGATATGCCAATACTTAGGCGGCGATCATTCGGTTCTCTATGTCACGGGTGAGGAGAGCGCCAAGCAGATCAAGCTGAGAGCCGAGCGAATCGGCGTAAGCAGAGAGAATCTGTATCTTATTGCACATACCAACGCTGAGGAGATCGTAGGCGTTATAAAAAAGCACAAACCCGGCATTGTGATGATAGATTCTATCCAAACCATGGTACTGCCGCAGATACAGTCGGCCGCCGGAAGCGTCGTGCAGGTGCGGGAAACCGCCAACGCCTTTATGCAGACGGCAAAGAGTGAGGACATCCCCATATTCCTGGTGGGTCATGTCAACAAGGACGGCAACATAGCAGGGCCAAAGGTTTTGGAACACGCTGTTGATGCCGTGTTGTACTTTGAGGGGGATCGCAATTTTTCGTACCGCATACTCAGGGCGGTCAAGAACAGATACGGCCCTACCAACGAAATAGGCGTCTTTGAGATGCGGGACAACGGCTTGGGTCAGGTCGAAAACCCATCAGCCAGGCTGCTTGAGGGAAGACCGGCGGGAGTATCGGGTACCTGCGCCGCCTGTGTTATGGAGGGAACACGTCCCATTTTAGCCGAGGTTCAGGCTTTGGTTACCAAGACGGGATTCGGCACGCCCAGAAGAATGACGGCGGGATTTGATTACAACCGAATGACATTGATTTTGGCTGTGCTGGAAAAAAGAATAGGATACTTTTTTGCGGCAAGCGATGTGTATATAAATATTGCGGGAGGCATGAAGCTGGATGAACCCGCCGCCGATCTTGCCGTGGCGATGGCGCTTGTGTCGAGCCTCAAGGACAAGGTCATACCGCATGAGGTTGTGGCTTTTGGCGAAATAGGATTAACCGGAGAGATACGGGGCATTTCTAACATAACCGCAAGGGTCAAAGAGGCGGCACGGCTGGGATTTGCTAAATGTATCATTCCCAAGCAGTCTCTGAATCAGATCGGAGATATAGATTCATACGGAATAGATATTATGGGCGTTTCCAATATACGGCAGGCATTTGCTGCCCTCAGCTCTATTGACGGATGACGTGATATGTGATACAATGCAGAATTAAGAATGCAGAATGCAGAATGCCGCCCTCTTCCTCTCTATTGACGGATGACGTGATATGTGATACAATGCAATTAAAACAAAAAAGGCAGGACTTGCTATTGATTATATTGGGAATCGATCCGGGGTACGCCATTGTCGGATACGGGGTGGCGGATTATGACAAAAACCGATTCACCGTGCTTGCCCACGGTGCCGTAACCACCGATGCAGATATGTCTTTCCCCGAGCGTTTGTCTGTGATCTATAATCGTATAAGCGAGATTATTGATACATATAACATAGATGTGATGGCGGTTGAGCGATTGTATTTCACCACCAACCAAAAGACGGCTATAGATGTCTCTCAGGCTCGAGGCGTGATACTTCTTGCGGGGCAAGAGAATGGCGTTGCCGTCTATGAATATACGCCGCTGCAGGTAAAGCAAGCGACGGTCGGGTACGGCAAGGCAACAAAAAAGCAGGTCATGGAAATGACCGCCCGAATACTGAATCTGCAAACAACAATAAAACTTGACGATACCGCCGATGCCCTTGCCGTGGCTATATGCCATGGGTTTAGTTCACGGTCTATAATTAATGTAAAATAGGAGTAAGCATGATAAGAAGTTTAAGAGGCAAAATCACCTACGGCGGAGTTTGCGACAGTTACTATATCACCGTTATCGAGGTTGGCGGGGTTGGGTTTGAGATAAAAACATCCCTTGTAACCGCCTCTGCCCTGCCCAAAATAGGAGAAGAGGCGGCGCTGTTGACATGGCTGCTTGTTCGTGAGGATGCGCTTGAGTTATACGGATTTGAAAAAGAAGAGGAACTTGCCGCATTTAAGCGGCTGATCACCGTATCGGGGGTTGGTGCCAAGATGGCCCTCTCTCTTCTCTCTATCTTCACCCCGAACAAACTAACCCAAGCTCTCGCCTCAGGGGATGCCAAGCTTATATCAAAGGCTAAGGGAATCGGCCCTAAGCTGGCACAGAGAATAATACTCGAGCTAAGCGGCAATCCCGCTAAATCGGCCATGAACGAAATCACGCTTACATCCGGATCGGCCGCAGATCAGGTCACAGCGGCAGATGCCCTGCTTGCTCTCGGATACAGTCATAACGAAGCGGTAGCCGCAGTTGCGGCATTGCCGGAGGGACTGTCGGTAGAAGAGCAGGTCAAAGCCGCCCTGCAAGCGCTATTCCGAGGATAGCCTTTTTATTCATCATAATGTGTGCCGCATTGGGCGATTATAATCTGCTCATCCCTTATCTTATAAATTATTCGATTCTTATCGTCTATACGCCTGCTCCAATATCCTTGAAGATTGCCTATAAGAGGTTCAGGCTTGCCGATACCGCAAAAAGGATCCCGATCAATATCTTTTAGTAGATTGTTGATTTTCTTGAGAGTTTTTCTATCCTGAGTTTGCCAATATAAATAATCTTCCCACGCTTCATCTGTCCATGCTTTTTGCATAATTTTAATCCTCAATCAATTCTCGTACAGTCACACGTCCGGATTCAGCGTTGGCTATCGAACGAGCGAGACGTTTTTGGTTTTTTTCGCTATAAAAAGGGTCATAAATTTCAAACGGGATCTTGCCTTGGCGTAACGATTGGCGAGCGAAGATGTTAAATGCGGTTGACAAATTCATGCCAAGATTATTAAACAAATTTTCAGCGCTTTCCTTTATATCTTTTTCAAGGCGAATTGTTACATTAATGGTTTGAGACATAATAAAAACCTCCTGTTTTTTATTCTAATTAGATTGTAAATATATTATATCACATTTTTCCGTGCAAGTCAAGCGATATGCACGAAATAAGGGGAAACAAAAATGAATCACCATGATCCTGATTATGAGAACCGTATAACCTCTCCTGTCTATGTTCCTGAGGATGAGGAGGTTGAGTTTAGTCTGCGTCCAAAGGTATTGTCTGAATATATCGGGCAGGACATTGTTAAGGAGAATCTCAAGGTCTATATAGAGGCGGCGAAAAAGCGGGGAGAGCCTTTAGACCACCTGCTTTTATACGGCCCTCCCGGACTTGGCAAGACAACGCTGTCTATGATTATCGCCAACGAGATGGGGGTTAATATAAAGATTACATCCGGGCCCGCTATACAAAAGCCGGGCGATCTTGCCGCTGTTTTATCCAATCTCGATTCGGGTGATGTGCTTTTTATCGACGAAATTCACCGCCTGTCCATGCTCATAGAGGAAAAGCTCTATCCCGCTATGGAGGACGGAGTTTTCGAGTTTATAGTAGGCAACGGGCCGTCGGCACAGTCTATGCGGCTCAATCTTGCCCCCTTCACCCTTGTCGGAGCAACCACGAGAGCGGGACAGCTAACATCCCCGCTGCGGGACAGGTTTGGTATAATAATGCGGCTTGAACTCTACACCCCCGAACAGCTGGCGACTATAGTAACCCGCAGTGCATCGCTGCTGAAAATAGCCTGTGAAAAAGACGGAGCCATGGAGCTTGCCAAACGATCGAGAGGAACGCCCCGAATCGCCAACCGTCTTCTCAAGCGTGTGCGGGATTTTGCCCAGGTTGTGGGAGACGGAAGAATATCAAAGGAGATTGTAGACCTCACGCTACGCAAACTGGACATAGACGAGTTGGGGCTGGATTCACTCGATCGGCGTATGCTGCATACTATGATAGTAAACTACGGCGGAAGACCCGTGGGGTTAGAAACGCTCGCCGCAACGGTTGGAGAAGAGGCTGTAACGATAGAAGACGTTAATGAGCCTTATCTGATCCAACTCGGATTCTTGCAGCGCACCAGCCGCGGAAGAATGGCTACCGCAAGCGCCTGCAAACATTTAGGCATAGAGATTAATGAACAAATGACACTGTAGGGACGAACTTCGTTCGTCCGCACTGTTCGTCCGTGCTGTCAAAGGACGGTACGCACGGGGGTGCGTACCCTACGGGGCGTATAGCAATTACAGAAAGGATGAGATTATGGGAAAGATATTCGGGACAGACGGAGTGAGGGGGATAGTCAACACGGGAGAACTCACCTGCGACCTTGCTATGAGGATAGGTCAGGCGGCATCTTCGGTGCTTACGAGCCATGCCAATCACAAGGCCAAGATCATCATAGGAAAGGACACGAGGGTTTCGAGCGATATGCTGGTTGCCGCCCTTACTGCCGGAATATGTTCGGTAGGATCGGACGCCTATTTGATCGGAGCGGTTCCAACCCCTGCCGTTGCCTATCTTGTTAAGAAGTATAACGCCGATGCAGGTGTAATGATTTCGGCCTCGCACAATCCGGCGGAATTTAACGGAATCAAGCTCTTTTCGTCCGAGGGGTACAAACTGGGCGATGATATAGAAAACGAGATAGAAGAACTCATCGAATCGGGGCGATGCCCCCTGTCGGTAGGAACGGAGGTAGGCAGGATATACCATCTTGACGACACCGCCAATGCCGATTACATAGACCATCTTGTTTCGACCGTATCGGGCGACCTGTCGGGCATGAAAATAGCGGTAGACTGTGCTAACGGAAGCGCCGCCGCAACCGCCGAAAAGCTCTTTGCAAGGCTTGGGGTTAAGGCTTATGTCATAGCCGACAAACCGGACGGAATCAACATAAACAAAGACTGCGGCTCGACCGAAATGGATCGGCTGAGCAGATTTGTACAGGACAACAATCTTGATGCCGGAATCGCTTTCGATGGTGATGCCGACCGCTGTCTTGCGGTTGACGAAAACGGCGGCATGGTAGACGGCGATAAAATCATGGCCATTTTGGCAAAGTCGCTCAGCGACAAGGGCAGACTGGCAAAAAACACCGTAACCGTTACGGTTATGTCTAATTTGGGATTCTATCGTTTTGCCGAAGCTCATGGTATCAATGCCGTTAAGACAAAGGTAGGCGACCGATATGTGCTGGAAAATATGCTGGAAAACGGCTATGTCTTGGGCGGAGAACAATCGGGGCATATCATATTCGGAGACTATTGCTCAACCGGAGACGGTCAGCTGAGCGCAATACAGCTGCTGAGTGTGTTAAAAGAAAAAGGCTGCAAAATGTCTGAACTTGCCGCAATTATGAAGAGATACCCGCAGACCATGCAAAACATAACGGCATCCGATGATATGAAAAAAGCTCTGGACAGCGATAACGAGATCAAAGCATACATAAAGAGCGTTGAAGACAAACTCGGCAACAGCGGCAGAGTTCTCGTCCGCGCATCCGGAACAGAGCCGCTGATCAGGGTCATGGCCGAATGTGCCGATCAAGAAACGGCCGACAAAACGGTCAAGAGCATATGCGACAAGATAAAGGAACGGCTTGAGTGATAAGGGAAAAACACCCGCCGCTGCGGCGGCACCCTCTTTACGAAAGAGGGCAGGGGATTACCGTAGGGGCGGCAATCTGCCGCCCGTTGGCACAAACACGGCATTTTTGTATCCACGGTACGCACGGGGTGCGTACCCTACAAGAAAAACACCCGCTTATGCGGGTGTTTTTCTTGCCTCTCCCTTTGGGAGAGGTGTCATGCGTTAGCATGACGGAGAGGGCAGTAGGGATGACCGCCCTCGGTCATCCGTGGTTATTGCACCCCCGGTCATCCCTCTCCATCATAACATAACAGAAAGGTCTATTTTTTCGTTAAATTTACTAAATTTACAAGAAACAATATAATATGGTTATAATATAGTTAAAATATCACCGCAAACTATTGACAAACGGCAGTGAGCATGATATAGTTTTAGTCCGCAGTTATTTCGGCTGTGGTAATGCTATAAAAAAGGAGGTGCAATATGCCAACATTTAACCAGCTGGTAAGAACAGGCAGAGAGGTTTCTTTTAAGAAATCTACCGCTCCCGCTCTTCAAAAGGGATTGAACTCGCTTTCTAAGCGTCAGACCGACATGAGCAGCCCGCAAAAACGGGGGGTGTGTACTTCGGTAAAAACCTTTACACCCAAAAAGCCCAACTCCGCTCTGAGAAAGGTTGCGAGGGTTCGTCTTTCAAACGGGATTGAGGTCACTGCCTATATTCCGGGAATCGGACACAATCTTCAGGAACACAGTGTTGTTTTGGTAAGAGGCGGTCGTGTTAAGGATTTGCCGGGAACACGTTACCACATTATCCGCGGTACCCTTGATTCACAGGGAGTCTCGCAAAGGATGCAGGGGCGTTCCAAATACGGAGCAAAACGCCCGAAAGCAGGAGCAGCGAAAAAATAATTTCTGCAAAGCCAAACATTTACAATTAATAATGCAGAATGCAGAATGTAGAATAAACTTTGCGGAGCAAATACAAAAATTGTTAATCGTTAATTGTTCATTGTTAATTGTAAGTGTTTGGCATGACGGAAGATTTACTTTCGAGTACCTGTGATTTCATAAGGAATCGGGTGAGGCCCGAATCCTTGATATTATGAAGGAGGGAAGGAAAATGCCGAGAAGAGGCAGAATTCCAAAGCGCGATGTGCTGCCTGATCCGTTGTATAATTCAAAATTGGTTACAAGACTGATCAATAATATTATGCTTGACGGAAAAAAGGGAGTATCGCAGCAGATTGTTTACGGAGCATTCGACATTGTTAAGGATAAGACAGGCAAAGAGCCGCTCGAGGTTTTCGAGCAGGCTATGGAGAACATCATGCCCATGTTGGAGGTAAAAGCAAGACGTGTCGGCGGCGCTACCTATCAGGTCCCCATCGAGGTGCGTTCGGACAGACGGCAGACCTTGGGTCTGAGATGGCTGACGCTCTATGCAAGAGGACGGGGAGAAAAGACCATGAGACAGCGTCTTGCCGGAGAGCTTATGGATGCCCTTAACAGTTCGGGCAACGCCTGCAAAAGACGGGAAGACACCCACAGAATGGCCGAGGCTAACAAGGCCTTTGCACACTATAGATGGTGACGATACAATTGACAGTTGACAGTTGACAGTTGACAGTTATTTTTGTCATTAAATTGTTAGTAGTTAATCAGTTAGGTTAGGAGATTTGAGATTTTTATGCCAAGAGACGTATCATTGGAACAGACAAGAAATATCGGTATTATGGCGCATATAGATGCGGGTAAAACAACCACCTCAGAGCGTATTTTGTTCTACACAGGCAGAACGCACAAGCTGGGCGAGGTGCATGAGGGCGCCGCTACGATGGACTGGATGGAGCAGGAGCAGGAGAGAGGGATAACCATAACTTCGGCCGCTACTACAGCCTATTGGAATGACCACAGAATCAATCTTATAGATACCCCCGGACACGTTGACTTTACCGTTGAGGTAGAGCGATCGCTGAGGGTTCTTGACGGATCGGTTACGGTTTTTTGTGCAAAGGGCGGCGTAGAGCCGCAATCGGAAACGGTTTGGCGGCAGGCGGATAAATACGGGGTTCCCCGTATGGCTTATGTAAACAAGATGGACATTATGGGAGCGGATTTTTTCAATGTTGTTCAGATGATGAACGACAGATTCAGCTGCAACCCTGTTCCGATACAGCTGCCTATAGGGGCCGAGGCTGATTTTAAGGGAATTGTCGATCTTGTTGAACAAAAGGCGTATGTCTATTATGACGACATCGGAAAGGATCTCAGGGTTGAGCCGATACCGGAGGATCTTGCCGAGCTTGCCGAAGAGTATCGGGCAAAACTGCTCGAGACTGTAGCCGATCAGTATGAGGATGTGCTGGAAAAATACCTTGAGGGCGAAGAACTGACGGTAGAAGAGATAAAAAAGTGTATCCGAAAGAGCACCATCAACCTTAACATGGTTCCGGTTGTATGCGGAACATCCTATAAAAACAAGGGTGTGCAGAAGGTACTCGATGCCGTTATAGACTATATGCCCGCACCTGTCGATGTCCCCGACATAAAGGGTATCGACAAAAACGGCAACGAAACAACCAGGCCGTCAAACGACGACGCACCCTTTTCGGCGCTTGCCTTTAAGATAGCGACCGACCCCCATGTCGGCAAACTCTGTTTTATCAGGGTCTATTCCGGTTCTATAAAATCCGGAAGCGCTATCTACAACTCAACCAAAGACGGCTCCGAGAGGATAGGACGTATTCTGCAGATGCACGCTAACCACAGGCAGGATATTGACACCATATATGCCGGAGATATTGCAGCCGTTGTGGGATTGAAAAATACCACAACCGGAGACACTCTCTGTGAGACAAAGTCGGCCGTTATACTCGAATCTATGGAGTTTCCCGAGACGGTTATCAGCTTGGCTATCGAGCCTAAAACAAGAGCGGGTCAAGAGAAGATGGGTATAGCCCTATCAAAACTTGCTGAAGAAGACCCGACATTCAAGACCTATACCAACGAAGAGACGGGTCAGACAATAATTTCGGGAATGGGCGAACTCCATCTTGAGATTATAGTAGACAGGCTGCTGCGTGAGTTTAAGGTAGAGGCAAATGTCGGAGCTCCTCAGGTTTCTTACAAGGAGACCATCCGCAAGGAAACAGATGTAGACCACAGATATGTGCGGCAGTCGGGCGGTAAAGGTCAATACGGCCATGTCAAGATCAAGGTTGAGCCCAACGAATCGGGCAAGGGTTACGAGTTTGTCAATAAGATTGTCGGCGGAACTATACCCAAGGAATATATTCCTGCGGTAGATGCGGGCATCAAGGGCGCTATGCAGGCGGGTACAATGGCGGGATACCAGGTAGTAGATGTAAAGGTTACTCTCTACGATGGCTCTTTCCACGAGGTTGACTCATCTGAAATGGCATTTAAGATGGCAGGCTCTCAGGCATTTAAAGAAGCGATGAAAAAGGCCGACCCTGTTATTCTCGAGCCGATAATGAAAGTTGTCGTTATTGTCGCAGAGGAATATATGGGAGACGTTATCGGTGATCTAAACTCAAGACGTGGACAGATTCAGGGCATGGAAGCAAGGCAGAACGCTCAGGAGATCAACGCACTTGTCCCGCTCTCAGAGATGTTTGGATACGCCAACAATCTGCGGTCTAAAACACAGGGCAGAGGTCAGTTCTCTATGGAACCCGACAGCTATATCGAAGTCCCCAAATCCATTGCCGAGGGAATAATGAACAAAAGGGGATAAAAACACCCGCCGCTGCGGCGGCACCCTGTAGCAGACCACCCCGCCGCTGCGGCGGCACCCCCCCCCCGAGGGGGAGGGGGGCTGCATACTATAATTTTCAATTTCCCCCCGGGGGGGGGGGGGCAACACCCCCCACAAAGGTTCGGTTGGG
>WRME01000065.1 GCA_009777275.1 Oscillospiraceae bacterium
ATAATTTCCAATTCCCCTCTGGGGAGGGGTGGCAAACACTCGCAACAAAGTTGCGATAGTGTTTGACGGGGTGGTCTGTAGGGTATGCACCCCCGTGCATACCGTGGATATAAAAAACGCCCTGTTTACGCCCACGGGCGGCAGGTTGCCGCCCCTACAGGCACCCCGCAATTTGCATAGGATATTCGTGGCTCTCCCTTTGGGAGAGCTGTCGGCGGCAACGCCGACTGAGAGGGCGTGTAGGGATGACCGCCCTCGGTCATCCGTGATTACCACAAGGGCGGGGAGGTCTTCCGTAGCAACATTAAAAGGAGTAATTATATTGGCGATAAGGACTATATTAAACGATGAAACTGTCGTATTAAGAAAAAAATCCAGGGAAATAACCGAGTTTAACAGTAAGCTGTGGAATTTGCTCGATGATTTGAGAGACACTATGTATGGAGCCGAGGGTGTCGGTCTTGCCGCACCTCAGGTGGGCATTTTGCGGAGAGCCGCCGTCATAGATGTGGGCGATGGTCTTGTCGAGCTGATAAATCCCGTAATCGTTTTCGAGAAGGGCAGGATCGATGAGCAGGAGGGCTGCCTGTCCTTCCCGTCTTTGTACGGGACGGTTACCCGTCCTGCAAGGGTGGAGATAGACGGCTATGACAGATTCGGCAAGAAGGTCAGAATCAAGGGTTCGGAGTATTTAGCGCGGGCGATGTGCCACGAGATCGATCATCTGGACGGGGTTCTTTTCATGGATATAGCGCGGGGTCTCCACAAGGTCAGCAAAGAGGAACGTGAAAAAATTGCACGGCAACGCAAAAGAAAGGCGAGATAGATGAAGATTGTTTTTATGGGAACTCCCGACTTTGCCCTGCCAAGTCTCAAGGCGCTGATAGAATCGGGGCATAAGATTGCCGCCGTTTTCTGCCAGGCCGACAAACCCAAAGGCAGGGGATACAAACTAACCGCACCTCCCGTTAAGGAGTATGCGGTTTCTATGGATATTCCGGTATACCAACCCGACAAGCTAAGGGGGCAGGAGGAACTCATGCGTTGCTTAGAGCCTGAGGCTATTGTCGTAGCGGCATACGGCAAGCTCCTGCCGAAAGCCATTCTCGATATACCAAAACACGGTTGTATTAATGTACACGCCTCTCTCCTGCCAAAATACCGTGGCGCCGCCCCGATACAGTGGAGCGTTATAAACGGCGACCCCGTTACGGGAATCACGACTATGCTGATGGCGGAGGGGCTGGACACAGGCGACATACTCCTGCAAAGACCGACAGAGATAGCTCAGGATGAGACGTCGGGCGATCTGTTTATACGCTTGGCAGAAATGGGCGCCGAGCTAATCACAGAAACGCTGGACAGAATAACCGAGATCACACCCACGCCTCAAGATGACAGCCTTAGCAGTCATGCGCCGATGCTCTCAAGGGAACATTCGGCCATAGACCCTACTAAATCCGCACAGGAGCTGCATAATCTTATAAGAGGGCTGTCACCGTGGCCTGCGGCAGTTATTACTGTCGGTGATAAAAGGCTCAAGATATACCGCTCGTGTATCACTGCGGCGGACGGAACACCCGGGCAGATAGCAAACATTTCGGGAAGACCGGTGCTGATATGCGGCGATGGCGGGATAGAACTGACCGAGGTCCAGCCGGAAGGAAAACGCAGAATGACCGGAGCAGAATTTTTGAATGGATACGACGGACAATTGCCGACCTTTCCGTCATGCCCTCTCCGTCATGCTAACGCATGACACCTCTCCCAAAGGGAGAGGCAAGGTGACGGACAAAATTTGCATAGGATATTCTTGGCTCTCCCTTTGGGAGAGCTGTCGGCGGTAACGCCGACTGAGAGGGCGTTTCAGAGGCACATTTTGGTCTGCCCGGCGGGAATCGAACCCACAACCGCCAGAGTCGGAGTCTGGTACTCTATCCAATTGAGCTACGGACAGTTATTTTTTTAGGGAGAATATATATGTTAAACGATGCCTTTACAATATTTAAGCAGGTTGTGACCATGTTCCTTATGATAGGGGTGGGGTATCTGCTGATGCGGCTAAAACTGATTACCGCAAGAGGAGCAAAGCAAATGACCAATCTCCTGCTGATGGTGGTAGTTCCGTGTATTATAATAAGCGAGATAACCTCACAGCAGTTTGATTCGTCAAAGGTATACAGCATACTCATAGCGGCGGCCTGTGCTATAGGAACGCAAACGCTCTTCATATTTATGAGCAAGCCGATATTCAAGCGTGAAAAAGAGGTGTTCCGATGTTCGCTGATATACTCAAACTGCGGCTTTATGGCGCTTCCGCTAACCACCGCTATACTGGGCACCGAGGGTGTGCTTTACGGGGTTGTCTATTTAGTTGTCTTCAACATCTTTATGTGGACGCACGGTGTCTTCATCATGTCGGGCGACAAGAAAGAAATATCGGTGCGTAAGGCGCTTCTCTCGCCCGGAGTTATGGGAACGGCGATAGCTCTGCCATTCTTCCTGCTGAGCAACATAATACCCGCAGAGTTTCACGGAATCGCTCTGCCCGCCGCAAACGCCGTAAGATACATAGCCGGACTAAACACACCTCTTGCCATGATTGTTATAGGAACATTTATGGTCAAGGTGGATTTTGCGGCAATGGTCAAGGATTCGAGGCTGTATTTGCAGGCGTTTTTGCGGCTGCTGATCTTCCCCTCTGCGGCTCTGGCACTGATGTATCTTGCCGGAATAGAGGGCATTATCGTCAAGGCGATTATAATAGCCGCCTGTGCACCAACCGCCGCAAATGTCTCGCTGTTTGCGGCACGATACGGCAGAAACACCGTCCTCGCAGGGGAAATCACCGGACTTACAACAATGCTGTCGGTGCTGACAATGCCGCTGATGATAGCGGCGACGACAATTAATAGTTGATCAATTGCCGCCCTCTCAGTCGGCGTTGCCGCCGACAGCTCTCCCAAAGGGAGAGCCAAGAGTGTCCTATACAAATTTCGTGGGTGTCCTTGCCTCTCCCTTTGGGAGAGGTGTCATGCGTTAGCATGACGGAGAGGGCGTGACGAAGAGGGAGTCGGCAGTATAAACCGCAGACCATTAGGGATTATCCTAAACACAGGCGATTCCATTATATAAACCTCGCCGTCTATGTTGACCCTGACCTTCTTTTTATGGCGGATTCCGACAGTGCTGCATTTTCTGTAGTCGGTGTATTTCTTCAGCCTTTCGGGATGCTCGCCCTTCTCGAATATCTTTATAAACTTTAGTATAAAAGCCCGTGAGATTTTTTTAATAGCGCATAGATCCAAAATCCCATCGTCTGTCTTGGCGTATGGCGCCGCCTTATAGTGTCCCCCATAGCTGATGCCGTTAGCGATGGCGGCAAGCAGATATTTGCCTCCTGCCTGCTCCTGTCCGTCAACGGTTATGGTATACTCGGTGTTGATTCGGCTCAGCAGACTGTAGAGCAATGATAGAGAATAGGCGGCATTGCCGCTGATAAAGGGGATACGCTTGAATTTCTGCATATTATAGGCCACATTGGCATCAAACCCGACACTGGCTATGTTTATGCAGTATCTGTCGCCGACATTTATGAGGTCTATCGGTCTGTCGGGCGCCGCTAACTGCCGCTCTATGTTGTGAAAATCCCTGTCCGGAAAGTTCTTGACAAAATCGTTCCCGCTTCCTGCCGGTATACATCCTATAGCTATGTTGGGGTTATTAGCGGCCGCCGTTGCGGCCTCGCTCAGGCTTCCGTCCCCTCCGCAGATGTAGAACCGCATGGGCTGTCCGCTGTCGGCCGCTATGGTGTCACGGATATATCTCTCTATATCTCCATGCGTGTCTGTTGTAAAAATATCGCAGGGAGTTCCCGATTTTGCCGAAGCAAGCAGAATCTTCTCCTGCAGCTCCTGCGAAACATCCCTGATTCCCGCAGCCGGATTTATAATAAATATATGTCGCATAGATTACTTCCTTTTTGTTATGTATAGTATCCTCTGAGAATCGGGTGCAACGGGACCAAAACTGTCCCCGTCATAGCTGTCTATATAGACAAGTCCCGCTGTTTTTATAAAATCTATAATCTCATCGTGGCCGTATGCCCTCTCGGTTATATGCTCTGTATACCGCTCATAGCCTATGACCGTCTGCTCAAATATATCGAGTGTCATCTCTGTAATATCATCCTCTAAGGGTTGGTTACGCCAAACCAAATACAACCCGTCATGCTCCTGCACAAAGGTGTTGTCTGCAAGAACGCTGCGGTGTTTGTAGACAGAATTTACATCAAAGACAAAGATTCCGTCAGGCTCGAGATACTCTGCCGCTCTTGACATAGCGGTCTGCAATGCGGCGCTGTCGGTAATGTGATTAAGGCTGTCCTGCATACAGACGATCGCCCGCACAGAGCCGTAGAGCTCAAGCTCCTCCATCCTTTGGCATATGTATATGATATTCGGGCGGTTTCTCTCGTCCGCCGCTATAGAAAGCATTTCCGCCGAGCCGTCTACAGCGATAACATCGTATCCCATATCGGCAAAACGCACCGAAAGCATCCCCGTGCCGCAGGCAAGGTCGAGCAATATGCCCTCCTTGATCCCGGCACTGTCCAAAATCGATGCTATGTGTTCCGCCTTAGCCGCATAATCTACATCATGGCTCAGCAGATCATAAAATCTCGCAAAACTGCCGTATATACTCATACCTGCAAACTCCTATTTTCTACACCCGCCCCGCAACGCCCTCTCAGTCGGCGTTGCCGCCGACAGCTCTCCCAAAGGGAGAGCCAAGGTGACGGACAGGGTTTGCTATAACCACGGGAAAAACACCCGCCCTTGCGAGGGCACCCTCTTTACGAAAGAGGGCAAGGGGCTTGAACAATTAACAATGCACGATTAACGATGAACAATTATAATTTCAAGCCCGTAGGGTACGCACCCCTGTGCGTACCGTGATTACCGCAATTTCCGTGTGTCACCTTGCCTCTCCCTTTGGGAGAGGTGTCATGCGTTAGCATGACGGAGAGGGCAATTCTGCATTCTTAATTCTGCATTCTGCATTGTAATAAATCTTATTTCTTCCTGCATATAATTTATAATAATAATTATCATGGAGAAGAGTATGCGAAAGAAAGGTAGTTTTAGAAAGACGGCGGCGGTGTCGGCGCTGCTGATAGCCGCTATTTATATGATTGGCTCTGTTGTTCCCGTTTCCCGATTTTTGGAGCGGGCGGCTCTGCTTTCGGCATCTGTAGTTATGCCGCAAAAGGGACGGGGTCCGCTGCTTGGAGCAGACAACAGCAACCCTCGGCAGATTCTCGATCTCAACAGACGGGGAGACGATACCCTCGATGATGCTCCTATATCGGCGGGTCTTCATAACATAGACAACATAGTTGTCACGGACGAGACCGCTCCGCAGGAGCAGGGAGGCGCTGATCCCATAGAGATACCCGCACCCGAGACCGAGATTATTTCGGCCGTTCCTCTGGCTCTCAGAAGTCCTGCCCATCCTATTATAAGAACAACACTCATGGGCGGCGGCGGAACCAATTTCATCCCCCTTAAAAACAACACCTTTATAAACAACCTGACCTCTCTTGCCAACGAGCTTATCGCAGCCGAAGCGGCCAAGCTGCCCGAGTTCAGACTGACCGCCGGCGATCAGCCTCAGGTGCTTATATACCACACCCACACCACCGAGAGTTTTGAAGACGGCGAGTTTGATTTGTTTGACCAATCGTATAATTACCGCTCTACTGACCATAATGTAAATATAGTTAGTGTAGGAGCCATGATAGCCAACCAACTGCGGCAGGCGGGAATAGGGGTTATACACGACACCACCATGCACGATTATCCGGCATACAGAGGGTCTTATGAGCGTTCGGCAATCACGGTGCAGAATACACTCAAGCAGTATCCCTCCATCAAGGTGGTCCTCGATATACACCGAGATGCCATTGATCGGGATAACGGCGACAGAGTAGCCCCCGTTGCCAACATCGGCGGCAAAAACGCCGCTCAGCTCATGCTCATCTCAGGATGCGACAACGGCATGATGAACTATCCCGATTACATGAAAAACCTAAGGTTCAGTTCACTGGTTCAGCAGCAGATCGCCGCAGACTACCCGAATCTGATGCGGCCCGTATTCTTTGCCTACAGAAAATACAATCAGGATCTATCACCCGGCGCATTTTTAGTAGAGGTCGGAAGCCACGGCAACAGCCTTGAAGAGGCGCTCTATGCCGCAGAATTGTTCGGGAAGTCGCTGGTGAAAACGCTAAGACAATTGACAATGGACAGTTGACAATGGACAGTTGCCCTCTCCGCCCTCTCCGTCACGCCACAATGGACACGGATGACCGAGGGCGGTCATCCCTACAGACCACCCGGCAATTTGTATCCACGGTACGCACAGGGGTGCGTACCCTACGGGAAAAAACACCCGCCGCTGCGGCGGCACCCCGACGACAATTAACAGTTGACAATGAACAATTGACAATTATTGCAAACGTAAGCTTGCTGGCAAAAATAGAGTTGAATTTCTATAATTTCAAGCCCCCGTAACTGTCCATTGTACATTGTTCATTGTCAATTGTCCGTCATTCCCCTCTGGGGAGGGGTGGCAAACACTCGCAACAAAGTTGCGATAGTGTTTGACGGGGTGGTCTGTCCCTGGCGCCACCGCTGACGGATGTTTTCCCGTAGGGATGACCGCCCTCGGTCATCCGTGGTTATTGCAAGGGCGGGTGTTTTTCCCTTTCGTGGTAAAAATGGATTTACAGGACGTGTGCAAGCTATGCAAAATCTGAAAACATCGTTAGTTTCTATGATAATTACGCTGATTTTTTTTGCGTTTATCTATTACTCCTATATCGCCGTCGAGAATACTCGGATAGTACACAGCGGGCAGGACACTCCCGTGTTGCAGGCACAGGCTCTCGATGAATATATCGTTGTGGAGATAGCGGGTAACGAGTTCCTCTTCACTCTCGATCAGGCGAACGAGATTCTGCGGGAGGCGAAAAAATACGAGCTGTTGATACCGAGCGTCTTTAAACTGGCCGTAAATACAGCCCGCTCAGTTGTGCAAACTGCACAAACGGGAGCCTTATATTTTGAACAATAGTTACAATAAGCAGAAATATTGCTAAAAAGTGAAAAATCATATAAATTAGGCATTGACGGCGTGAATTTAGGTGATATAATAAATAATATTCACATTTTGTTATGTAGGGGAGTTATTTATGTATTTCAAGGAAGCAGAAATAAAGAATCAAGTAGGTTTACACGCCCGCCCCGCAACCTTTTTTATTCAAAAAGCTAACGAGTTCAAGTCGTCTATATGGGTAGAAAAGCAGGAACGCCGCGTTAATGCCAAGAGCCTATTGGGCGTGCTTTCCCTCGGGATTGTCGGAGGAGCAAATATCAGGATAATTGCAGACGGCGTTGACGAAGCGGCAGCGGTCGATTCTCTCGTAACCCTTGTCAACAGCGGATTTGCGGATTAGGGAAAACCCCCGCCGCTGTGATAACCACGGATGACCGAGGCGGTCATCCCTACTGTAATTGTCAATTGTCAATTGTCAATTGTGCATTGTCTTTGGGGTGTGGCGGTATAGCCATACCCTTATAGTGTTTTTAAAACAGAGGTATCTCATGGAAAACTTGCGGATAAAGGCGGGTAGGCTAACGACGGCGAGCGGCGTGTATCTGATGAAGAATGCGGCGGGTCAGATTATCTATATCGGAAAGGCCAAGAATCTCCGCAGCAGGGTGAGCAGCTATTTTCGGGGGAGTTTTGAACATGATCTCAAGACCGCGCGGATGGTTGCGAATGTCTGTGATTTTGACTTTATAGTAACCAACAGCGAGTTTGAGGCGCTGGTGCTTGAAAACTCTCTTATAAAACAGCATAGCCCCAGATACAACATCCTGCTAAAGGATGGCAAGGGATACCACTTTGTTAAAATTTCCGAGGAAACATATCCCCGCATAACGGTCGAGATGCAAAAGGACGGCGGCGGCACATATCTTGGGCCGTATGTCAGCTCCTATTCGGTACGTCAAACTACCGACACGGCCAACAAGGTCTTTATGCTGCCATCCTGCAACCGAAAGTTTCCGTCTGAAGCGGGCAAGGGACGACCCTGTCTCAACTATCATATCAATCGCTGTATGGGTGTATGCAGGGGGAACATTTCGCAGGAGAGTTATCTTGCAACCATAAAAAAAGCCGTGGAGTTTATCAAAACAGGTGAAGTCCGCTCGATGGAGGAGCTAAAGGCGCAGATGGAGCTTGCCTCAGAGAATCTTGAGTTTGAAAAGGCGGCAAAGATCAGGGATAAGATAAACATCATAAACAAGATAACCCAGAAGCAAAAGGTATTTATAGACAAATCACTCCCGCTCGATGTCATAGCGGCCGTTTCTGCCGAGACCTGTCTCTGCGTGGTTGTGCTGATATTCCGCAACGGTCAGCTTGTTGACAAGCGGCACTTTATTACAGACGATTGCTACAATGCCGATTCGGTTCGGCAGGAGTTGTATTATCAGATATATTCATCGGCTTTGCAGGATTATCCCCGGCAGATTTATATGGACAAACCTCCCGCAGAAGAGGATATGCTCCTGAGGCTTATAGAAAAATTCAGCGGGTACAAGGTTAGCCTGTCTGTCCCGAATCAGGGGCAGGGAGCCAAGCTGGTTGAGATGGCGGCGCAAAATGCCGCAGAGCAGCTGGCCTACAGACTGGACAGAGCAGGGCGTGAGATAAAGATTCTGGACGAACTTGCCTCATTACTGGCTCTCGACACAACCCCCGACTATATCGAGGCATACGATGTTTCTAACCTGGGAGATTCGGGAATAGTAGGCGGCATGACTGTCTTCCGAGGCGGCAAGCCGTATAAGAACGCCTATAAAAAGTTTTCACTGCAATCGGACGGAACGAGGGACGACTATGGGTCTATGAGAGAGATGCTCAGCCGCAGGTTTACCCGATACCTTGACGAGAAGGACAGCAATGAGGGATTCGGCAGACTTCCCGATCTTGTGCTGATAGACGGCGGAAAGGGTCATGTGTCGGCGGCATCCGAGGTGCTGGCGGGGTTAGGACTGTCGGTTCCCATCTTCGGGATGGTCAAGGACAAAAAGCACCGCACACGAGCGGTAACCGGAGACGGCGGCGAAATATCAATATCGGCCAACAAACCCGTATTTGCCCTGCTGACACGAATACAGGACGAAACCCACAGATTCGCCATATCTTATCAAAAGAACCTGCGAAAAAAATCAGCCTTCGAGCTTGGACTCACATCGGTAAAGGGCATCGGAGAGGCCAAGGCACTGGCGCTGATAAAGCAGTTTAAGACAAAGTCAAAACTAAAAGCCGCAAGCATAGAAGAAATCGCGGCGGTAGTCAAGCTGCCCCCCGAGAGACTGGGGGCGTTAATGGGGTATATAGGAGAGTTGTAAGGATGACCGCCCTCTCCGTCATGCCCTCTCCGTCACGCCACGGCGTGACACCTCTCCCAGAGGGAGAGGCAAGAACACCCACAGAATTTGTGTAGGACACTCTTGGCTCTCCCTTTGGGAGAGCTGTCGGCGGCAACGCCGACTGAGAGGGCGGGTAGGGGACGCACCCCCGTGCGTACCGTCCTATTGCGGCAACGCCGACCGGGAGGTCGGAAGAGCGTCGTGGAGGGGAA
>WRME01000066.1 GCA_009777275.1 Oscillospiraceae bacterium
TGATAAAAGCAATCCGCAATAACCACGGGCGGCAGATTGCCGCCCCTACAGCCCTCTCAGTCGGCGTTGCCGCCGACAGCTCTCCAAAAGGGAGAGCCAAGAGTGTCCTATACAAACCCTGTGGGTATTCTTGCCTCTCCCTTTGGGAGAGGTGTCACGCCGTGGCGTGACGGGGAGGGGGTGACCGAGAGCGTGCCTTACGGCGAAAAACGACTACGCACATCAAACACGCGCGCAGCCGCCTTTTGCTATACTATGCTCTATCTTTGTCTTAGTATTGTATCTCTGATTGTCATCAGATCAAAGATGTTGATAATTCCATCGCTATTAGCATCGGCCGCATACAGTTCATCTCTATCATTATCATCGGTCAATGTTCTTTCACCGAGGATATAATTGCGAACCAAAATAATGTCTTGTATCGACACAGTTCCGCTGCGGGACGGGTTGCCTAAGAGAGGTCTTATTCTCTCAAATTTCAGTTCGTTTTCTATAGCATATTCATGTGCGGCAGATTCTATAAATGCGAAAATAGTAAAATTCTCATGGCGTCTAACAGGATCAATCTCTTCATTGCCTTCCCATTCGTCGAAAATCCCTTCGCCGAAATTTACCACACTGCGGGGAATTACGATGCTCTCTAAATTAGGACACAACGAAAAGGCATAATCGCCTATAGTTGTCACTGTGTCGGGTATAACGATAGATACAAGGTTTTCGCACTCCTGAAAAGCAACCTCGCCTATTACCTCTAACCCTGCTGACATAACAACCATTTCAAGCGCACTGGCGGCAAAAGCGCCTGCGCCGATTTCTTTTAAGCTTGCGGGTAGGGTTATGCTGGCAAGACCCGTGTTAAAAAAGGCCGACTCTCCGATAGAAACCAGATTTGCGGGGAGTGTCACACTAACAAGGTCTCGGCAATTTGCAAAGGTAGAATCACTAATGGTAGTCATATTTGCGGGCAACACAACCGATTCAAGAGGAGTATAATAAAAAGCAAGTTCGCCGATGTGGGTCAAATTGGCGTTGGCGAGAAGATTGATGCTTGTAAGATTCGTAAAAACAAAAGCAGTATTGCCTATGGATGTTAGACTTGTGGGGAAGTTGATGCTTGCAAGATCTTTACAACCCCCAAAGGCACCATCTTCGATAGCGGTGATTCCGGCAGGCAGGACTACTTTTGTTATGTCTTTGTCGGCAAAAGCGTCTCTGCCGATGACCGTTACGGGGTATCCGTCAAATTCGTTCTCTTCATTCGCTCCCACAAATGACGGAACGGTCACCTCTGTATCTTCTCCTATGTACTCGGTGATAACAGCGTTGCCGTTACGCAGGGTATACTCAAAATCGCCGTCTTGTTCTATTACGGTGACTATCCACCATGAATCATGTCTGTTGAGTTGTGAATTAGGCGGAGGGTTATCGCCAAACCATGCACGAACAGAATATTCGCCGGGTTCTGTTGGGGTCCAAAGTATAAAACCAGGTCCATTGCCGCCGTTTGCCATTTGTAATCTCTCCTCACCCGGTTCGATTGTTCCGGGGAGAGAGGTTCCGTATTCATCTGTCCAGCCTAATGCGCCATCAATAAAACCCGTTACCCAAAAAGCTATTCCGTGTTTTTCATCGTCCGGTGATGGCTCTGTTCCTATGTTTTTCAGAACGACACCTAAAAGAACACTGTCGCCGACTCGTACCTTTGTTACCTTTTCTTCGTTTACTTGAGTGACAAGCTCTACGATCTCGATCTGCACTCCGTCTACCGCATCGGTAGGTTTCTCTGTGTTAGGGGCGGGCATATGTTCGGCACTCACTGTGGAGAACAGTCCTGCTGTCAAGGTTGCTGCCATGGTCATAGCCATAATCAGGCTGATCGTCTTGGACAAAAATGATTTTTTCATAAATTTTACCTCCGTGTTTTAAATAAAATATTACCGCAAAAAGGCGTGTATATATAACAAACCCTCTCACCTGCTTATATTCTAACAAGTAAATGAGATTTTGTCAAGAGGGAATTTAAAATTTGAGAAAAACACCCGCCCTTGCGAGGGCACCAGGGGAAAAACACCCGCCCTTGCGAGGGCACCCTCTTTACGAAAGAGGGCAGGGGATTGAACAATTAACTATGTACGATTAACAATGAACAATTTTTCAACCACGAAAATCACGAAAAGACACGAAAGGTTATAGATAAATATTTTCGTGGTTTTAGTGTATTTCGTGGTTAAATAAAGATAGTTACAGAGACTTAGAATTTCAAGCCCCCTGCCCTCTTTCGTAAAGAGGGTGCCGCCGCAGCGGCGGGGTGGTCTGCCCCTGGTGCCACCGCTGACGGGTGTTTTTCTCCGTAGGGATGACCGCCCTCGGTCATCCGTGGTTATCGCCTGAGAGGGCGTGAATAATCCTTTTCACCCTATCGAAAAATCGTGGTTTACCAGCGTGAGATTGGGGTTGTAATATGGGTCGCCGCTTTGCATCTCTTGACCCCATATTTTTTTGAAGAGGTCTATTTCACCCTGGAAACGTATCAGCTTTTCGGGAGTGTCCTCATGTCCGCGGCTCTTGGATTCGTAGTGATAGAGTTCGCAAAAGGGAGTGAAGATATTGAGATAGCCGGCTTTTCTCGTTTTCATGCAGAAATCAACATCGTTGAATGCTACCTTAAATTCCTCGTTGAATCCGCCTACTTGGTCAAATATATCCTTTGCTACCATCATACAGGCGGCCGTAACGGCGGTAACGTTCTGTGCGTATATAAGCCGCCCCATATACCCCGGACTGTTTCTCGGCAGAAGACGATGACCGTGTCCCGCAACCCCGCCTAAACCCAAGGTCGTTCCGGCGTGCTGAATGGTATCATCGGGATAGTATAGCTTAACCCCCACAACCCCGACATCCTTCCGCTGGGCAAACATGAGCATCTCCTCTATCCAATCGGGTGTAATTATCTCGGTATCGTTGTTTAAAAAGATAAGATACTCACCCTTGGCGTGCTGTGCGGCAAAATTATTGATAGCAGAATAGTTGAATCCATCTTCCCATCTAACGATATTAATGCGGTCGTTGCGGTCAAGTTCCTCATAATATGCGAATATCTCGGGAGTAGAGCTGTTGTTTTCGGCTATGATTATCTCATATTCGGGATATGTCGTCAATCTAAAGATAGAGTTGAGGCATTTACGCAGGTCGTCATACAAATCCTTGTTGGGTATAATTATCGAGACCAAGGGGGTTCCTTTTATTTTATACTTGATTCGGTAGATAGACGGGAGAACAGAATCCTCTACATCCCCCTCTAACCCAATCCGCTCCAGATGATCGCCTATAGCGCCTTTAGCGGCGATAATGGCATACGGCTTTGAATCGATATTGCTTGCTACCGAGTTTGCATGGGCTCTCCAATAATATAAAACTTTGGGTATATGCACGATCCTTTCGGCCATTTCGGTTATACGCAGGGTTATGTCATAATCCTGACTTCCATCGTATTTGGGATTGTACCATCCCGCTTTATCAAGAAGAGTGCGTTTAAAGCAGGAGAAGTGGCATATATAATTGTTAGCCCGCAGATTGTCTATGGCAAAATCGGGTTTGAAATGTATATTGACGGCGTTAAGAATATCACCCTCGAATGTAACCTCGTCTGTATAGATAAAGTCGGCGTTCTGCTCCTCTATGACCCGCATTACCTCATACAACGCAGAGGGATGCAGTATATCATCATGGTCGAGAAGACCCACATATTCGCCTGTCGCTAACTCTATACATTTGTTGGTGTTGCCCGATATGCCGAGATTCTCGCCGATTTTCTTGTATCGTATACGCTTATCGGCCGATGCGTATTTGCGGTATTGCCTTTCGGGGCCCTGTGAATCGGGACTCCCGTCCGCCAAGCAAAGTTCCCAGTTAGGATAGGTTTGTTTCTTCAGCGATTCCACAAGCTCGTGTAGATATTTCTTAGGAGTGTTGTAGAGAGGAACGAGTATGCTAAACTTGATGTTCTTAGAAAACCTTGTCTGTTCCTGCAGTTTGCGGTCCTTGTCTGACAGCAGAATCTCCCGCATAAAGTCGTTTTCTCTCTTCTTTTGAGAGGTTGTTTTATACCCGACACTCCTGAAATACACCAGCTTTTTGTATAGATTCCTCACTCCCGGGATACGATGCAGGATCGCTTTGATAACCCCGGTCATCATACGCGCGGGCTTGGATGCTCTCCACCAAAATGCGCCCTGGAATGATTTTACTTGGATATACAGCAGGTCACATTCGTTCTGCTTGGCGGCCAGTTGGTTTTGCAGATGCTGTCTTTCGAGATTGGTTTGTTCTTTTAGGATTTTGTGTGTCCCGATCAATTGCTCCAAACGATTGCTTGTATCGACCAATTCACGGGTCATTCTGTCATTATCGGCAGTAAGAGCGGTCTCGGAGCTTTTCAGCTGCTCCAATGTTCGGATAGGCTTGGTATATCTATTGTAATGCTGCCAATTGTCCCCATGGACATATCTCTGAAAATGCTCCTCCATCCTGTGATATACGGGAATGTCTTGGCTCGGAATATCTAAGAAATCAATAAGATTCTTTAGTGAAAAAAGAGGGTTAGGCTCATCGTTGTTATAAAAAAACAGATTGCGGTAGAGTATATAGTTCAACGGGATAGGGAAATCAAAACTCCATTCGTAATCTATGGCGGTAAATCTGCCGTCACTGCCCAGGATTATGTTGCTAAAGGAAAAATCGATGTTGCTGACTTCTATATAATCAAAAGGGAAGGGGCCGATATATTCTCCGAATATCTCTGTAAACTCAGGCGTTATCTCATATGCCTGCCGTATGGGCAGGCTGTCCATGTCGAGTATAATCGATCTGTACAGGAAGAGCTTGTCTAAGTATTCTTTTCTGTTGCCATCCTTGGCAAATCCCGATATAATCTCAAAAAGAGATCTGCCCTCCGCAAAGTCAAAGTCTATTTGGCTGTCGTCGTCGCTTTTTTTGCAGGGGCAGATGTTTATGTTGCTATACTGCCCCGACATAGCGGCATAGGCATCGGCGATGCTCGATACAAACCGACTGCTCTCAGGACATGACGCAATCTTTCTTACGGTCTTCTTATCACCGTCCGAGTATATAACCGTGTCGAGCATAAAGCGCTTATCACGGTTGCTGTTGTATTTCACAAAATCCATTTTCATATATTTCGGCTTCCTTTATTTATTCAGAATACGAAAAAAAACCCCCCGCCGCTGCGGCGGCACAACTACAATTTACAGTTGACAATTAACAATGGACAATTACGGGGGGTAACCACGAAAAACACTAAAACCACGAAAGGAATATTTTTAAGGACGGTATGCACGGGATGTTTGTTAAGGACGGTATGCACGGGGGTGCATACCCTACTATAATCTCAAGCCCCTGCCCTCTTTCGTAAAGAGGGTGCCCTCGCAAGGGCGGGTGTTTTTCCCAAAGTGACCGCTGGGTAAAATGTGGTTTGAATGGTTGCTTTTATTCAGATATGATTAAATACGAGTTTGAGAAAAGGTCGTACATCCCGTTTTTTATCAATGATTCGTAGACCTTATGCTCGCTGAATAACGTAATCCGATCATCGTCATAAGATATGTTTTGGCTTAGTTCGTGGGCTTTGGGCAGGCATCTATCGGAATAGACAGACTGCGGCAGTATATGATCAGGATAGGGATAGTAGTATTCGTTTTGACTGAATCCGGCAGATTGCAGCAATGATGTCAATTCGTTCTTAGACAGGGCGGAAACACTGCTCTGATTGTTGTCTGATTGGCTGAACAATCCTGCCGTGTGTTCTTCTCTGGCACCCGCCCAGTATTTTAGACCGTATTTGTTCTCTGCCGCCATAATCAGCCTGCCGCCGGGATTGAGCAGAGACCTTGCCTTGGTTAGGATCTCCGCAAATGCGTTTGCCGTTCCTGCGTGAAGCATTGCCTGTTCGCAAGCTCCGATCAGGGTTATATAATCAAACCTTTTGCCGATAACAACATCGCTGAATCGGCCTATATATATCTCAAGATTCTCCGCATCCTTATGACGATAGGCGGCTATCAGCGCCTGATGCTCCGACAATTCTATGCAGGTGACATCTGCGCCGTTTCGGCACAAAGCGCCCGTTACCGCACCGCATCCCGAGCCTATCTCCAATATAGACGCACCTTTTTTAAAGGGATACCATTTTATAATATTTTCTCTAAAGGGTGAAAAGTTATACAAAACAAACCGATCGTCATTGTTCTTCAGTATATCCGCAGAGCAAGCAAGACCGCCGTTTTCCTTAGCATAGGACAACAGCCCCTCGGTCACATCACGGTCCGAACATCCATCAGACCTTTTATGAAAATCATAGTTCAACCTAACTTTCCCGCTATATTTTTCTTCCATATACACTCCTTGTGCGTGTCGTATAAAAACGAAAACACATTACAACTCTTTCCAGTTTTCAATGACCAACTCATTAATATTTTTAAAATCCTTGATATTGTCGGTTACCAACACAGATTCTGCCAAAATAGACCATGCCGCAATTAAAATATCATTACTCCCAACAGTGAATCCTTTTTGTTTTAATTCAGCATATATTTCTGATCCTTTTTCCATAACATCCTTTTCAGGAATTTGCAGCAGGTTATAAGCGTTTTCATACATTGCTTTTAATTTTGCGGTCTTAGTTGTTGCTCCGATGTTAAGAAACCCTCTCAACACCTCATAGTAGGCTATGGGCGGGATTATTATTTTATTGTTCTTTTCTTTTTCTGTAATAGCGGCACAAACATTCGGGTTTTTTCTAAAAAGCAAAATAAGAGTACAGGCATCAAGGGAATAGAACACTTAATTTTCCTCCAATCCCGAAAAATCTAAATGGTCTGTATTGTCGTCAGAGCAATATGTCGCTGCGAAATTGTCAGGTATGGGTTCGTTATCTTTATCAGAGCCTGAAAAGGCAAGAATATCGCTGATAATTGCATTTTGTTTTTCTGCAGACCACTCTCCTACAGGTTTTATTAATATACCGTTGCTTGTTTCATATAGGTCTATTTTAGATTTCAATTGAAATTTTGAAATGCTTTTTGGAATAACAACCGCTCGTGAGTTCCCAAAGCGAGAAACGGTTGTACGACAAACCAAATTCATAACACCACTCCTCCTGTATAATAAAGTTTGCTGTAATACATATATTACATAATATTTGTATTATAATACACTCCCGCAAAATTGTCAAGAAAAATACAACCTTGCCCCTCAATACGCATCCGACAGCAAAAAATCCGCAACGTGCATCGTCTTGATACCTTTATAATTACCTCCCGCAAACTCGTCTGTGCGTAGGACGTATTTGGGGTAATTATCTTTGATGTCGAGCAGCCTGCCGTATTCCCGTTCGAGGGTTTCTTCACGTTCGATTTTTTGCGTAACCTGCACATAGAGCTTGTTTTCCTGTTTTGTCGCTACAAAATCAATCTCACCGCTTGCGAGCTGTCCGATGGTAACATCATATCCACGTCGCAGGAGTTCTAAATAAACCACGTTTTCGAGCATAGCCGCAACGCTGTCGGGAGTGTAACCCAATACGCTGTATTTCATGGCGGAATCGCAAACATAAAATTTCTCTTGCGTTTTCAACAGCTCTTTACCCTGCAAGTCAAAACGGGAGCAACGGTGCAAGATGAACGCACTTTCTAACTTGCTGAGGTAGCTGTATACCGTTTCATTATCAATCGTGCGGCGTTCTGATTTCAGATATTTTGAAATAGACGCCGCCGAAAACGTTCTGCCAATGTTGTCGAAAGCGAACTTGACTATACGCTCTAACTGGTCAACCTTGCGGATTTGACCGCGCTTGACTATATCGGTGAATATTGTCGAGTTGTAAATGTCTTTGACAATAGTGTAAGCCTCATCTGTCGTGTATTCCTGCAAATGAATGGCGGGGAATCCGCCGTAACGCAGATAGCGGGCAAACTCGGAATGCGGATTTTCTGTCGTGCCGTATTCATTGCGGAAGGTCAGATATTCCGCAAAAGACAGAGGGAATATCCGGAACCCGACATAGCGCCCGGTCAAGTAGGTCGAAATCTCGCTCGACATCATGCGGGAGTTAGAACCCGTTACATATAAATCCACATCAAAGTCGGTCATAAATGAATTGACGGCTTTTTCCCAATCCGTTATTTCTTGAATTTCGTCAAGGAACAGATAGGTTTTCCCGTTTGGCGGCAGTTTGTCTTTTACTTCGTTATAAAACATTTTCGCCGTCATACCCTCATATTGCAGCGAATCCAAATTGTACGTTAAAATATGCTCGTCTGCTATACCACGTTCACGGAGTTTCTCAGCTACCATTTTGAGAATGGTAGATTTTCCACAACGGCGAACACCCGAAAGAACCTTCACAAACGGCGTATCGGCATACGCCATGATTTTATCAACATAGGCGGGTCTGTAAATCATATCCATCACACTCCTTTACTACATTATACGGGACTTTCGGATGTTTGTCAATAGTTTTGCGGTTATAACCCGATACCTTAATTTTTCATATAGCCCTTGACTTTGTCTGCGGGGTGGTGTAAAATATTCATAATCCCCATTTTCGGACAGGCATAGGAAAGGTATGGTTATGCTATGAATAACACTTCCCAAAGACGCAGTTTGTTTTACAAATCAACCGTTATTGCTCTTATAACGATTCTTGTTGCGGTGCCGATACGGACGGTCCACGCTTTTTTTAATATAGACTATGCAACAGGCAATCATACTCATAATTTCTTTTCGGAGTGGATTTTATACGGATTTTTGCTGGCGGCATTCGTCCTGCTTGTTTTTGTCAGCAGGAATGGCGGCGAGGCAAAGTTTTGGGTCAACAAAACCGTTTCGCACACCCTTGCTCTCCTTTCGTTCGGGTTAGCGGCCGCTTTCCTGATAGGATTGTATCCTGCGTTTGTCGATTTGTTTATCACAGGCCCCTCAACCGCCGCCGATTACTGGAGTGACAACTCAAACAATCGGCTCAATTCAAGCATATTTATGATACTTGAGTTTGTTACAATGGCGCTGTCGGTTGCGGCGTTTGTGATAGCGGGACGGAAATATCTAGGTATACATCCCGCTAAAAACTATGTCAATATATTCCTGGTAATGCCCTGTGTTTGGCAGGCTTGCAGGCTGGTCAATGTCTTTTCCCGCTATACATCCGTTGTTCATATTCCTGAAAATCTCTTCTACATCCTGTCTTTGATAGCGGGTGCGTTGTTCCTGCTAAAACAGGGCGGATTCCTCTGCGGCATAGCCAAAAACGGCAAAAACCGCATTTCTCGCTGGTCATCGGTTGCCGTTGCCGCCGTCTTCATCTATACCATTCCAAAGCTGATAGTCTACATCGCCGGCTCAGCCCAAGCAAGAGCATACATGGGTCTGCCTAATTTTATCGACATCGCCATTGCCGTCTATGCGGTTGTGTTCCACGTTTCGGTCTCTTTCGACAACAAACAGCACAGCAGACAGATATTAGCCGAACAGGAAAACGACCTCCGGTTTAATGTGTTTGGGAGGAGAAATGTATAGCCCTCTCCGTCATGCTAACGCATGACACCTCTCCCAAAGGGAGAGGCAAGAACACCCACAGAATTTGTATAGGACACTCTTGGCTCTCCCTTTGGGAGAGCTGTCGGCGGCAACGCCG
>WRME01000067.1 GCA_009777275.1 Oscillospiraceae bacterium
ATGGGGCTTGCATACTATAATTTCCAATTCCCCTTTGGGGAGGGGTGGCAAACACTCGCAACAAAGTTGCGATAGTGTTTGACGGGGTGGTCTGTAGGGTACGCACCCCCGTGCGTACCGTCCTTAATAAACATTTCGTGATTTTAGTGTATTTCGTGGTAAAAAATTGCCACAAAAACAAAGGATGTGAATTGATTTGAAAAGAATCGGAATACTCACCAGCGGAGGTGACTGTCCGGGGTTAAACGCCGCCATAAGAGGGATAGCCAAAGCGGTCTATCAAGAGATCTCGGATGCTGAGATAATTGGCATAACCGGAGGGTACGGCGGTCTTATCAACAACGAATACAACAGGATGAAGCAGGAGGATTTTTCGGGAATACTCACCCGCGGCGGAACAATTCTCGGAACATCTCGTCAGCCCTACAAACTTATGCAGATAGTCGGGGATGACAATGTTAATAAGGTTGAAAGCATGAAGAACAATTACGGCAGGATGGGGCTTAATTGCTTAGTAGTGCTGGGCGGAAACGGAACCCACAAAACCGCTAATCTGTTAGCGGAGGAGGGTCTTAATGTTATCGGTCTGCCTAAAACTATTGATAACGACATCTACGGCACCGATGAAACCTTTGGTTTTGATACCGCCGTTGAGATAGGCACGGAGGTTATCGACCGTCTGCACTCTACTGCGGCGTCACATTCCCGTGTCATGGTTGTTGAAATGATGGGTAACAAGGCGGGATGGCTCACGCTCTACACAGGCGTTGCCGGAGGAGCGGATGTTATAATACTGCCCGAAATACCCTATGAACTTGATAAAATCAACCACGCTGTAGAAAAACGGGCCAAGAGCGGCAGTGTGTTTTCTATCATAAATGTCGCAGAGGGCGCTTTTTCCAAGATTGAAGCGGGAATGAAAAAGAAAGAACGTCTGCAAAAACGAATCGAGACCAACTGCACTTCGGCTGCTGCGGCCATCGCCAAAAGCATCGGCCAAGAAACGGGCATAGAAACACGCATGGTTGTTCCGGGGCATATGCTGCGGGGAGGATCACCGTCCGCCTATGACCGTGTGCTGACCACCCGCATAGGAACCTACGCCGCCAATCTTATAGCGGAGGACATCTATGGCGTAACCGTGGCGAAAAAAGGCTCAGAAATAACCCACAATCCTCTAAGCGAGATTGCGGGTAAAACACGGTTGGTACCGGAGAATCACCAGATAGTAAGCTCGGCGCAACGTGTGGGTATTTCATTCGGGGGTTAGGTCTAATCCTTAAATCTGTCACGCAGTTTGCTGAAAAAGCCTTCACGTTTCTGATAGTTTTCGGATGTCATTTGCTTCTCAAATTCTTTCAGCGAATCCTTTTGCGGCTTAGTGAGATTTTTCGGCACCTCAACCGTTACCGTTACAAGCTGGTCTCCTCTCTGCTTGGAGTTAAGATGGGAGGAGCCTTTTCCCTTTAATCTGAAGACAGTTCCCGGCTGGGTACCTTCGTGGAGTGTGTACTGCACCTTTCCGTCAATGGTGGGCACCACGATATTGTCGCCCATTGCCGCCTGAAAATATGTTATGGGGACCTCGCATAATATGTTGTATCCGTCACGGGAGAAGATGGGGTCGGGTCTGACCGAAACGGTCAAACTGAGATCGCCCGGATTTCCGCCGTTGATGCCGTTGCTCCCCTGTCCTCTAACCAACAGCGTCTGCCCGTCGTCGATACCCGCAGGAACGCTGACATTTATCTGCTTATTAACAGAAACCCTACCGTTGCCCGCACAGGTCGGGCAGGGGTTTTCTATTATCCTGCCCTTTCCTCTGCATTTCAGGCAGGGCTTCACAGACGAAATCACGCCTATGGGTGTCCGCTGTCCGGTCTTGACCTGCCCCGCTCCGTTACATTCGGGACAGGTCTTGGGAGAACTGCCTTTCTCACTGCCGTTTCCACCGCAATCGGCGCAGCTCTCCATCCTGCTTACACTCACCCGCTGGCTAACACCCTTGCAGGCCTCGAAAAACGAGATAGTGGTAGTAGAATGTATATCGTCTCCGCGGCGGGGAGCGTTGGGGTTGGAGCGTCCTCTGCTGCCGAACCCGCCCCCGCCGAAAAAGGTCTCGAATATATCGCCGATGTCGCCGAAATCCATGCCCGAAAAGCCGCCCGCTCCTCCGTAAGACGGGTCTACACCCGCCTGTCCGAATTGGTCATAGCGTCTGCGTTTGTCGCCATCGGACAGAACCTCATAGGCCTCTCCGATTTCTTTGAACTTAGCCTCGGCTTCTTTGTTTCCGGGGTTTAGGTCAGGGTGACATTCTTTACCCAGCTTTCGGTAGGCCTTTTTTATCTCGTCTTCCGAAGCACCCCTGCTTACCCCTAAGACATCATAATAATCACGTTTTTCTGCCAATTTACATCACCTTGAAGTTAATTTTTCTTGGAGGGCTTCCTCAAGAACCCCGGAAAAGTTTAAATGCGCTTTTTCTGCCTCACGATAAAGCCAGTAGGGAATCGAAAATGTTTTTTCAACAGGACGAACCAGTGTTTCCATGTTATTAATATCAGCTACTATAAGCATTGTATTTCCTCGGATGTCTTCGGTTTTTGACGGAATAGGAATCGTCTCGCCTTTTTCGATAAGAACCTCTAAACAAAGCTCGAGCGCTTCTTTTGCCATGATAACAGCCTCGTTTAAATCTTCACCCTCAGAGTGACAACCCACTATATCCGGAAAGTCCACAAAATAACCATTTTCATCTTTTTCAAAAACTGCCGGATAAACAATTTGTTTTATCATTTAGGAGCCTCCTCGATACCAAGATCCTTTAATATACTCGAATAGGTTTTTGGATGAAGTTCTTTATGATGGTGCGGAACCACAGTTCTGCGGTCGTTTTTGCTTATATGATAGTGACTTCCCTTGATTCTGTCAACGGTATAACCTTGCTTTTTCAGCCATTTTATCATCGCAGTTCCTGTCATGTTATTGTAACCTCATAATCTTTACTCAACATCGGTAAAATCAGCGTCAACGACATTATCATCGCCCCCGGTAGTTCCCGGAGTTACTTCTCCGCCATCCGTCTGAGCCTGCTGAGCTCCTTCATAGAGCTTGGAGGAAACAGCATAGACAGCCTTTTGCAGCTCGTCTCCGGCCTCTTTTATTCTGCCGTAGTCATCGCTTTTGAGCGCTTCTTTTGCCGCTTCGAGCTTGACATTAACCTCAGCCTTGTCTTCATCGGTGAGTTTGTCACCCGCTTCGCTGATGGTCTTTTCGGTTTGATATACAAGCTGATCGGTCTGATTGCGGGTTTCGGTTTCTTCCTTGCGTTTTTTATCCTCTTCAGCAAACATTTCGGCATCCTTGATAGCCTTGTCTATATCATCCTTGCTCATGTTGGTTGAGGATGTTAAGGTTATATGCTGTTCCTTGTTTGTGCCGAGATCCTTTGCACTGACATGGACGATTCCGTTGGGATCAATGTCAAAGGTAACCTCTATCTGAGGTATGCCGCGGGGTGCGGGTGCGATACCGTCAAGCTTAAAGTTTCCGAGAGTTTTGTTGTCTTTGGCAAATTCTCTCTCTCCTTGTAATATATGCACATCAACAGCCGTTTGACCGTCTGCCGCTGTGGTGAAGACCTGAGATTTCTTAGTAGGGATAGTGGTGTTGCGTTCGATGATTTTTGTGCAAACTCCGCCATAGGTCTCAAGACCCAGTGACAGCGGGGTTACATCGAAAAGCACAAGACCCTTGACATCGCCGCTGAGAACGCCCGCCTGTATCGCAGCTCCTGCCGCTACACACTCATCGGGATTGATTCCCTTGAACGGCTCTTTGCCGATAAGATCCTTGACCGCATCCTGAACAGCGATTATACGGGTAGAGCCGCCAACCAGCAATACCTTGTTGAGATCAGACGGGCTTACCTTAGCATCCGAGAGCGCCTGTCTGACAGGGCCCAGGGTTTTTTCTACCAAATCAGCGGTGAGGTCGTTGAATTTAGCGCGGGACAATGTTAGATCCAAATGCTTAGATCCGTTTGCATCGGCTGTGATAAAGGGCAGGTTGATATTAGACTGCGCTACTCCCGACAACTCTATCTTAGCCTTTTCGGCGGCATCCTTGAGCCTCTGCATAGCCATTTTATCAGCAGAAAGGTCGATACCCTCAACCCTCTTAAATTCGGCTATCATCCAGTTTACAACCCTCTGGTCAAAGTCGTCCCCTCCGAGACGGTTGTTACCTGCGGTAGCCATGACCTCCTGAACCCCGTCTCCCATCTCGATGATAGAAACATCGAAGGTACCTCCGCCGAGGTCGTATACCATGATCTTCTGATCCTGCTCCTTGTCGATACCGTATGCCAAAGCCGCCGCAGTAGGCTCGTTGATTATACGCTTGACCTCAAGGCCTGCTATCTTGCCGGCATCCTTTGTCGCCTGTCTCTGAGAATCGGTAAAATAAGCGGGTGTTGTGATAACAGCCTCGGTAACCGTTTCGCCCAAATATGCCTCTGCATCGGCCTTTAGCTTTTGCAGAATCATAGCCGAAATCTCCTGCGGGGTATAGCTCTTGTCATCGATCTTGACACTGTGGTCACTGCCCATGTGGCGCTTTATAGACATAACAGTCCTGTCGGGGTTGGTTATTGCCTGGCGTTTTGCAACCTGTCCTACCATGCGTTCCCCTGTTTTTGAAAAAGCCATGACCGACGGAGTTGTTCTTGACCCCTCCGGATTGGTTATGATGACCGGCTCACCGCCCTCCATAACAGCTACACAAGAATTTGTTGTACCTAAGTCGATACCTATTATTTTTGCCATAAAAATTTTCCTCCATAAAATTAAATTTTAATATTATAACCTCGTGAATAATCACGGATTAGCTACTACAACAACAGCATGGCGTATTACCTTATCCTTGCTCTTGAATCCTTTTTGAAGTACATTACATACTTCGTTTTCGCCGAAACTCTCATCCTCTATCTGCTGGACGGCGTCATGCAGATTGGGATCAAACTTAGCTCCGCTGCTCTCGATTTCGGTAACACCCAGCTCGGTCATAACGGCCAGCAAGCCGTCTAAGACCATGCTGATCCCGCTCTTGAACTCACTGTCGTCCTTGAGCGTGCCGACAGCTCTCTCAAGATTGTCGTGAACACCGAGAAATTTTGCAACACAGTCACCCATCGCCATCCCGTAAATCTCCGACTTTTCTTTGGCGGCGCGTTTGCGGAAGTTGTCAAACTCGGCCATCTGTCTGAGCATGGAATCCTTGAGCTGAAGATTCTCGGATATGACCGCCTCCAACTGTGACTCGGTTGTTTCGATCGGCTGCTCGATAGTTTCTTCCATCTCTTCTGCCGATTCCTCTTCTGTCGCTGCCTCGGGTGTTTCCGGATTTGATTCCGGTTTGGTGTTTTTCATCCTATGCTTTTCTTTCATCATGCTCTTCCTCGTCATCTAATATTTTTGCGATTTCTTTTTTAACGCTTGCCGAAAAATAATCCATATAGGGTATTATTTTTGAATAATCAAGCCTGATAGGGCCGATTATACCAAAGTTTGAGTGGACATCCCCAAAATCGTATCCCGATAGGACAAGACTGGAGTTTGACACCATAAATTCGTTGTTGTCCCTGCCGAAAATCACATTGACGCCCTCGAATGCAGATGTCAGCAGATTTGCCAGTCTGTCCTTGCCCGCCATAAGTCTGAGAAGTTCGTCCTTGTCAAAGCTCTTTTGCGCTATCAGCCGCTCTTCGCCCCTTATTACTACACTGCTGCGTTTCAACTCCTCGGACAGTTCATACATAGATTGCAGCAACGGGGAGAGCACGCAGACATATCCTCCCAACGACAGGGCAATGTTTTCTATAAACTCCGGAGCCAGCTCCTCGGCTCTTATACCCGCAACCTCTTTATTGACAAGGTTGGTGAATATCTCAAGCTGTTCGCTTGTTATGTCAAAACTTGTTCGGCAGACCTTGTTCTTTACATCGCCCGATGTTGTTATCACAAGCAGCGCATACAGTCTGTATCCTGCGGGAATGGCCTCCACCCTCGATATTACCGTAAACCCCGGATTGCCTGAGAGTTTTATAGAGGCGTATCCGGTCAGCTCCACCAATGCCGCTACGGCGTTTTCGACAATCTCACCCACAGTAGCGCTGTTTGACACAAGCATATTGTCGATAAGTTTCTTCTCATCCTCACGCAAGGGCGACGGCTGCATGATCCTGTCTATATAGGTTTTATAACCAAGCGTGGTTGGGATTCGTCCCGCTGAGGCATGGGGCTGTTCCAACATTCCTGCGTGTTCCAGCAGAGCCATCTCGTTGCGTATGGTAGCGGACGAGACCGATGCCCCGAACATATCGGCAACAGTTTTGGATCCGACAGGCTCTCCGGATTCTACATGACGCAGAACCACCGATCCGAGTATCTTTAATTTACGCTCATCAATATCCCGCAACACCTGCCCTCCAACCTCTCTTAATATGATTATTAGCACTCTCTATATTAGAGTGCTAATAATAAAATAACATTATTTTCCCTTGTTGTCAAGAGCGAAATGAAAAATATTTTAAAAAAGTTAATATTTCTATCGCAATCCCTTATATACATCGCCTCGGTTATCCACACGCAAAACAGTAATTTGATCCAATTCAGAGCAAAATATTATACGATAATCACCAACCCTCAACCTATAGAGCGTTGGTTTCCTCGTGCCATGCAATCGCTTAACATCGCCAAACGGAAGTTTTTCTACAGCGTTATAAATACGCATGACTGTTGTTTTGTTCTGGGATAAAATGAATTTTTCCGCTTCTTTACTGTACCTAATCATTTGGCATACCCTTGATTTTGGCAAGAAGATCAGCTGAATCAATCATTTCTCCTGATGATAATATTTCATACAGTTCATCTTCTTCGCCCGTGTCAAATAAAAGCTCAGGTTCTGTTTCTCGTTCTAAAAAACGTATGAAAGACATAGCTTTATTGACTTTATCGAATGACAGTTTAGAAATTTCATTAAATAATATTTGATTAACCTGTGTCATACTAAGACCTCTCTTTCCTTGAGATTCACTGCATTCTGCATTCTTAATTCTGCATTGATATAACTGTCAATTCTCCATTGTCAACTGTCAACTGTCTTAAACGCCCATTTCTTATTCAGCAGAAAGTTTATCGGGACGGTTATGCAAAGGCTGACGATAGGCAGCAGAAATTGATTCCAGTATAGTATGTCCTCCCATAGATAGGCGAACGACATATTAAAGGCAAGGTTGCCGCCATAGATTATGAAAAATTTAATCGGTGTACTGCGGTCGGTTTTGCGATCTCCAAAAACCCAAAGTTTGTTCCACAAATAAGCGTTTACCACGCTTACTAAAAACGCAGCGAGAACAGCAGGGTAAACAACGCTTAGATTATATGAACCAACTCCGATACGGTCGATACCGTAATGGGAGAAAGCAAACAAAAGACCGTAATACACCGCTAAATAAATCAGGGTGTTGCTGGCTCCGACAATTCCGAACTTGAGGAATCGCCGGAACTTTACCAGCCATGGAAAGCGACCGATCGCAAAGAGCCAAAGATTCTTCATGCTATCTGCTCTATTTCATTTATATCAAGCACAACCTTTTCGTTTGCCTTGACCGCTCCCGCACGCACCAAGATTCGTATAACCTTGGCAATTCTTCCTTTTTTTCCGATAACTCTGCCCATGTCCGACTTGTTCACATAGAGTTTGTAGGCGGTAACGCCGTATCCGTCTGGCTCTGCGATCTCAACCCGCACAGCCTCCTTGTTTCTAACCAGCGGCTCTACAATCGTAGTGATCAATTCTTTAATATTACTCATACCACACCATTTTCTTTCAATAATCTTTTTACGGTATCGGTAGGCTGAGCGCCCGCAGCTATCCACTTCTTGACCTTATCGCCATCGATACTTACCATCGAGGGGTCCTTTGTCGGATCGTATACACCGATTTCTTCGATGAATCTGCCATCCCGAGGATACCTTGAGTCTGCTACCACTACCCTGTAAAAGGGTGCCTTTTTTGCACCCATACGGCGCAACCTGATTTTAACAGCCATGTTTCTCACCTCCTAAAAATTTTTTAATTTAAACCAAATCCCGGCATCATCATTCTGCGTTTGCCTTTTTTACCCTTCAGTTGTTTCATCATGTCTTTCATCTGTTCGCATTGTTTAAGCACACGGTTGACGTCCTCGATTTTGGTCCCTGACCCTGCCGCAATTCTTTTCTTGCGGCTTGGGTTGATGAGCGATGGTTTTACCCGTTCCTTCTTGGTCATAGATGTTATAATAGCTTCGATATGAAGGAACTTTCTTTCGTCTATCTCTATATCCTTGATTTTATTTCCTAAGCCGGGAATCATAGAAAGCATATCCTTCATAGATCCCATCTTTCTTATCTGCGTTATCTGTTCGAGCATATCATTCATGTCAAAACTGCTCTGTGACAGCTTTTTGCCCAGCTTTTCTATATCCTTAGCATCTATCTGCTGTTCAGCCTTTTCTATCAGGGTAAGAATATCCCCCATGCCAAGGATTCTCGATGCCATTCTGTCCGGATGAAACAGCTCTATTTCTTCAAGCTTTTCACCCGTTCCCGCAAATTTGACAGGCTTTCCTGTCACCGCCAATACCGACAACGCAGCGCCGCCGCGGGTGTCGCCGTCAAGTTTGGTAAGCACAACGCCGTCTATACCAAGGGCATCGTTGAACGCCTCTGCGGCATTAACGGCATCCTGTCCCGTCATAGAATCTATAGTAAGCAATATCTCACTGACATTGATGGTTGACTTGATTCTCTTCAGCTCATCCATCAGCTGGTCGTCTATATGAAGACGTCCGGCTGTATCGAGAATAACCATGTCGTTGCCGTGGTCCTTTGCATGGATGATTGCCTGTTTTGATATTTCAGCAGGGTCTTTGTTCCCCATCTCAAAGACAGGAACGCCTACTCGTTCGCCCAAAACCTGCAGCTGGGTTATAGCGGCCGGTCTGTAGACATCGCAGGCAACCAACAGCGGACGGTGGTTCTTGTTCTTGAAATAGCGGGCTATCTTTGCTGAGTGTGTAGTTTTTCCGCTTCCCTGCAGACCGCACATCATTATAACGCAGGGCGGTTTTGAGGGGATATTGATTCTCGCCTCGCCCGTTCCCATAAGGGAACATAGCTCTTGGTTTACTATCTTAATAACCTGCTGAGCGGGTGTAAGGCTCTTGAGCACCTCGGCGCCCACCGAACGCTCGCTGACCTTGGCGACAAAATCCTTGACAACCTTGTAGTTTACATCGGCTTCGAGCAGGGCGATTCTTACCTCTCGCATAGATGCTTTTATATCGGTTTCGTTAAGTTTACCCTTAGATTTAAGGCGTTTAAACGCCGATGCAAGTTTTTCACTCAAACTCTCAAAAGCCATAATGTAAAATCACCCTTTCAATATTTTTGTTTCGGAGCTACACACGGTCATCGCATTTGTTTACGGTACGCACGGGGGTGCATACCCTACAATCCGCAACAACCACGGATGACCGAGGGCGGTCATCCCTACAGACCACCCCGTCAAACACTATCGCAACAAAGTTGCGAGTGTTTGCCACCCCTCCCCAGAGGGGAATTGGAAATTATAGTATGCAAGCCCCATTCCCCTCTGG
>WRME01000068.1 GCA_009777275.1 Oscillospiraceae bacterium
AGGAAAAACACCCGCCGCTGCGGCGGCACCCTCTTTACGAAAGAGGGCAGGGGCTTGCATACTATAATTTCCAATTCCCCTCTGGGGAGGGTGGCAAACACTCGCAACAAAGTTGCGATAGTGTTTGACGGGGTGGTCTGCTGGAATTGACAACATTCTAACGGGGAGTAACAGCCCCGCTTACCCTCCTGTAAACATAGGCGTGGAGAGATACCTCTCGCCTGAATCGGGCAGGATGACGACGATGGTTTTGTCTGCGTTTTCCGGTCTCTTTGCTACTTGAAGCGCCGCCCAAACAGCCGCACCCGATGAGATTCCCACCAACACACCCTCTTTTTTGGCAAACTCACGCCCTGCCGCAAAGGCGTCCTCGTTAGCAACTGTGATGATTTCATCATAAACAGCGGTGTCAAGCGTGTTCGGCACAAAGCCTGCGCCGATTCCCTGAATCTTGTGGGGCCCTGCCGTTCCGCTCGACAACACCGGAGAATCGGCAGGCTCTACAGCGACAACCTTGATGTTAGGATTCATTTCTTTTAGGTAACCGCCAGCACCCGATATTGTTCCTCCCGTTCCGATCCCCGAAACAAATATGTCTATGGTTCCATCGGTATCTTTCCATATTTCGGGTCCGGTTGTAGCTCTGTGAACGGCGGGATTAGCGGGGTTTTCAAACTGGCTCGGAATAAAACTGTTCGGAATCTCATCCGCCAGTTCTATCGCCTTTTGTATAGCGCCCTTCATGCCCTTTGCACCATCGGTCAAAACAAGCTCAGCTCCGTATGCTTTTAGCAGATTCCGCCGCTCAACACTCATGGTCTCCGGCATGGTGAGAATGATTCTATACCCTCTTGCCGCTGCGATAGATGCAAGCCCGATGCCCGTGTTTCCGCTGGTGGGTTCTATTATGACCGAATCAGGATTGAGTTTGCCTTTCTCTATGGCATCCTCTATCATAGCTTTTGCGATACGGTCTTTAACGCTTCCTGCCGGGTTAAAATACTCCAGCTTGCCGAGCAATCTTACCGATTGCCCCAATTCTTTTTGATGCCCCGATAGCTCCAGCAGGGGTGTGCCGCCGATTAGATCGGTGATTTTTTTGTAAATAGTCATGTTCCGTGTTTCCTTTCTTATAATACATATGTATTTAGTATGCAATTAGTATAACAGACTATTTGCCTCTTGTCAAGGGGTGACGGACAATTAACAGTTGACAATGTACAATTGACAATTATTGTAAATATAAATTTGCTGGTAAAAATAGAGTTGGATTTCTATAATTTCAAGCCCCCGTAACTGTACATTGTTCATTGTAAATTGTCAATTGGCATCATTCCCCTCTGGGGAGGGGTGGCAAACACTATCGCAACAAAGTTGCGATAGTGTTTGACGGGGTGGTCTGCCTCGAAACGCCCCCGTGCATACCGTGTCCATCGTAGCATGACGGAGAGTGCATGACGGACACACCAAAAACCAAGCAGCGAAATAAATTCGCTGCTTGGTTGCATATTATCGCTGTATTTCTGTAGAACATTACCCCATCTACACAACAGGTTTCAGTGCTTTGTCGGCTACAAACAGATCGCGATAGGTGTCATCGATTATAATCTGGTCTATGTCGCCGTTCGGGGTGTTTATGGCGGATTGTGCCGCTTTTATTGTTCTGTCAAAGATTAGCCAGGATGCCGATGAGTATCCGGCGCTTGTTTTGTCCTTTAGCGAATCTACTAATGCAGAGAGTTCGCTTATATCGCCTTTTTTCACGAGTTTGTTGGATGCGTTGACGAAGAGCGATACGGCGGCATTGAGGTCGTTTATATCGGTATCGGCGCTTGAGCCGACAACCAACGCCTGCAAGCCATTGAATGCGTCATCATATCTCTTCCAGCTTGCCGAGGTGTGTTCTGTTTCTACCAAGCCTTTACTCTCGGCTCTTGTGAGATAGGGTTTGATGTAATTCTGATAATCCTCAATAGATTTTCGGATATATAGCGGTTCCATAAGCAGGATGTATTCTTTTAATGCCTCTCCTGCCTTGAAAATCTGTGACTGTGTCGGTACACCATCCAAAGTAAAGATTGATTGAGCGTCTGCCATTGCCTCAAGATAACCGTCACGATAATCATTATATCTGCTGTCGGCGAGATGTTGGTCATCGTATCTCAGCAATCCCCTGTTCATCCATGCTAAAACACTATCGTAGTCAAGTATATCGGGTTCAACATTATCATCAAACCTGATTTTCGGCTTTCTGTCGGAGGTTATGATTTGTCTCGTGGTTAGCATATCAAATATATTTACCACTCCATCCTCATTAACATCCGCCGCTTCCAGATTTATTCCGCTAAGACGATCTGTACCGAGAATGTGATCTCGTTGAGCCAGTATATCTCTGACATCTACGGCGGTATTCATATCTACATCGCCGTAAGGATATTCTTCGAGTATGCCGGGCATTTCGGGGCCGTCATATTCGGTTGATGATGCTCCCTCAAAGGAGAAGAAGTTTAGGTTGGTGGTTCCGCCTAATTTTATGTATATATCATATTTTCCGGGTTCGATTGTCTGGGCGAGAGGAACGGTAAAGTTTCTGTATATCTGCCATCCTCCGGTAGAGGCACAGGGTACGACAGCGATGTTTCCCGGGGCGGTGGTAGCTACAAGCGCAGAAGCTATGTTAAAGGCTGTTCCTGCGGGCACGGCATAAATGCCGAGATTGCTGACATTAGCGTGTTCGTGTGCGGTACGCAATGTTACCGATACGGGTGAGACAGTAAAGTCCACATCGGAATATTTCAGCCAGTCTCCTCCTGCGGTGTTGCCGATATTTTGACCTCTGCCTAAGTCGTCGCACCCATTGTTGCTAGGACGTGCGGTGGTGCCTTCGTATCGGCTTATACGCTCTGACGAATTAACCGCTTTAAAGGTACCCGGTACAACAAATCCTGATGTTGTGCTATAGGTCAGAATATCGTCTTTGTTAAATGTTACATCTATGTACTTATTCTGCCGCCAAACCTTGAGTATGATATTATCGTCATCCTCAAAGATATTCCACAGACCCTCAAACTGAGCAACATCGGTAACGAGATAGCCGTTTATCTTAGTTATAACGTCATTCATCCTCAGTCCGGCATGGTACATAGCGCTGCGATGATCGAAATATTCTACAAATACGCCGTCATCTATTATGTCTGCGGGAGCGTTTGTTCTTATAAGAACATCCTCAGAATGGAGATTCTTAAAATTGGTTCCGAGCAGGTTGTACGAAGCTTCGGGTTTGTCGGAGAGTTTGTTTTGGCGAAGATCAATCTGCAGGTCGATGTCCTTGTCGTTTGTGATGATTGTATAGGTTTCACCCTCTGTGGTCGGGAAAGAGATCTTGTTGTACAACTCACCCGATCCCGGGTTTAAAATGACGTTATTGTTGTTATCGAGAACTGCAAAAGCAACATTGTTACCCTTAGAATCGGTGACGGTTGCGGTTGCAAGATGCGGATAATATAGAACAAGGTCACTGCCGACTATAGATTTTACAGTCGCTTTATCCAGCACACGGTCAGACCACTCCATGCCAACCTCAAAGTTGCCGCGAGCCTTTAGTCCCTCTATTCTTCCGCTATGCCACATAGATGGCAGAGAGGGTAAAAAGTCTACCGACATTCCCTGGCTTTGCAGGAGCATTTCGGTCATTCCTCCGGTTGCGCCGAAGTTTCCGTCAATCTGGAACGGAGGATGGGCATCGAATAGGTTGTTATAGGTCGATTCTCTGAGAATCTGGCTAACCATAACTCCGGCACGGTTGCCGTCTCTGATCCTTGCCCAGAAGTTTATTTTCCACGCCATGCTCCAGCCTGTACCGCCGTCTCCCCGCACGTTGAGAACGGTTTTCATAGACTCGATATACTGGTTATCATAGTCGCTTCTTCCCGCAACAACAAGGTTTCCGGGATGCACTGCCATCAGATGATTGACGTGCCTGTGTCCGTTGCCGCCCTGAATATCCTCTATCGTTTCGTCTTTCCACTCCATGTATTGTCCGTTTAGTCCGATACGGGGCAGCCATAGTCTGCTTTGAGAATCTTTGATCTCAAGTATTTCGGGATCGTTTTCTTTACCCAAAATCTTTGCCGCTTCTATAACCTGCTCAAAGTTTTGCCATATGATAAGCTGTTCGCTCGATGCTCCGGGTGTCAGCGGCCCATGCTCGGGAGAGTAGGAGGGATTTGCTACAAGATAGCCGTCCCGTTCGTCCTCCCAGAGAAAATCTACCCAGAAGAGAGCCGCCTGCAGCATTGTGTCGTAATTGCTTTCGAGCAGGCTCTTGTCCATGGTAAAAGCATACTGTTCCCATAGATCCTGAGCGAGCCATGCAGCAGCAGTCGGCGCATAGAAGGCTCCCGATATTGCCGGAACGCAATATCCCCATATGTTGTTTTCGTGATAGGTCGTCCATCCTCTGACATCGCTGCCGTCCTGCTTTTGATGGAAGTATTTAGCCGTCTCGGTTCCGCGGGGTACAAGGCTCTTTGTGTATTCGATCATAGGCTGATGCAGCTCGGCTAAGTTTGTCTGCTGAGCCAGCCAGTAGTTCATCTGTACGTTGATATTTGTGTGATAGTCGGAAGCCCACGGCGGAGAGTATCCGTCCGCCCATATTCCCTGCAGGTTTGCGGGAAGAGAATCACGGGAACTTCCGATAAGCAGATAACGTCCGTATTGATAATACACAACCTCAAGATACCTGTTTTCCTGCTCGGTATTGTTTCCGAATTTGTAACCCTTGAGCAGTTGATCGGTTGTTTTGTTCTCAGGAAAATCCGATCCGCACAACTCAAGCTTTACCCTGCTGAACAGTTCGTTATAATCGCTGAAGTGCCGCTCGTATAGTTGGTCATACCCTTTTGCCGCTGCGGCATTCATAACTGCCACAACATCGGCCTTTAGATCCGACACCATATATCCCGGCTTGAAGTAGATATATTGATCGTCATGGCTCTGCTGATAGTTGGTAGCGGCAGTCATAAGCATGACTATCTGGTCGGCATCCCTTACCTCTATTTTGTTGTTAGCAGTAGCGGTCATGGTTCCGCCTACAGGGATGATCTTGATCTGCTGAACAAAATTAAGACGTTTATCCTCGGCATAACTCGCCTGATGATCAGACACCCGTCCTGTCATGGTGATGGTGCCGTCCTGTGCCGATGATTCATAGGTAACCTGGTGAGGATTGTTGCCTGAAGGTACAGACAGCGTGAACTCACGGGTGAGCTTGCCGCCCGCTGCAGAAATACGGACAGCCATTACATTGTCGGGATGGCTGACAAAATAGTCCTTGGTGAATTTCACCCCGTCCATTTCGTAACTCTCATAGACTTGACCCTTGTCAAGGTCAACACCCCGCCGATAATTTTGAGCCTCAACAATATCATCGGGATCACCGTGGAAGAGAATACGGGTTAGCTGGGGCTGTTCCTGTCCTCCTGACCAGTCTGACGTACCGCTGACCGTCTCGGTGATCTGCAGTCTGTAGTATTTATATGTAGCAGACTCGTCAAGCTCGAAGGTATAATCTTGTCTGCGGTTGACCGCCGCCATTGGATCGGTGGGGAAGGGTGCCTCTACAAATCTGTAGTCGTCAACAGTATGAATCAATGTCCATTTGTCAAGCTGTTCTGCTATACTGTTTGCTTTTGGATCGACCGCTAAGGTTTCTGCTCCTGCCGCATCATCATTAGATCCATAGAGCTTCCAGCTGGACGGATCACGGATCCAGCGGTCGTTAGCAGTGGTAAGGGTATAGGATGAAAAGGTGATAGGCTTATCATAGTTCCACCATACCGTTACCGGCCATGCGGCTGAAACTCCGCCGCCGCCTGCGAACCACTTTGTATTATTACCCCCGTCAAACAGAGATAACGCCCGTTCATTTGCATTGGAAGGATGTTCTCCGTTTGAGGTAGCCGCAACAATGATGGGGTTAATGCCCTCTGTTTCCCGTATGTAGATGTCCCCCATGCTTTGGTAGGAACCAAAGTCTATCTTGTTTCCTACAAGCATCTGAACCATCTTTGCCGCTTCGGTTATAGGACCGTCGGCCGGGTTGGCATTACCTATGCCATTATAGTTGCCGGGGTTTTGCGGATTAGGTTTAGCGCGGTTGGTAAACTCGATGGCATTGTCCTGAAGAATACGCTGAAGTTGCGCTAAAGCGCTCCTCGCCTGCTCAGATGTCCTAACTCTGGGCCAAGAAGTCACATCAGGGTCACGCCGATTTGCTTCCGGCATATTCAGCCTATAGATGTCTTCGCTATAGTTTTGGTTTTTGCCCGGTCCTCCCGACCAAAGGGTGATTTCGTTGGTCTGGATGCGGTCAACTTCGGTCCCGCCGAAAACCATGCCGCCCAGTCGTCCGTTGCCTATGGGCAGGGAGTTTGACTGCCAGCTGTTTCCCTCGCGGTAGGCGTTACTGCCCTCCGGAGCAAAATCGGTCATTTCGGTAGCGGGTTTGTCGTAATAGGTTCGCATGGGCGCATAGTCGTCGGTGCTGTTTAGTGCGGCGGTTGAATCGGCCGTGCTTCCGGATGCCGAAAGACTAATCGTAAACGAACCCGCCAGAACCGCAGCTGCCGAAACCACACTGACTATTTTCTTGAACATTACATAACCTCCTGTATAAAATATAAATTATTTTAATTACCGTCACACTCTTGACTAATGTTAGGGTAATCTGATACAATAGTGATCATAGAAGTTTTTTAATCAATTCATCATAATTCGGATAGGCATCTGTTATTGCTTTATGTATGTCGTTATCTGTATAACGAAAATCACCGGGTGGGGTAAGTTTGCTTTGGCTCTGTGCTAATTTCTGCGAAACCTTTTCTGCATAATAATTCGCTTCAGTCTCTTGCAAAGGGGTTATCCTGCCCAACGAATCAAGGTGGAAAAAAATATGTCCGGCTTCATGTGCTTTAACTATATGGATGGTTAATTCCGAATCATCGGAAGAATAATATATATCCACGCCGTAATGTCCGACATATATGTAACCCGTTCCTAATTTTTGGTCTTCACTCGGAATCATATCAATACCATCGAAACGTGATGCAAAGTTTTCTGTCTTCTCCCATTTTAAAATGGTTTTCTCATCAGGTGACATTTTATAATTTTGTTTTTGCCTTTTTCGCTCTATATCACTCTTTGTTTTGTCTACTATCTTTTGCCTCTCCTTTAGCAAAAACGGTTTCAGGGTTTCTTCGGCAATTGACATTATTGAATCTATCGCATAATTAGGACTGTTTTTATCGGATATGAATTTGTCTATTTGGGTACAGGTCATAATAGCTGCTTGTCTCCTTTTACCGCTCTTTATTTACGAAGAACGATTTAATGTTTTAGAATCACTTCATTATTCTGCATTCGTATTGTTGTTTATATCGATCAATTCATATTTGTTAGTCTTTTTCCGCCAACTTCCTTCGATAAATGCTCTTTTTAGCGCATTACATTCTTCTTCCGGCAAGGGATTCCCGAATTTCCCCGCAAAAAGAAGACACATATAATCTTTTAAAAATTCAAACTGAGCAGAAGCCTCGACCATGCCGCATTCTTCTAAATATGTATCAAGCGCATTAATGGTTTTGCAATCCTCAAGCTCTCGAATATACATGGTGTTCATATTCTTTTTCCTTTCGATGTACCTGGACATAATTTCCTCCTCGTTTCACAGACAGTCTGTCGGCGTGCCAGTTGCCAATATATACCATTTTGACAGAAGAAACGAGAGAAATTTGTCGGAACTTGTAATTAATGAATATATGATAACAAATAAATTAATTTTTGTCAACATTTTATTTGTCAACATTTTATATTTCATAAATAAATAAAATATTTTTTCAGGAGGTCACAATGAATACAATCGCAATTATAAAGGAAAACCCCGATACCGTGTGCAATCCGGTAAATATCAGCTATCGGTATCAAGATAATTATTTTTCGAGAGAATCGGCCGATCCCTGCGTTATACGCTATAAGGACGACTACTACCTCTTCGCTTCGCACGGTTCCGGATACTGGTGGTCTTCCGACATGGCCGAGTGGAATTTTGTCTACATAGATAAAGACGATCCCGATATGCTTCCCGAGATAAGGCTTTTTGCCCCCGGGGCCTGCGTTGTTGACGATCTGCTCTACATCACCCACTCGGAGGGCGGCGGGATATACAAAACCACAGACCCAAAATCAGGCAGGTGGGAGTATGTCGGCAAGCCTGTTAGCTGGGGAGATCCCGCTCTCTTTACCGATGATGACGGCAGTGTGTTCTGCTACTATGGTCTGTCCGACAGGGAGCCGCTCTATGCCGTTCAGCTCGACCCTGATAATGACATGGCGTTGATAGACGGCCCTGTTGTGATAGCCGATACCGATATGCCGATGCGGGGATGGGAGCGTTCGGGTGATTACAACGAGAATCCCGATCGCCGCCCCTATCTCGAAGGGGCATGGATGACCAAACATGACGGCAAATACTATCTTCAGTACGCAACACCCGGAACCCAGTATTCTACCTATGCCAACGGATGCTATGTCGGAGACGGCCCCATGGGCCCCTTTGAATATTGCGATTACAGTCCTGTCTCCTTTAAATCAACCGGATTTGCCAGAGGAGCGGGACATGGCTCGACAATAGAGGACAAACACGGCAACTGGTGGAAATTCGATACGATAGCAATATCGGTCAACCACGATTTTGAGCGTCGGCTCATAATGCTTCCCGCAGCCTTTACTGACGGTATGTTTGTCACAAACGCCGTATTTGCCGATTATCCTATCTACAAACCCGATCTGTTCAAGGATATAAACACACCCGGGCCTGACTGGAATCTTGTCTCATACAAGGCAAACGCCGCCTCTATAAAAGCATCGTCCGTTCTTGAGGCGAGAGACGGCAGGACATTCGAGCCTGAAAACGCCTTTGACGAAAATATAAAGACATGGTGGAGCGCTAAAACGGGCAACAGCGGCGAATGGCTTGAGATTGACTTAGGCGGCATAAAGTCGGTAAACGCCGTTCAGATAAACTTTGCCGACTGTGATGCCCAAAACACAACCGACCGTAATAATAATTACTGCCATCGATATACCCTTGAGTTTTCGGCGGACGGCGAATCGATGAGTATGCTTGCCGATAAAAAGAACGCAGTCTCGGAGCCGTTCACAGCCCAAGATACCACCCATGATTATTTTGAACTGGAGAATCCTATCAATGTCAGATTTGTACGCATAACCAACCATGGGTCCATTCCCGCAGGCGGGAGGTTCGCCGTCAGCGGAATAAGGCTGTTCGGCAGCGGTCAGGGCGAAAAACCCGCAGCAGTATCGGGGGTTACGGTCACTCGCCATAAGGACGATGAGAGATGCGCCACAATCAGCTGGAACGCCGTTCCGAACGCAGAGGGATACATAGTTCGGTATGGCTGCAATAAAAACTTCCTAAACATCCATCATCAGGTAATCGGCCAAAACACCGTCACCGTCCGCAACCTCACAGCAGGAGTGGAGTATCATTTCGCCGTCGATGCTTATAATGAGAATGGGAAAACACCCGCCGCTGCGGCGGCAACGCCGACTGAGAGGGCGTTTCGAGGCAGACCACCCCGTCAAACACTATCGCAACTTTGTTGCGAGTG
>WRME01000069.1 GCA_009777275.1 Oscillospiraceae bacterium
CCTCTGGGGAGGGGTGCCGCCGCAGCGGCGGGGTGGTCTGTAGGGGCGGCAATCTGCCGCCCGTGGTTACCGCAAGGGCGGGTGTTTTTCCCTGTAGGGATGACCGCCCTCGGTCATCCGTGGTTACGATGCGGTAGGGTACGCACCCCTGTGCGTACCGTCCCATACAAATTGCGGGGTGTTTTTCTACATTCGTGAGGTGATTATGTTGTTCAGACGATTAAGATATGATATAAAGGCTATATGCGAGAGGGATCCTGCCGCCAGGAGCGGGTTTGAGGTCTTCTGTCTCTATCCCGGTCTTCATGCGGTTATGCACTATCGGTTTTCCAACTGGTTCTTCAGGCACAGACTGTTTTTTATGGCGAGATTGATTTCGCAGATGTCCAGGTTTTGTACAGGTATCGAGATACACCCGGGTGCCGAAATAGGCAGGGGATTGTTTATCGACCACGGCAGCGGGGTTGTCATAGGCGAAACAACCATCATAGGCGACAACTGTACCATTTATCAGGGCGTTACATTAGGCGGAACGGGCAAACACGCCGGAAAAAGACACCCAACGCTGGGTAACAATGTTATGATAGGATCAGGCGCAAAGATATTAGGACCCTTTGTCGTGGGTGACAACAGCAAGGTAGCGGCAAATTCGGTAGTGCTTGAGGAACTTCCGCCATGCTCCACCGCCGTTGGCGCTCCCGCTCGTATAGTGCGGCTGAGAGGCGAAAAGATACAGGACAACTTTGACCAGCTGAGAACCCCCGATCCCGTTGCACAAGAAATATGCAGGCTGAAAATAAAAATAGAAAAACTTGAGAAGGCAGTTGAACAGAATTGAAGTTATATAATACCTTAACACGAGGCAAACAGGAGTTTGTTCCTATAAAAGAGGGCGAGGTAAAGATCTACGCCTGCGGCCCGACCGTCTATGACTATATTCATGTGGGGAACGCACGGATGGCCTGTGTTTTCGATGTACTGCGAAGATACCTGGAATATCGGGGGTACAGGGTGACATTTGCACTCAACTATACCGATGTTGATGATAAGATCATAAACCGCGCTAAAAACGAGGGCGTTGAGTTTGATGTGATTTCACGGCGGTTTATAGACGAGTATGTAACCGACACTAACGGGCTGGGCATACTTCCCGCTACCGTGAATCCCCGTGTATCGGAAAACATGGACGGCATTATAGAGATAATAAGCATATTAGTACAAAAAGGATACGCCTATGTTACCGACGGCGATGTGTGGTTTGAAACAGGGAGCTTTGCCGAATACGGCAAACTCTCAGGAATGCCGCTCGAAGAGCTTGAGGCAGGAGCAAGGATAGAGATAGACGAGCAGAAGAAAAATCCTACCGACTTTGCCCTGTGGAAGGCCGCAAAACCGGGAGAGCCGTACTGGGATTCGCCGTGGGGCAAGGGACGTCCCGGCTGGCATATAGAGTGTTCAGCCATGGCTCGGCGGTATTTAGGCGATACCATAGATATACATTGCGGCGGGCAGGATCTGATATTCCCTCACCACGAAAACGAGATAGCCCAGAGCGAATGTGCAAATGGGGTAAAATTCGCAAACTATTGGGTTCACAACGGTCATGTTAATATAGAGAACAAAAAGATGGCAAAATCTAAAGGGAACTTCTTCACGGTGCGGGAAGCGGCCCAAGAGTTCGGCTATGAGCCGCTGAGATTCATGCTGATAAGCTCGCATTACCGCAGTCCCATGAACTATAGCGCAGAGATAATCAACCAGAGCAGATCGGCTATGGAAAGGATGCGGGTCTTTAAAGACAAGCTGAACTTTGCCATAAAAACAGCGGGATCTGTCCCGAATAGCAACACCCGTCTGCTTGAAATAACAGACGAGTGTAGGAATCAGTTTATAGCGGCCATGGAGGATGACTGCAACACGGCCGATGCTATAGCCGCCATATTCAGCCTTATCAAGGATGTCAATATCATTCTTGACGGCGGCAGTCTTCCCGAAAAGTCACTGCTGGAGGCGACAAAATCGGTCTTTGACGAACTGTGCGGCGTTCTCGGAATCATGCCCCAAGAAGAGGAGCAGGATATAGCGGACGAGGTAGAAGAGCTGGTAAAAAAACGCACCCAAGCACGTCAAGACAAGGACTATAGCCTGGCCGACAGCCTGCGTGACCAAATAAACGCACTCGGATACATCATAGAAGAAACCAAACAAGGCACAAGGGTTGTTAAGAGATAACCTGCTGTCAACCGGCACTATAAATCAAAAGCTCCTCTAAATCTTCATCTTCTAACAAAGAGCCTTTGATTCCTCCCGTTGTGATTATATCAACCCTCTTATTTAGAGCATCTTCCAATGCGAATTTAACCTCTGCGATTTTAAACCCTTCCGCAACATCTTCTGTTTTGACCAATATGTCTATATCGCTGTTGATGTTCTGCTTTTGTTTTGCGTAGGATCCAAAAACCCAAACACTTGTTAGGTTGTATTTTTGAGCAATGGGTTTAACCGTGTGTTTTATATTTTCAATGGCAACATTCACCTTAATTTACCTCCATTAATGTTTTTTTGCAAAATCTTTTGATTTTCAAAGCCTCTTTATTCGCAACATCCCAAAGTATAACCTTGTCGATTGTTTCGTAACTATGCACCATAATGTCTCTCATGCCCGCAATATTCCGCCATGGTATTTCTGTGTGGCTCTGTTTAAAATCATCAGGCAATCTTTTTACCAATTCACCTATTTGAATAACAGGTGTAAGTATAGAGTTTTGATATATAACGCTTTTCTCAAAATCATTATACTCGTTTCCAAAATGAAGTATGGTATCTTCGATCACATCGCAATGTTTAATTATTGTTTGCAACAATTTCTTTATCAGCGTTTGTTTTTGTTGTTCAGACATAATAACCACCTCCTGCTTAATTATATCATCTTCATAATAAAAAATCAAGGGTTGTCAAACGATGAATTTTATATCTATCTGTCTTAATCCCGCAATAGATGTCACGATGCGGCTCGATTCGCTGATTCCCGATGAGCCTGCGAGACCGACGTCGGAGCGGCTGTATGCAGGCGGCAAGGCCGTCAATGCCGCCCGAACATTGGCGGCTCTGGGGGAAGATTCAAGCCTGTTCGGCATAGCGGGCAGAGAGAACTATCACATCTTTTCGGGTCTGCTTGACCGTGATAAGGTTGACTGCGGCTTTGTTTTGACCGATGGCGGTATTCGTGAGAATCTGACTATATGCCTCGGTGACGGTACTCTCTATAAAATCAACAGGCAGGGATTTGCCGCCTGCCGTGATGATCTCGATCGCCTTAGCGGGATGGTGTTTTCGCAGACGGTCAAGACAACAGAGACGGTGCATATATATTCGGGCAGTCTGCCGACAGGCATAACGGCGGACGATCTGACAACCATGATGACCAAGAGCGAAGAGAGCGGCGCCCTTGTTGTTTATGACGGAACTGCGCTTGATTTTGACAGACTAAAGGCGCTCGACCCGTTTGTGTACAAGCCTAATCTTACCGAGTTTGCAGAGCTGATCGGCATAAAACCCGCAAGCGCTGACCATCTTGCGGCTATGGTGCGGCAACACATATGCGCCCGGCATATGCTCATAAGTCTGGGAGCGGACGGTCTATTATATTCCGGTAAGGACGGTATGTACAAAGCGGATGTCCCCCATGTACCGGTACGCTCAACAGTAGGAGCCGGAGACGCCTGTCTTGCCTGTTTTCTCCACGCAATCGCAACAGGCACGGACATACAAGACTGTATCGCTATGGCCGCTGCCGGAGGTACGGCAAAGACCATGCTTGACGGAACCGAAACTATCGGCAGAAATAATGTCCGACCGCTAATAGACGAGATTAGAGTTAGAAAGATATAAACCCCGTAGGGTACGCACTCGCCGCCCTCTCCGTCATGCTAACGCATGACACCTCTCCCAAAGGGAGAGGCAAGGATACCCACAGAATTTGCACAGGACACTCTTGGCTCTCCCTTTGGGAGAGCTGTCGGCGGCAACGCCGACTGAGAGGGCGGCGGTGGATGGTTGCGAAAAAATCAGATTAAAGAGGTTTAGATTATGGATATGAAGAAGTGTTTTAATAAGCGGAGTTTTAAGCATGGGTCGATGGCGACTGGGATGCTCATAGCCTTTATCGCTGTTGTGGTGTTGATAAACATGGTTGCGTCTATGCTGGTGGCTCGATTCCCGCTCAAGATGTATTTAGCGGATGAGGGGATGTTTGTATTAACCCAAGAGTCGATAGATTTTGTTGCGGGCATAGATGAAGAGGTCATGTTCATAGTGCTGGCGGAGGAGAACGATTATAAGAACAAGGACGAAGATTACAGGCATTTCTATGAGATCCTAACAACATATCAGCAGTATAACAGCAACATCAGCGTAGAGTTTAAGAGCCTTGACAAAAATCCCAATTTGGCGCAGATTTTCAGCGACTATGAACTTGCACGCAATGATATAATTGTATCTACAGAGAAAAAGGCAAGACGAATATCAGAGGGAGAGCTTCTCTCCCCGGTCTTTGATGATTTCGGGAACTTTTCCCGATGGCAGTTGGTTGCCGAAAAGGTTATGACGGGAGCATTGCTCTTTGTGACCGACAAGAACCCGACTACCGTTGTATCTATAGCAGACCACGGCTGCGATCTCCTTGCACTCGAGAATCTGCTTATAGCCAACAACTATTTTATCAAACATCAGAGCCTTGTGGTGGGTGATTTTGACAGCGATGCCGATATTGTTATCATCAGTGCTCCCACAAGCGACTTTACCGAGGCCGAGATAAAAAGGCTGAATGAGTTTTTGAATAACAACGGAAAATACGGCAAGCAACTATTTTATTTTGCCGACAGTACCTATGTCAACTATCCTAATCTCAATGTGTTTCTTGCCGAGTGGGGCATAGCGATCAATGACGATCAGCTCTTGGAATCCGACTTCTCTAATGTTGTCTTTCAGGACGACAGAGTGTTCCAGACGATTGCTCAGGACAACGATTTTACAGGAGGGTTTGACCATGGTTTGGGGCGGCTTGTCTTTCCTGATGCAAGATCACTGACCATTAACGAAAACCAGTTTGATGTTACCCCGCTGGTAAAGACCTATCCAACCGTCATATCCCGTCCGGTAACAACCGAGGAAGAGGAGTGGGATCCAAACCAGGCCGAGCAATCCGCCTTTGTGGTGGGAGCGGCGGCCACGAGAACAATACTTCTCGAAACAACCTATGACACATCCAACCTGATCGTTTTCGGGACAAGAGAGATAATGAACGACAGCCTAACACTAAGCTATTTCAGCAACTCCGAGTTTCTTATAACCATATTCAACAACCTAGTGGGAAAGAGCGATAATCTGACCATTATTCCTGTTGACCTGTCGGACAACTTTTTAGACATAACAAAATCTGCGGCAAATTTTGTGGTAACAATATTCTTGTTTATAGTACCTGTTTCTGTGATTATCACAGGAACCGTTGTATTCATACGCAGAAGGAGAAAGTAAGAATATGGATAAAAAGCTGAGAAATCTGATAGTAGGCGGTGTTGTTTTACTAACGCTGACAGCCGCTCTGGTCATTCTCTATCTCTTTCCCGATGGCAGTAACGGCGACTCCGATTCTCTGAGCGATCCCCAAGATCTGATCATTCTTATCGACAAGAGCATCTATGACATAAAGCAGGTAGAGATCTTTAACCAAGATGGGAATTATACCGTAATCAGAGATGAGAATGAGCATCTATCGGTAGAGGGATACGGGGATCTGCCTCTGGATGAAGAGATACTGGTTTCTATAGTTACATCTTCATCAATAGTTGCGGCATCGGCCATAGTAGAAGAAGAGCCGGAGGATATAGGACGGTATGGGTTTGACCAGCCTTTGTCAAAGGTAACCGTCAGATTTAGTGACGGCAGTTCTGCCGGATTCAGCTTTGGAATCAAGCATCCTACCGGGGTTAATAGCTATTTTATGATGGACGGATCTGATGAGGTCTATCTTGTAGAGGCGTGGCTGTATGACGAGATATTCTCAAAGTCCATACATGACCTGATACAAAAAACACTGATCCCAAGCGACTGGGAGGTCGAGACAGAGAACGGATATGTGGTAGATTATATCAGCGTGAGCGGACGTGGCATGGACAGACCCGTGACCTTTACAAAATCTATAAACAGAACCAGTCTCGAATCAGAGACAGGAGCGGCTGTTTTATATATGACCAAGCCTGTAGAGGCTCTGCTCAATCCTATCGAGGTTGGACGTCTTGTCGAGATAATACCGGGATACTGGGCGGATTTTGCCGCAGTCATAAGACCTACGGCAGCTCAGACGGCCGAATTTGGATTCGATGATCCTCTCTATGTGGTAGAGCTGAGTGTCGACGGCAAAGAAGTGACACTCACATTCGGCAATCAGTTTAAAAAGGAAATGAGAAATGAAGACGGCTCGGTCTATAATGTATCATTCAACTATGTCAAGTCATCGCTGGTTGACGATGTTGTGTTCGGGATCTATATGGAGGATATGATTTTCAACATTAACCCCGACAGATACCTCAACATCCATGCTCTTATGATATTTATAGACGATGTATATGAGATAGAATACAAAACCTCTGACAAAACCCTGCTTATGGAACTGAGCGGCAAGGGTGAGGATCTAACCGTAAGAATCAACCAAAAGACCATAGAGACAAGGAGATTCAGGGATTATTTCGGTCTTCTTATATCGGCTCCGTCAAGAAAAATATACTACGACACTCCGAGAGGAACCCCCGATCTGACAATAACCTACAAATACCGAAACACCGAATGGGGCAGTGAGGTTATCAACTTCTACCGCACCGACAACATGGAGGTCATAACCGAAATCAACGGTAAGGCAAGATTTATCGGAGCGAGCGGCTATCTCGAGCAGCTGATAAAACAGACCGAACTTATCGAGCAAAACATGGACGTAACCATGGGATTTTGATGTTGGGGGAAATCATAATGAAAGAACAGCTTTTAAAAATGCGAGAGGATGTTATATCTTCGGTAGCGGCCTGCGATAGTATGCGGGAGCTTGAGGATATACGGATACAGTATCTCGGCAAAAAGGGCGCGATAACTGCGGTACTCAAGCAAATGGGTACGCTTTCGGCCGAGGAGCGTCCCGTTATGGGGCAGTATGCCAATCAGATACGGAGCGAGATCGAAGACGCTCTTACCCAAGCGGGAGAAACGCTGGGTGCAAAGGAATCGGAGGCCCGCATAGAGGCCGAATGGCTGGACGTTACCCTGCCCGGCAAAAAGAAACCGATAGGCAGAAAGCATCCGCTTACAATAGTTACAGACGAGATAAAGGAGATATTTCTCGGCATGGGATTCTCGGTAGCGGAGGGTCCTGAGATAGAGACCGACTACTACAACTTTGAGGCGCTGAATATTCCTGAGGGTCATCCTGCAAGGGATATTCAGGATACATTTTATATCGACAGCAAGACCGCGCTGAGATCATCCACATCGCCTGTGCAGATTCGCACCATGACCAAGACCAAACCGCCGCTGCGTATCATCGCTCCGGGCAGGGTCTACCGATCGGATGCAGTGGATGCTACACACTCTCCTCTATTCCATCAGATAGAGGGATTGGTTGTAGACAAAGGCGTGACCATGGCCGATCTCAAGGGAACGCTCGAGATATTCGCAAAAAGGCTATGGGGCGAAAACTCTAAGGTAAGATTCAGACCTCACTACTTCCCCTTTACAGAGCCGTCGGCCGAGATGGACATTATGTGCTTTTCCTGCGAGGGAAAGGGTTGTCGGCTATGCAAAAACGAGGGATTCATAGAGGTTTTGGGAGCGGGAATGGTTCACCCCGATGTTCTGTCAAGATGCGGGGTAGATCCCGATATATACAGCGGATTCGCATTCGGAGTAGGGCTGGAACGCATAACCATGCGAAAATACGGAATCAGCGACATACGCTACTTCTACGAAAACGATCTGCGGTTTTTGCGGCAGTTTTGAGGAGCCCTCTCAGTCGGCGTTGCGGCGGCACCAGAGGACGACCACCCCGTCAAACACTATCGCAACCTTGTTGCGAGTGTTTGCCACCCCTCCCCAGAGGGGAATTGGAAATTATAGTATGCAAGCCCCTATTCCCCTCTGGGGGAGGGGTGCCGCCGCAGCGGCGGGGTGGTCTGTAGGGATGACCGCCCTCGGTCATCCGTGGTTATTGCGGCGGCGGGTGTTTTTTTCTTTTCGTGCATTTCGTGGTTAAAAAATCTCAATCAATCAAATAGGAGTGTATTATTTATGAAGACAATCACAAAGTATTGGGAGGATCCAAGTCAGCTGCATATAAACTGTGAGGATCCGAGGGCTTATTTTATCCCCTATTCGGATGAACTTTCGGCCGAGACGGGAAACAGGCAGACCTCAAGCAGAATGTATAACCTATGCGGCAACTGGAGATTCCGCTACTATGAATCGGTGCATGATGTCCCTGATAAATTCTATGAGGACACGGATGGCTGGGATGAGATACCCGTGCCGTCAAACTGGCAGATGCAGGGGTACGACAAACCGCACTACTCTAATGTAAACTATGTGTTTCCCTGCGACCCGCCCTATCTGCCGACCGATAATCCGGCAGGACTGTATCTGCGTGAATTTGAGTACAGCCTCAACCCCGGCAGAAAGGAATATCTGAATTTTGAGGGGGTTGACTCCGCCTTTTATGTCTGGGTCAACGGCAGTATGATCGGATACAGTCAGGTCAGCCACATGACCAGCGAATTTGATATAACCGACCATCTCAAGGACGGCAGTAACACAATCGCCGTGATGGTTCTCAAGTGGTGTGACGGAAGTTATCTCGAGGATCAGGACAAATGGCGGCTCTCGGGGATTTTCCGTGACCTGTACATACTGTCGAGGGATGCCCTGCATATATCCGACATATTCATAAAACCCCAACTTGCCGATGATTTTTCATCAGGCTGGCTAAATTGCAGGATAAAAACCAACGCCGAAACCATGGTGAGAGTGGTATTAAAAGACGGTAACGATGTTATAGATACTGCGGGGACTGTAATATCAGAAAGCGGCATGGTGCGGCTGAGTGTCGCAAATCCGAAACTCTGGTCAGCGGAGATACCGAATCTCTATACAGCGGTCTTCTATTGCGGCGATGAGATTATCCCCGTCAAGACGGGGCTTCGCAGGATAGAGATAGCGGATTCGGTGATATATTTCAACGGCAGGCCGATAAAATTCAAGGGAGTTAATCGGCATGATTCGGATCACATATTAGGGCAGGCTCTGCCGCTTTGGCACATGGAGCGTGACATACTCCTGATGAAACAGCATAATATAAACGCCGTCCGCACCTCGCATTATCCCAATTCACCGCTCTTTTACGAGCTTTGTGATAAATACGGAATGTATGTGATAGACGAAACCGATCTTGAGACCCACGGGATGTCTGCGGCAGGAGATTTCAGCGAACTTGCCTGCGATCAGCGGTTTGAGAAGGCCTTTCTCGACAGGATAGAGAGGATGGCGGAGCGGGATAAAAACTTTATATCAATAGCCATG
>WRME01000070.1 GCA_009777275.1 Oscillospiraceae bacterium
TTCTGTGATTGGTTGGTTCGCACTTACCATTATACCACAGACCGGGTTCAGCTTCTATTCTATTTAGACCATATCATTGTACCATGTACAAAATTTATATTTTTATCTGCAATTCAGTAAATTCTTTTTTGGGTGCGAAATACAGGAAAAAACAGACCACCCCAACGTTGCGTTGGAGTGGTCTGTAGGAACTGTGGCCTCGGTCATCCGTGGTTACAGAAAATTGCGGTAAAGCAATAATATAAAGTTTAAGCTCTTACCTCTCAGCCAGTTGAGAGCGAAGTTGATCGATCTGTTGCTTGAGCAATTCGTTTTCACTTTCCGCCGTTTCCGCTCTGCGAATTAGGTTGTTATACAGTATAATTTCATCCTGCCGTCTTTGATAGGCCTGCCGCATAACTTTATCCTCGCTCATTCTTACCAGTTCAGAAACAACCATGCCAATCTCCTCCTGTTCTTCACAAATATTTTTTATGATTGCCTTGTCATTAATATCTTTTTCCGTAATTACCGTAAGCCATTGAGCAAGCATTGTTTCTTGCGTTTCACCTTTTCCGATGCCTCCGGTTTGATTTACAGCCTTTACAAATGCTTTCATATCGATATAATGTAATTCCAAAGCATCTGTAAAAACGGTGATGTCGTCAATATCCATTATTTTGCAGCACTTATGGATTTTTTGATTTTCACTATCATCCATAGAGCCGTTTGCAAAGGTTACGCAAATAACAGGCGGCTGCATAGAATAATTGTCACCGCTGTTAATTTCTTCGCCGTATGCTCGCGCCCACGAACGGATGGTTTTATATTTTAAGTCATCAAGGTCATACAGGTGCATTTCGATCAAAATAGTTGTACCATCGTCCAGCCTTGCCCTCATGTCCAGTATAGACAGCTTATCCTCTTTGGTGTGTTTTTCCAAATAAGGGTTTATAATTGTGAGGGATTTTATTTTTCGTGGAATTTTCTTGTTAGCGAATATTGCGTTAAGCAAGGAAATTAGAAATCGTGTGTCACCTGACCCGAATATCAATTTGAAGGCATAATCAACCCTCAAATCCATCAGCTTGGAAAAATCAATATCCATAAGCCATTTCTCTTGTTTTCGTTCTGTGTTATCCATGGGATCCGCTGCTCCATTTCAAAATTCGATTCTCGATTCTTTTCGGTCTCCATACTCTATTATAATCTATTTTACCCGCTTTTTCAAGACCGATATGAAAAATATTTTTATTTTATAATACCCCCCATGGTCGCTTGTTTTTGCCTTTTCATTCGTGATATAATAAAGCATAACTGTGTCTTTGTATGATAAAGGCGCAAAAATAAAAAAATCAGGAGGAATGGTTTGTATGAAAAAAGCAATCAAAAAAGGTTTGGCGGTTATACTGGCGATGGCGATGGCGGCGATGCTCTTGCCCATGACTGCCGTTCTTGCGGACACGGCCGTGAGCGAGGGGGCTGTTATACACCTGAGCGACCCCGATCCGGCGGCAAGCGGAGAGGGATGGAGCTATCAGGACCAAGTCTATACCATCGAGGCGGATGCCACCGTAACCGTCACGGGCGACAATCAGCAGCCTGAGGCAAGCAATCGCCGCATCGTTGCAGACGGCACGGGGATCAGCATAACGCTCGACAATGTCAGCGTTACGGGTCTTGACGCAAACCAGTCGGCTATGTATCTGAATAACGGCTCAAATGTAACCGTTACGCTCGTAGGAACCAACATACTGACCGGGGGTGTTTCCGGGATAGGTGATAGCCAAGGCTCTGCGGGTATAAGAAACACAGAGTCTACCGTGAGAATCAATGGCACAGGCAGCCTGACAGCCACGGGCAGCGGCGGTGGTGCCGGAATCGGCGGCGGAGCAAGTAATAATACAAATTCTAATAATCAAGCAGGAACCCTCGTTATAGACAGCGGCACCGTAACAGCCAACGGTGGCTCAAATGCCGCAGGCATCGGGGGAGCTCAAGGTACTTCTATGACAGGACCGGTCACGATAAACGGCGGCATAGTAAATGCTAACGGGGGCAACGGCGCCGGGATCGGCGGAGGGCGAAATGCCACGCAAGGTGCCACTGTAACGATAAACGGCGGAATAGTTACCGCTACAACTCAGGACGACAGCAATGCCGCAATCGGCGGAGGTGCTAGTCGAGGTGGAGGTAATGTTAATATACACGGCGGCATCGTAATAGCCATAGGCGGTGCAGAAGCGGCCGGAATCGGAGCAGGACGGTATTCCAGCGGCGGTCAAATTAGCGGAGGTTCGCTCTACATGAATGGAAACGCTGTTGTCTTCACATCGAGCCTTAGCAATAATGCCGGTAGTGAAAAAAACACAGACGGGGTTGTACGGGGTGTGCTGTTTGTAGCAGACCAAGGCACAGTCTATGGCGATGTAAAACTGGCAAGCGACCTGAACATATCCGACACACAGACCCTGAACATCCCCGAACAGGCGAGCCTGACGGTGGGATCGGGCATAACCCTGGATAACGAGGGCGAGATAACAGGACAGGGAAAAATAACCATAACAGGCACGGGCGAGATCATCGGAGCCGGAACGATCGCATACAGCATCACCCTCAACGACTTCGGCAACGTCGCACCCACCGGAATCATGGACATCAGCAAAACAATGCAGTTAATGCTTGCCTTCATCCTAATCTCGATAATGCTATGGGGATACATACTGATCCGCAAAACCACGAAAAGGAAAGCAATTTAACCACGAAAAAACACCCGCCGCTGTGATAACCACGGAAAAAACACCCGCCCTTGCGAGGGCACCCTCTTTACGAAAGAGGGCAGGGGCTTGAACAATTAACAATGTACGATTAACGATGAACAATTATAATTTCAAGCCCCGTAGGGTACGCACCCCTGTGCGTACCGTGGATGCAAAAACGCCGTATTTGTGTGAACGGGCGGCAGATTGCCGCCCCTACACGCAAATTTGCAGGATTACACATAGGACGGTATGCACGGTGGTGCATACCCTACAACGATACACAGAATTTGTATAAGACACTCTTGGCTCTCCCTTTGGGAGAGCTGTCGGCGGCAACGCCGACTGAGAGGGCGTTTCGGGGCAGACCACCCTCGGTCATCCGCATATCTCCTGTTGCCTAACAATAATAGTAAACTTCCCCGAAAAAGCCAAGCCATTTATTAACGACATCGCTATTTCTCGCTTCTATTATTTCCATAATGTTTTTCAATGTTTTTGCGGGTATTTTTGAATTGTTATTGCATAACAAACACTTGCCCGCTTTTGTTATCCATATTTTTGTAGCGTTTTCGGCGGGAACTGATTTTGCTATATGAATGTGGATAGGTTCGATCGGTCTGCCTTCGTTTGCCCAAAAATAGATAACATACGAGCCTATTTTAAAAATTTGCGGCATTGTCAAATCCACCTTCTTTTGCGAATCTGATAATTAAATGTGCCATAGATTCTAACATTTTATGATATTCCCTTATCTCATCATCAGAGAATCCGGTTATTTCATCCCATTTGTACTCGGGCAAATAACACATCGCCGAATTAAACCCGCCGTCTATCGGTTTTTCTATATATACTTTTACCTTTTCGTTCTCCAACAATTCAGAATGTACAATCTCTGTCTTGTCATCCAACTGAATAAACGGATACATCATATTCATTCCCTCGCATTTCGTTTTACATTAATTGTTCATTGTAGCAGACCACCCCGTCAAACACTATCGCAACTTTGTTGCGAGTGTTTGCCACCCCTCCTCAGAGGGGAATTGGAAATTATAGTATGCAAGCCCCTATTCCCCTCTGGGGAGGGGTGCCGCCGCAGCGGCGGGGTGGTCTGTAGGAATGACCGCCCTCGGTCATCCGTGGTTATTGCAAGGGCGGGTGTTTTTCCCTTTTCGTGTCTTTTGTGCTTTTCGTGGTTACCCCCCGTAATGAACCTGCATTCTGCATTCTTAATTCTGCATTGATATAATTGTCAATTGTTCATTGTCAACTGTTAATTGTTCGTCACTACTCTGATTATACCACATAAATCTTTGTAGTGGCATATATTTTTATAATTTTCCTGCGTAAATATTTCTGATACGTTTTTGTACATTCCTGCGCCGATTTCCAGCATCATGGCGCCGCCGTGAGCGAGATACGGCTTGTACTCTTTTATGATAAATCTGTAAAAATCAAGACCGTCAACCCCTCCGTACAGCGCCGTTTCCGGCTCGGCCGAAAGCTCGGTCTGCATATTTGCCATGTCGTCCTTGGTTAGGTATGGGGGGTTGGCCGTGATGAGATCGAATTGTTCTGAGCCAAGCGGCAGATCGAACAGATCGCCCTGTATGACCGTTATGTCGGCATTGTTCAGCGCTACATTCCGCCTGAGATACTCTATAGCCGAGTGCGACTTTTCAAGAGCGGTCACCTTCGCCCTGACGCAATGCTTTTTTATGGCAATGGCTATACATCCGCTGCCGCTGCAAAGGTCGAGAACATTCACGCTCCTGTCTTTGCAAAACTCTATGGCCTTTTCGGCCAACAGCTCGGTATCAGGACGGGGGATCAGCACCCCGCTCCCAACCTCAAAGGGAAGTCCGTAAAACTCCCATCTGCCCAAGAGATACTGCAATGGCTCCCCGGACAATCGTTGCTCCGCCGTCTTTATAAGCAGCGACATCTGCCGATCGTCAAGAGAGACATCGGCCGTTAAGAGATCGCCATAGGAAAACCCGCCTGCACGGGCGGTCAGCTGCCGTGCCTCAAACCCCGGATTCTCTATGCCGCCGTCTGCCAACATAGATTTTATATGAATATATGCTTGTCTTATCTGCATGACTATCATCCGTCTTTCTGCGATTTCTATGATAATTCCCGCAAACACTCTTCCAAACATTCTTCTATTACATACATCGTTTTCGGCAGTATCCTATTCACAGGATAAAATCTTGTGATTATCCTTTCGGCTTGATCAGGTGTTTTAACATCCAGCTTGCGTAGTAAAAAAACTATATCTTCAAAATCTTTTTCGCCGTATCGTGCCGAAATTAATTTCATCGCTAACAAATATTCAGGAGAAACGACCGTTACTTTAAGTCCGTCAAAGGTCATAAACTCTTCTGTTGACACGTTTTCTGTTACAAATCCTTTTACGCTGTCGTTTAACCAATCCGGCGGTAAATTTTTCTCTTCTGCGATTTTCGATGCTATTTGGTTGATAAGTGTTTTTGGTTCATACAGAGCGTCTATGTCCTTTGTCATATCTCTTGCGGAATGAACGAGACACATCGCCGCCCCTCCTGTTAGCAGGATTTCACCAACCATGTCTTGGTTTTTCAGTTCTTGACCTATTTCCCGCAAACACTCAACTATATCTCCTTTTGACAGCATCTATGATCACCCTCCTGTATTATATTCATACCCTTACCAGTACATTTTCATCAACAAAAAGATTGCGGTGTTTAAACTCTGTCGGAGATTTATACATAAACAGAAGTCTCATGCTGCCTTTTGCACGGCATCCGAAATGCGGTTTTTCTGTCATATAAAATTGTTTGCAAAACACCCATTCGGGTATGTTGAGAAAATAGTCGTTAGCTAATTTGTGAGCCGTTGCCGCCGCAAACGACAAATGTTCACCTGTATTATTCATTGCATTTTCACAAGGAGGATCGTCAATCATAAGCTGTCTTGCTGTTTTATTTGAGCGGTAAAATTCATCCAAGAAGTCCCCCAAGAGCAGATAAAAATCATCACCTTTTCTTGTATTAAGTAAAACATTACAAATTGTATTCATAACAATCGTCCTTATAAATCATTTTGTTGTATTGCAGGTCACCACTTATCCTCGTCCTTATTCACGGGCATTACCGGGGTCAGGGCCGCAATGGCGACCTCGATCTGTTTGTCGTCCGGTTCACGGGTGGTTATCCGCTGCAAAAACAGACCGGGTGCCGAGATTATCCGTGTGAGTATGTTATCATGTCTTCCCGCAAATTTTATAAGCTCATAACTAACCCCTACTATCAGCGGCAGCAGAGCGAGTTTGAGCAGGGTTCGTATAAGCAGAGATTCCCACGAAACCACCGAAAACACCAATATATTAAGAACTATAACTATAAGCAGAAAACTGGTTCCGCAGCGGGGGTGGAAACGGGAATAGCTCCGTATGTTTTCGGTTGTGAGTTCTTTCCCCGATTCATAGCAGAATATCGCCTTATGTTCGGCTCCGTGATACTGAAACACACGCTTGATGTCCTTCATCAGCGAAACGAGCGCCATATACGAGACAAACATGGTTATCTTTATAACACCCTCTATAGGCGATCTGTATATGTTATCTATATCAAAGAGCGAATAGATCCCCTTTACCGCCAAAGACGGCAGATACATAAACAATCCGATCGCAAGGGCAACCCCTGCAACCATGCTAACTATCATCAGCAGCTTAAACCAAAATCCCGACCCCTCATCTCCGTTCGCCTTATCCCTATCTCCGGATTCCTCCGTAACTCCATCTTCCTTATCCCTATCTACAGATTCCTCCGTAACAGCATCTCCATCCGCCTTATCCCTATCTCCAAACTCCTCTTCATCCGGTATTGCTATTTCGGCAGACTTCATCAAGCACTTGTATCCAAGCGCCATTGTCTCAACAAAATTAAAAACACCCCGTATCACGGGAATTTTCCTATGGAGCTTAGGGTTAGCTATGTTGGTTATCGCCCATGTTTCTGTAAAAATATTACCGCTCGGCTCACGCACGGCTATAGACGCCTTGCTCAAACCCCGCATCATAATCCCCTCGATTAATGCCTGTCCCCCGATTTTGCTTTTATGTTTTTTCATAAGCACTCCCTCGTTTATATATTAATTTTATTCATCATGGAATTTAGTTTTTTATCGAATGTAAACACATCACAACCTGCACATTTAAAAGCATATAAAATACAATCAACAAAATCTAAATTAAAACTTTTATATGTTTCTAAGGCTAACGACATAACCTCAACAGCTTCTGTTTCTACATTAGGGTGCGAAAGAAATACCTTTATACCCTCTGCGATTTCAATTTTCGACATAGAATAAACTTTGTTTAGAACATAAACAACTTCAGCTAATACTTCATATCGAATAAAAACTTTAGATTTTATTAATAAATCACGAATCTTGCTTGCCATATCAAGATTGTCGTTTAATGTATAACGCAATATTGCGTTTGCATCAATGAGTGTCATGTTTTTCTCTCACCGCCATTCCCCATGCCTCTTTTTCGACCCCGATCAAATCAGGGTTTGCATACTTGCTGAAAATCCCAAATGCGTCTCTGCGAATATTGTCTTTTTCTTCTGTTACTATAGGTTCCGCATATAACGCACGCAGTCCTTTTAAAACTTCTACTGCAGCAATTAATTTTTCTTCAGGTATATCCTGAATTATTTCAAAAACCTGTGTTCTTATCCCGGTCATGTCTTCTTCCCCCTATCATTCACACCCCAATCGCCGGAAGGCGAATGGTTACTGTTGTGCCGTGGTTTTCCTTGCTGGTTATGGTTATGGTGCCGCCGTGCATTGTGATTATCTCGTCCGCTACCGCCAGCCCTATCCCGGACCCTCTCCGGGTTAGGTTTGCTTTGTAGAATTTTTGCTTGATATACGGCAGGCTTTCTTCGCCAATCCCGCATCCGCTGTCCGACACCGTTATTAGGACGCAATCTTCCGATTGCTCTGCCGTTACATTAATGACCCCGCCTGTATCGGAGTATTTGAGAGCGTTGTCGATAACATTTATAAAAACCTGTCTGAGCCTGTTTTTGTCGCCCATTATTTCAGGCAGTGTTTCGGGTGGGTGGTATTTCAGTATCTTTCCCTCTCGTTTAGCCTTTTCGGAGTACACAAAGACCGTCTCTTCAAGCTGGCTGAGTATATCGGTCTCGGATGTAGTCAGCAAAAGTTTGCCGCCCTGCATTCGTGAGAAATCCAACAGCTCCTCCACCATAGATGTCAGCCGCTCGGTCTCGTTTATTATTATACCCATTCCCTTGTTAAATGTCTTTTTGTCACCGGTTCCGCTTGACAGAATGGTCTCTCCCCATCCTTTTATAGCGGTCAGAGGTGTCCGCAGTTCGTGCGACACGCTTGATATAAACTCGTTCTTGATCTTTTGCGTGCTGCCCAGCTCCTCCGCCATGTCGTTTATGGTGCTGCATAGCTCTCCCAGCTCATCTTTAGAGGACATATTCACCCTTACGTCAAACTCACCCGTTGCGATTTTTCTTGCCGCCGCTCCTATCTGCCGCACGGGCATAACGATTGAGCGGACAAAATACATTCCCGATGTTAAGACAATCAGCAGAACAACAACACACACCAAACCGAACACGGTTACGCTTATAAATATAATCCTGTCTACCTCCCGCAGAGACACAAGATAACGCAGGGCGGAAATTTCGTTGTTCGAGACAGGCATCAGGTGGGTTATGGCCATTACGTTATCACCGTGTATACGTCCTGTGTGGTATCCCGTCCCCTCAGACAACGCCTGAATATAATCCGGCATTTCTATATCATCGTCCGGTGCAAACCCGCTTGAGGTAACAACCACACGGCCGTAATTATCTATAGCAAACATCTCTATCTTGTCTTTTTGAGAAAAATTCTCCACCAGCATCCGTGTTTCCGCCGTGATGTTTACCCCCGATCCGCTCTCATGGCGGCTGAGAAAGTTCGCATTTGTATCGGCGCTGAGGGTCATTGTCTGACGCACACTTGTATAATAATAATTCTGCATCATAACCGAAAACCCTATGATGAGAACTATTATTATAAAAACAATAACACCAAGGGTGTTAAATATCCATCGTACCGTAATACTGTTCATATGTTTACCTTTTTATTTAATTCGCCGTCAACCGTCAATTGCAGTTCGCAGGGATTCGATCTCTTCGGGGAAAAAACACCCGCCGCTGCGGCGGCACCCTCTTTACGAAAGAGGGCAGGGGCTTGAAATTTCAAGTTCCTGTAGGGTACGCACCCCCGTGCATACCGTCCTATATGTAATCCCGAAAATTGCGGTAGGGGCGGCAATCTGCCGCCCGCCGACATAAATACGGCGTTTTTGTATCCACGGCACGCACAGGGGTGCGTACCCTACTACAATATCATTCTATCACACTCCCGACATAATTGCAACACACAAAACTTAGTCGTTATAAAAATTTCACCTTTCTTTAATATAGAAACGAAACAAATGTACATGGTACAATGATATGGTCTAAATAGAATAGAAGCTGAACCCGGCCTGTGGTATAATGGTAAGTGCTAACCAACCAATCACAGAAAGGGACAGCTTCCATGAAAAGTATAGCACAAAAAGCGGAGAAAAAACAGAGGGCAGACGAAAAAAAGAGGGCAAGGAAAAAAGAATATATCGTAAAACACGCAATA
>WRME01000071.1 GCA_009777275.1 Oscillospiraceae bacterium
TAAAGAAAATTGAAGCACTGGAGGTGCCGGAAATGGAACAAGCAATCAGCGCATATAGGAGCGTATCGGTCTCGCCGGAGTTTAAGGAGATGGAGCGGCTCCGCTCGAAAGCCCGCCATGACGAAGCTCAGGCGTTGTATCATGCGGAGAGGATGGGTATACAACAAGGCATACAGCAAGGTATGGAGAGGGGTTTGCGGCAAGGTATGACAGCGAGAAATTATGACATTGCACAGAATCTCTTAGATATGAATATACCTGTTGATATAATCGCAACAGCCACCAACCTCACCCCCGAAGAGATCGAGTCGCTGATGCCCTAACACATTACTACGATAAGGAGGAAAAGATGTTATGAAACTGAAAAAATTGCTATCGGGTGTTATCGGTGTTTTTATGTTGATGACGATGGTTTTGCCGGCAAATTTTATGGCAGATGGTATGGAGGACGGAGAGATTATGGATAATTATGTATTACAGGAGTTGTTTTCTACGGCAGAAGCAAGACATTTCACCAGCGGGGAGGCCAGCGGTTTTGGTTTTCTAAATTCGAGCGTACAGTATGATGTTTCGGACATTCCTGACGAGAACATAGCTTTGAGTGCAAGGATTTACATCGAGAATAGGGAAGATCACGGCAATGTTCAGCCGCTGATAGACCTGCTGAGCGATACAGGCGCTAACGTCTTTGCTCAGTTTGAATTAGCATCGGGTAATCCTCGCAGATACAGGACATGGCAGCTGAGAAATGTCAGACGCACCGATGGGGAACCTCTGCAGGCGGGTATGAATGATATTCTTCTGCCTCTCACTACATCGGGCGGCAGTGCCGAATTTGACAAATCCGCAATTAATTGGTTTCGTTTTGAAATAGCAAGACTGCCTATGAACGAGTTCCAGTTTTATTCGGTCAGATTCAAGGATATAGCGATCGTAGACACATCCCGTCCGAAACAGACACCACAAGAAACGGTCTATAAGACCGATTATTTGGTCGGCGACATTCCGCTTGTGTGGAACACAACCTTTACCTCTGCGGCAACAGTCCAGAGTTATCTCAGAATGAACGGTGTAAACCCGAACCGTGATCCTATAGACGCATCCGAACATGACTTTACCAAGCTCCAGCTCTTACTGGAGGTCGATATTACTGCATCGGCGGAGAATCTTGCGGTTTTAAACCGCGGCGGAATGATAGGGCAGATAGAGATCACGAGCGGCGGAGCATCTGATGTTCAGGAATTAAACTGGAATGTGAATAGTATCGGCTGGAAAGACGGACTTAACACATACAGCCTCCTGCTTTCGACAGCCGGAATACAAGGGGGAGCATTTAACAGCGCGAATATAGACTATATGCGTATATTTTTCCACGCCAACGGATTCCCCGCAGACTTTACGGGGCCTATCGGTTTTAATGTAGTCAGTGTTAGGTTGGTTGATGTAACGACAGTCGAAAGCAAATTTATGCTGCCGACTGTATTCGGCAACGGCATGATGTTCCAACAGGGTAAGGATATTAATGTGTTTGGTTACAATTCGGAGGGCAGGGAAATCAAGGCCGAGTTATATAAAGACGATACCCTGCTTGAAACCGAAACCGCAATTGCCGCAGGCGATGAAAAATGGCAGGTGAGTTTCTCTCCTCAAGAGGCAGGTTTTGACAGGTATTCCTTAAAGATATATGACGGCGAAGATTTGGAAGCAACGGCAATCATCGAGGACATACTTATCGGAGAAATATGGATGGCAGGCGGTCAGTCAAACATGGAGTACAGAGTGGATGGTGTTTTTGACAATGACCAGCTGCTGAACAACGCCGACAATCCGAACATACGGTATTTTCTTATGCCGACACGGCCGTCCGGAAACAACACAGCCGATCTCTTCAGCCCCGTGAGAGACATACCCGGCGCAAGATGGGGATACGGTAATGACAAAACAGATGTGGGCCGTATGTCCGGCATAGCCTATGTCTTCGCCAAAAACCTACAGGAAGAACTGGGTGTTCCGGTAGGTATCATCGACAGCTCGATCGGCGGCACCGTTATCGAGGGTTGGCTTTCCCGTGATGCGATTGAGGGTCATTCGGAGGTAAAAAGAGCCATGGATCTGCGGGGTCTGTATTTTTCGGAGGATTGGTGGCCTGCCGCCTCCGGTGATTATATGACCACCCTTTATAATCAAAAGGTCGGCCCGTTAAAGGGATTCAACCTGGCAGGAGCTTTGTGGTATCAGGGTGAAAGCAACAGCAACCGTGCTGAAATCTATGATATTCAATTGGATTTGCTGATCAAGGATTGGGGTAAGACCTTTAACTTTGAGGGCAATCAAATGCCGTTTGTCTTTACCCAATTAGCGCCGTGGCGGTATGACCGAGGCACGGTCAACAATCAGCATCTGGGATGGATCTCGGAGGCCATGACAAGAGCCTGGAGGATGAATGAGAGCAGCAACACGGCAATGATAACTATATATGATATTCCTCTTGACCACAGATCGGGTGCAGGAGGCAACAATGCGATACATCCGGGTGTCAAGATACCTGTAGGTGAACGGTTCTTCCATTCCGCACTTAACATGATCTATAAGGACGGCGGAGAATACACCGCCCCTGTTTATCGGGACATGACGGTCAGTCAAGACGATGGATCTATCTACATAACCTTTGACCGTGTCGGTGACGGCCTGAAAATCATAAACGGCGACCCCTCCCTGCACGGTTTTACTATAGCGGGAAGCGATAATATATATGTAAACGCTAAAGCAGAAATCGTGAGCAAAGACACGGTAAGGGTATGGAATGACAGAATACTCAGTCCTGCCAATGTAGCCTATGCTTTCGACAATATGAATCAATGGGCTAATCTTGCTAATTCTACCGATATTCCCGCCGCACCGTTCCGCACCTATGACCCCGGCGATACCACAATGGCGCCGAATCCTGATATTCACTACTTTACCGCCGCCGATTGGATCTACGCAGAGGGTGACATTTGGTCACTGGTAGGAGACGACAGAGTTCCCGACCCCGACCGCAACCATTCATGGACGGTTGGTCCCATAGGCACAGGAGCAGATAATACCTACAGCCACTCTACCGAAATAAAGTCTGAGGGAAGAGCCTCGGTTAAGTTTGAGTATGGATCGTCGGGAACAATCGGGCCTGTGCTGAGCTATCAAACCCTGAAGCTAACCCTGGAAAAATACAACTTCCTCTCGGTTGCGGTATTAAGTCCCGATCCGCAGACCAAAACAATATCGCTGAATCTGCAGAGCAGCGGCAGTCTATACACGGCGGCCGTTGACGGAACCAACCGATATTCTGCACCGATAAGACAGAGCAGTGAGTTTTTGAATCTGTCCTTTAATCTGAAGAATCTTGTCGATTCGCAGGGAAACAGAGTCTCTGAATCACAGACGAAAACGATATTGGAAGAAGTGGATGCTATAGCATTTTTGGTCAACGACAATTCTCCCGGCACGCTTTATCTTGACGATCTATCATTCGGAATGGACTCGATCTTGAGAATCAAGGGTGACGTAAACGATGACAAAAATGTTGATGTAAAGGATATTATAGCGGTGAGAGATCACATCCTCGGTCAGAAAATATTAGCCGATCCCGACGATCTCAGCGCCGCCGATGCCAATCAAGACGGGGTGGTAAATATCTTTGATATGCTGGTGATTAGGGATTTGATAGTAAGGCGGTCAATATAAATAGTAAAATTAGAAAGGATGAACCACCATGCCAAAACAATTTTTATCCCCACGCAATGATTTAATCTTCAAACTTCTATTCGGAGACGAACGCAGTAAAGAAATTCTAACCGATTTTCTAAAGTCCGTACTGCTGATTCCACACGAAGATTACGACACGATAACCATCCTTGACCCGCATTTGCTGCCCGATTACAAGGACGGAAAACTGGGCATCATAGACGTGAAGTTGCAGACGAAATCGGGCAAAATAATCAACATCGAGATTCAGGTCGAACACATCCCGCAAATGCGGGAACGGGTGATTTTCTACGATGCCAAGATGGTCACGGAGCAGATCGGTGCGAGTGAAAATTACGAGAAGATAAAAAAGGTCATCAGTATCATAATTACCAACCACGAGTTTATAGAAAAAAGCCCAAAATATCACCACCGATTCACGCTTTATGATGCCGACAACAAGGTCGAATTTACCGACACAATCGAGATTCACACGCTGGAACTCCCGAAAATTCCCAGCGATTCAGACGGCACACCGCTTTGGGACTGGATGAAGTTTCTCGATGCAAAAAACGAGGAGGATTTAGACATGGCAGCAGTAGCGAACACGCAGGTCAGCAATGCCGTGATACGGCTGAAAGAACTATCCGCAGACGAGCGGACGAGGATGTTATATGAATCCCGTATAAAGATGGAACGGGACATTTATTCGATAACGAAAGGGAAAGAGGATGCTGCCGAGAAGCGAGGCATGGAGCGGGGTTTGCAGCGAGGCATGGAGCGGGGTATACAACAGGGTAGGAACGAGGGTATACAGCAAGGCATGACTGCGGGGAAAATCACCATTGCCCGCAACGCACTCAAGATGAACATTCCCATTGCCGACATAGTCAAGCTAACCAACCTCACCCCCGAAGAGATTGAATCCCTACTCCCGTAACATCACACACATGCCACTTTTTACCATTACAAAATTCCCTCTTGACATTCCTGTTTATCTATGTTAGAATCATCTTTGAAAAATTAAATATGTTATTTTCCCCAGAGACAGTGGGTGTCGGTAAACAGCCGTGTTTGCTGATATAATAAGAGGTTCGCCTCTTGCCCGCCGAGGAGATTATCGCTTTTATTAGAGTTGTTATTTTAATGAGCCTTTTCTTCGTGTCTTTCACAGGAAAAGGCTGTTTTATTTTTTAGAACAAATACGGGAGGTGAATTTATTGCCAAGTGAAAAAACATTGCAAAAAAAGCGTGCCTTAGTCGATGAACTCCGCAACAAGCTGGAAAACGCTGCTGCGGGCGTTATTGTTGATTATAAAGGAATCAATGTTGAAAACGACACTGTTATGAGAAAAGAGCTGCGTGAAGCGGGTGTGGATTATTTCGTGCTGAAAAACACACTGCTCCGGCGTGCCATTGCCGAAACGAATTTTGCGGGGCTTGAGGACGTTCTCAAAGGAACGACATCTATAGCCATATGCAACGATGACCCTGTTTTAGCGGCCAAAATCATAGCGAAATATACAACCGAATATAAAGACATAATCAAGATTAAGGCAGGTTTTGTGGACGGACGTGTGATTGACATAAAAGAGGTGGGGGAACTTGCGAATCTGCCGCCGAGAGAGGTTCTTATCGCTATGTTCTTAGGCGGGCTGAACGCTCCTATCTCAGGGCTTGCGAATGTGCTTAACGCTAACATTCGGGGACTTGCCGTTGCTCTCAGTCAAATAGCGGAGAAGAAATCCGCATAAAAAATTTAAAATTTATTTGGAGGAAAAATATCATGGCATCAGAAAAAGTATTAAAATTAATCGAGGAAGTTAAAACCCTCACAGTATTGGAATTATCGGAAATGGTAAAGGCTCTCGAAGAAGAGTTCGGCGTATCGGCAGCTGCACCTGCGGCTGTTATGGCTGCTCCCGCCGCTGCAGCGGCTCCCGCTGCTGAAGAAAAGAGCGAATTTGATGTAGTTCTTGCCGAAATAGGCGAAAAGAAAATGGACGTTATCAAGGCTGTAAAAGACATCACCGGTCTCGGTCTTAAAGAAGCAAAAGAGCTTGTTGACGGCGCCCCCAAAACAATCAAAGAAGCCGTGTCTAAAAACGACGCCGACGATATTAAAGCCAAGCTCGAAGGAGCCGGAGCTAAGATAGAGTTGAAGTAGAGGAAGAAAATGCCGCATTAACCCAACGCAAAAGAGGATTATGTCTCTTTTGCGTTGGTGATTAGAGGAAGTTTGCACAAACGCAGTTGTGGAAAATCTTACCGCTTGTAATTATTTTTTATGAATGTTATAATATACACGGAGTAAATACATTTTTCAACATTTGTTTGTATTTTTCGACTTATTTTGCTCTGTGTATTTGACCTTTTTTGTGCCTCTCATATGCTATTATTTACATGGGAAAGTGTTTTTGCGGGAATCGAAAATGGGATGTGCAAACAATAACAAATTGGAGGTTATTATGGAAAAGATTAGTGTTACTAAGAATTACGAAAAATATCGTGATGAATTTATTCTCGAGCTTGAGTTGTGCGAAGATGAAGAAGAAATTGATGATTTTTTTAATGAGTTTTCAGATGAGGATCTTAACACACCAGAAGAACGCTTAGAGTTTTTAAAAAGCTATATGTGCATAAATGGAATGGGCGGAATGCCTGATGGTGATATTTCTGCTGAAGACATTACCAAATCATATTTAAGCTTATTAAAACAATCGTTTATCGAAGGATCGTGGAGACAGCTCACGAATAAATATCGAAACTTGAAAAGAAATAGAACATCAGCTTAATCTATTTTCTTTACGTTAAGGTAATTGAAGGAGTTTGAAAGTGAAAAACGATATAGAAAAAATCGAAAAAATTGTTGACAATTTGGGCTTATGCGGGAGTCTTGGAGAGTTTGTATTTTTAGAATTGATATTGAAGACGGAAAAATATATTAACGAAACAAAAGAACCCGATAAATTGAGAAAAACAATTAAATCTATGCGTAAAAATAAGCGCTTAATACAAAAACAAAAAATTGAAGACCAATTTATCGATCACTTCGCTCCGGAATCTTCTTTAAAAATACAGGTGCATATGTTTAGAGATGATACTTGCTCTCATATGCACGGATTGGTTTCTATATCTGACGAAGGTGCAGCTATTTACTATAAATGCAGTGACCCTATAATTAAAACCTATCTCGCTATATTACATGAATTAGGGCATATAGTGTTGCACGCTGAAAGGGTTGTAAAAAACGATTTACTTGTTTGGGATTTAGAAGAGATAGATTCTAAGACAGAAGAAGGTCACATAAAAGAAGTAGAAGCAAGTTATTTTGCTCAGGATGCGTTAAAAAGAATTATAGAATTATATATAGATATGGATTATGATTATAAACACATGTTTCCTGAAAGTGTTAATGAAAATAACATAGATGATTATATAGAACGCATCCTAAAACAAATGCACAAAAAAGCAGGGTGTGAGTATGATCTTAGCCTTATCTCAGATACATAACACACCCCTCATCCCCCGCTATAACAGCGGGGGATTGTTGTAAAAGGAATGATTTATATGCGTAACAATATATGCGAGATTCCTGTGGAAGAAATCTTTGAGGTTGCAGAGGGTTGTCCCGTTTGCCGGCTCAAAAAGAAGCTGGAAGACCGCTTTGTCGATTATATATTAGGTGCCGCTATGATGGAACCCGATATTCGCATAGAATCCAACAAGCTGGGTTATTGCGGCCGACATCTGACCATGATGGCGGGCAGACAGAGCAGACTTCCGCTGGCACTCATTCTTGAGACAAGGCTTGCTCAGCTTGGCGGCGATATTTGGGGACACAAGGCTCGTCCCGCCGACAAAAAGACCGTATACAAGACCGCCCGAACCATAGAAACCTGCTTCATCTGCGACAAAATCGAGCTGAACATGAAGCGGTTTTTCGGCACGTTATTCTCGATATACTGTGAGAGTTACGAGTTTAGGCTGTTGTTTTCGGGTCAAGAATATCTTTGTCTGCCTCATTTCGAGCTGCTCTGCCGAGAGAGCCTTGAGGCAAGGATTCCGGGAAGCCGCAAGACAGAATTTGCCGCCGAGTGCTCTAAACTTGCACACGGTCATCTTGTGTCGCTGCAAAAAGATATTGCCGGATTCAAGACGCTCTTCGATTACCGAACCGACAAGGGAAGCCAAGAAACTCAGCGTGTCAGGGATGCTATCGAGCGAACGGCTGCGTTTCTATGCGGAGAGTAGAGATATGAGCGGATATAACTATGGGTTATATAGACCATACAGGCACAATCAGCGTATCTCTGTCTATAGCCGACAACTCTCGTTTTGTGCAGATAACAGCGCCTGCTCCGCGCGGAATGCTTGACCTGTCGAGCGTTTTGAACCCGCCCGCTATCTCGGGAGAGGGTGAGGATGTTTTTTTGATCTCAACAGGATGGAGTTTTCCGTCGCTTTCTAAGATCATATCTACCTCTTTGCCGTCTATATCCCGATAATAATGAGCATAATATTGGATACCGTTGTTTGTATAGGTTTTTATGATTTCGGATACAACATAGTTCTCCAAAATGGCACCGTTGATAGCTCCGTTCATCAAAACCTCGGGTGATGAATATTTAGTAAGATAGGCAACCAAACCCGTATCGAAAAAATAAAGTTTTGGAGTTTTTTTAACGGTACGGTTTAACAGATTGTTTGAAAACGGACGAAGATAAAAAATCACTCCGGACTTTTCCATATGACCAAGCCATATTTTAGCCGTTTCATCCGAAACCCCCGCATCCTCGGCAAGGCTGTGCAGATTGAGCATCTGCCCCGCACGACAGGCGGCGGCTCGGACAAAGTCACGAAACAGGTACTCATCTTTTAGATTAACCATGTCTTTTATATCACGGTCTATATACGAATCAATATAGCTGCTGTAAAACACATCACGATTATCGTGTTTTCCGCTTATATGGGCGGGAAGGGATCCTTTCCATATGCGTTCATATTGACCCGTAACATCTGTGGGATTTCCGTTATCGGCCCGTTTTTTCAGATTTTCTAAATCGAGATCAAAGGGAAGACACTGACCGCTGCCGTATATCTCATGCTGAGACAGACCCGACATACGCAGAATGGCTACACGCCCCGCAAGCGATTCTCCGGCAAGCGCCATCAGTTTATACATCTGAGATCCGGTCATTAGATAACTCCCTGCCGGAACCCCATTGTCTATCTCTATTTTTATATAAGAAAACAATTCCGGAGCATATTGAATTTCGTCAATAATAACGGGCGCAGGATTGAGCGATAAAAACATCTCAGGGTCGGTTGAGGCAAGATGTCTGTTCTCCTTGTTGTCGAGCGAAACAAACCGATGTGTCTCACCCGATAGTTTTTTTAGCGTAGTGGTCTTGCCTACCTGACGAGGACCTGTTATAATAACAGCAGAGTAGCTTTTCATAACATCCTCAATCAACGGCTCAATATCCCTTTTTATATATACCATACAGATACCCCTTTCCGAGTAAAATCTAATACAACCTTATTATACTCGAAAACGATGGAGAAGTCAAGGAGAAAAACACCCGCCGCTGCGAGGGTGCCCTGCAGCAGACCACCCCGTCAAACACTATCGCAACTTTGTTGCGAGTGTTTGC
>WRME01000072.1 GCA_009777275.1 Oscillospiraceae bacterium
AAGGTGACACACAGAATTTGCGATAATCACGGTACGCACGGGGGTGCGTACCCTACAACGACCCACAGAATTTGTATAGGACACTCTTGGCTCTCCCTATGGGAGAGCTGTCGGCGGCAACGCCGACTGAGAGGGCGTTTCGGGGCAGACCGCCGCAGCGGCAGGTGATTTTCCCGCAGGGATAGGAAATTTGCAATTAGAAATTCGCATGATAACTTACGATATTAATATCGGAAACATCCTTTTTTTTCACTTCCACACAATATCCTATGCTCATTGTCATAGGGCGTAAAACATCGTTATAATTAAAGACGGTTATGTTAAAACTTAGTTCTTTACGATTTTTTATCAAAGAATTTATGTTTACTACATCAAAATAGTAAGAAAACCCTATGTTGAGAAAAATGAGAGCGTTTTCTTTAAAATAATCATCATTATATTTTGTGTTGTCTTCATAAAACTTCGCCCACCGTTCACAATAATTTTCGTAGACTTCCCATCTTTTATCACTTGTGTCCAATGTATCATTGTCATGCAATATATTGTTTTCGTAAAATTTTTCCCACTCATCAAAACCCATTATCTTACCGTCCAAAGATATATGAACAGTAGATGATGTCATGGGGTATGGATTAAGATAAACATTCCCTATTTGTGTTAAAATCGGGACATTGTAACCTTTTAATATATCGTCTCTTTTAGTAATATCAATAAAAACATTCGATGAATCTGTCTTAGAACAACCGACAAGCGCATTAAAAAGCAACATCGCTGCGATTAATAGAGATAGTAATTTCCTTTTCATAGGATCTCCCCAATCTGTCCCAAAACATTCTTTTCGTGTCTTTTCGTGATTTTCGTGGTTGCAAATAATTGTCAATTTTTCAAGCCCCTGCCCTCTTTCGTAAAGAGGGTGCCCTCGCAAGGGCGGGTGTTTTTTTCGTGTCTTTTCGTGCTTTTCGTGGTTATAGGTGAAAAACCTTACCCCATCAACATCCCTATCAATTCCGCGATTGCATCGCTGTCGTTGTCGGCCGTTATATAGTCTGCCGCTTCTTTTATTTCGGGGAGGGCGTTGCCGACTGCGGCCCCGAATCCGCTTGCTATAATCATCTCTCGGTCGTTACGGTAATCGCCTATAGCGGCGGTGTTGGCAAGACTGACCCCTATCATATCGCATAGTCGGGGGAGCTGGAATCCTTTTGTGATACCGGCGGGCAGCATCTCATAATATAAATCCCACGAATGGAGAAAATCCACCCCTCTCCCATCCATCTGCTGCGTAAATGGCTCAAACTCCGCCAATCTGTCATACGGAACGGCAAACAGCACCTTTATCCAGCGATCGCTCGGAACTTGGTCTAAGCCGCAATCGATAAAATCAAGACACTCTTCCTTTATATGATTGTCTATAATAGAGTTTCTGCCAACTATAATCATCTGACCGGGACGTTGAACCTCTATCCCTATTTGCGGGAATCTCTCGGCAATCCTGCCGAGAAAGTCTTTTAGATCCTCAGGCAAAAACTGCTCTGAACACGGGAGCCTTTTGTCAAAATCGTAGATCATCCCGCCGTTGTAGAGTATCGCAGGATGCTTGAGTTCGAGAGTTCTCACATACGGCTCAACGGCCTGAACAGACCGCCCCGTCGCTATGGTGAATCTTCCGCCCGCATCCTCAAGCTCTTTTATGGCGCATAGGTTTGCGGTAGATATTTTTCTCTGCGAATTGAGCAGAGTTCCGTCAAGATCCGATACGACAAGAATGTCTTTGGGATTCATTTTTTTATGCAAACTATCACCTGTTTTTGTTTTTTATTTTCTCTAAAAATCCTGTGAAATATTCAGGCAGACAGCAGTCGAAGTTCATTCGTTCACCGCTGCCCGGATGGGTGAATCCTATGGATTTTGCATGGAGACATTGCCCGCCGAGTCCGGTTATACACCGTTTTGGCCCATACACCGCATCCCCCGCAACAGGACGGCCGACATGCGCCATATGCACCCTTATCTGGTGGGTGCGTCCTGTGGTCAGCTGTAGAGCAAGATGGGTAAAATCGCCGTAATCGGCTAACACGGTATAGAGAGTTTGGGCTTGTTTGGCGTTTATGCCGTCAACACTCATTCGCTTTCTGTCGGATCGGCTCCTGCCTATGGCGGCGTTGACGCTGCCTTGGGTTTCCTTAAAACCGCCATGCACAATTGCCTGATACTGTCTGTCTATAGTATGAGCGGCAAGCTGCTCGGCAAGACCGATGTGTGTGCTGTCGTTTTTGGCCGCCAGCAGCAGTCCGCTTGTGTCCTTGTCGATACGGTGAACTATTCCCGGTCTGTCGTCTCCGCCTATTTTGGAAAGACCGTCACCGTAATGATAGATAAGCGCATTTACAAGGGTTCCGCTGTTGTTTCCCGCCGCAGGGTGAACAACCATGCCCTTGGGTTTGTTGACGACCAACAGATCGCTGTCCTCATAGATTATGTCGAGATCTATCTCTTCCGGATATATCTGAGGCTGGTTCGGCACCGTTACGCCGACCGTCATATTCGGTCTTAGCCTGTAATTCTTAGGTACAGGGGCGCCGTCTATCGTGACATCGCCGCCGTCTATGAGCCGCTGCACAGAAGAGCGTGAGAGGGATGTTTGACGTGAAACAAAGGCATCCAGCCTTTGTCCGGCACAGTCGCTGTCTGTGAGCAATATGATCTTGTTATTATGAGGCTTCACTTGCCATCTCCCATATTAAGACTTTAATGCTGTTGCATTATCCGTTATCTGCGGTCACTTCGGGGAAGACCACCCCGCCGCTGCGGCGGCACCCCTCCCCAGAGGGGAACAAGGGCTTGCATACTATAATTTCCGTATTCCTTCGGGGAAAAACACCCGCCCTTGCGAGGGCACCCTCTTTACGAAAGAGGGCAGGGGCTTGCATACTATAATCTCTAATTCCCCTCTGGGGAGGGGTGGCAAACACTCGCAACAAAGTTGCGATAGTGTTTGACGGGGTGGTCTGATGCCAATTAACAATTTACAATGAACAATTGACATTACGGGGGATTAAAATCCAACTCTGCTTTTACCAACAAATTTATATTTACAATAATTGTTAATTGTCAACTGTCCATTGTCAATTGCCGTCGGGGTGCCGCCGCAGCGGCGGGTGTTTTTCCCGTAGGGGCGGCAATCTGCCGCCCGTGGTTATCACGAATTTCATGTGTCGCCTTGCCTCTCCCTTTGGGATAGTTGTCACGCTTTAGGCATTTATCTCACCTCACGCTCTTTCCTATATACAATTCACTTCATATTTTTGTATGTTTTCATCAGAAGTCAGAATAGTCATGTTTTCATGTTTTGCGGTAGCAATAAGCAATCGGTCAAAGGGATCTCTATGAATTAATGGTAATTCAAACAATAATTCCATATGTTCTCTGTTTACAGATAAAATCTTAAATTCGTTTTCATCCACTAGTTTATTAAAGGCCGGGAATCCTCCCTCAAAACTGTATTTTCCTATATTCATTTTTATCGCAACTTCCCAAAGAGAAACAATACTCACAAAAATGCGATTGCTTGAATTAAAAAGAATACTCTTTGCTGTTTCGGAAATTTTTTCATTACCCTCAAAAAGCCATATCAATATATGTGTATCAAGCAAATATTTCATTCCATATACTCCTTGAGTTCATCGAGCGGAGCATCGAAATCTTCTGAAACCCACGATTTTCCTTTCATGCACCCGAACATTGATCTGCGTTTTTCTCCAATATCGTTAAACTTCTTTGTGTTTAATTTAATACGCTCTTTTATCAATAGACTTACATCTATCAAAATGGTTTCCGGTAATGTTTCTATGTCTTTAATTATACTCTGTCTTAATTCCATTCTTTATCCCCCATTCTTCTTTCCCTTGATCGCATCGTATATTATCAGTTTGGCGAACATCATGGCCGTTCCTATGACTACAAGGCAATCGGCAAAGTTGAATATCGCAAAGTTTTGAAATGGCCAAAAGGTAAACTGAAGATAGTCTACGACATATCCGTCAAAGATCCTGTTAATAAGGTTTCCGAGACCTCCCGCAATTATGAGTACGGCGGAGGATTGCAGGAATGCTCCCTTTATCTTATTCAACACAAGCAGCGCCATTCCGGCGGCGATAAATACCGAGGTCAGTCCGATAAGAATCCAGCGCATTCCGCTGAACATCCCGAATGCCGCGCCATAGTTTTCGATATACCTAAAGTCGAGAATACCGCCGATAGCCGTAACGGCATCATGCTTAGGCAGGTGTCTGTCCGCCATCATTTTAAACAGCTGATCTAAGGCCGTTAGAACAACAATGGCGGAGATGTTTATTGTGTTTATGATTTTTAGTTTCAAGTTTTATCAAATCCTTATTGCTTGGGTACATCTTGCACATATATGCCCGTCCGATTTTGCCGTGTCGGTGGTGAATGTCCAGCAACGGTCGCATTTCTCACCCTCTGCGGGGAGAATCTCTATAGCTCCCGCACCCTGCCGCACCTCAACCTGAGATACTATAAAGAGCGTTGCCAGAAGACTTTGCAGACCGCTGATTAACTCGTACTCATCACCGTCGGCATAAACGACAACCTTTGCCTCAAGAGCCGATCCGATAACCTTTTCGGCCCGCTTTATCTCAAGGGCCTTCTGTGCGTTTTCACGCAGAGCATAGAGCCTTTCCCATTTTGCGGCAAACCGCTCATCGGGACTGCCGTATTTGACACACGGCATATCGTTTAGATATACAGATTCGGCATTGTCGCCCTTTGCCCTAGGCATACAGCTCCAGATTTCATCCGATGTAAAGGCTAAGATAGGAGCGGATATTCTAACGATAGCGCTTAATATATCATACATAGCGGTCTGGGCGCATCGTCTGTCATGCGAGTTTGCCTTTTCGCAGTAGAGCCTGTCTTTGATTATATCAAGATAGAAGTTTGACATATCCACAACGCAAAAGTTGTGGAGAGAGTGGTATACCGTGTGAAACTCAAAGTCGTCATATGCTTTTGCGCATTTTGCGGTAAGTTTGTCAAGACGGTATAACGCCCACCTGTCTATTTCCTGCAGGTCGCTAAAAGAAACGCTGTCTTTGTCGGGGTCAAAGTCATAGAGATTGCCGAGAATGAATCGCGCGGTGTTGCGGATTTTGCGGTATACCTCTGTCAGCTGTTTTAGTATCTCCTGCGATATTCTTATATCGGTGCGATAATCGGACGAGGCAACCCATAGCCGCAGAATGTCTGCCCCGTATTGTTTTAGTATCTGATCGGGGGCAATTCCGTTGCCTGCGGATTTTGACATCTTTCGGCCGTCTCCGTCCACAACCATGCCGTGGGTACAGACGGCTCTGTAGGGAGCCTTGCCCGTAACGGCTATCGAGGTCAGGAGGGACGACTGGAACCATCCTCTGTGCTGATCGTTCCCCTCAAGATAGAGGTCTGCGGGCCACGACAGCTCTTCCCAGTTCTCCAGCACAGAAAAGTGACTTGTCCCGCTGTCGAACCAAACGTCCATTATATCGGTTTCTTTGCTGAACTCTCCGCCTGCACAATGGGAGCATTTGTAACCGTCCGGCAAAAAGTCCTTAGGCTCTTTAAGATACCAGGAATCGGATCCCTCTTCTTTAAACATCTTTGAGATTGCGGCTATGGTCGTGTCGTCTATTATCTCTTTGCCGCAATCTTTGCAGTATATAATAGGAATGGGAACACCCCATTTGCGTTGACGGGAGATGCACCAGTCGTTGCGGTCGGCTACCATCGAGCGGATCCGCTCCTCACCCCATGCGGGTATCCATTTTACCCCGCCGATAGCATCAAGCGCAGTCTGTTTAAAGTCTTTGACCGAGCAGAACCACTGGTTTGTAGCTCGGTATATTATCGGGCTTCTGCACCGCCAGCAGTGGGGATACTGATGCTCGATCCTCTTGTGTGCAAACATCAGTCCCGATTCTTCCAGCTTTTTGCCGATAGCTCTGTTTGATTTTTCTGTAGACAGCCCGCAGAACTCCCCTGCAAGCTCGGTCAGTATCCCTCTCTCGTCTACAGGCAGAACAACCTCGAGTTCGGGGTATTTTTTGCATACCTCAAAGTCCTCGGTACCGTGTCCGGGAGCGGTGTGAACGCATCCTGTGCCGCTCTCAAGGGTTACATGGTCTCCTGTTATAATAAGAGATCTTCTATCCAAAAACGGATGAGAAGTTTCTATATATTCAAGCTCAGATCCCTTAAACTCTGCTATAATGCTGTAATCGGATATTCCTGCCGTTTCCATGACATTGGCTGTAAGCGATTTTGCCATCACATAGTATTCACCCTTAGCAGAAATGAGGGCATAGTCGAAATCGGACCCCAGTGATATTGCAACATTGCCGGGTAATGTCCAGGTAGTTGTCGTCCATATAACAAAATAGACCCTGCCGCCCTTTGTGTGTGATGCAAACCTGCCCTTGTCATCGGTTACCTCAAACTTGACATAGATAGAAAAGCAGGGATCGTCCTGATATTCTATCTCGGCTTCGGCAAGGGCGGTGGTACACTCGGGACACCAGTATACAGGACGCAGTCCTTTATAGATGTAGCCCTTTTTAGCCATTTCCCCGAAAACCTCTATCTGACGAGCCTCAAAATCAGGCCTGAGGGTTATATAGGGATTGTCATAATCGGCCAATGTTCCAAGACCCTTGAGCTGTTCCTTTTGTATCTCGACATAACTCATGGCATAATCTCTGCATATCGACCGCAGCTTAGCAGGTGTAACCGAATCCTTGTTTACCCCCGTGCTCTTGAGAGCCCTTATTTCGGTAGGAAGTCCGTGTGTATCCCAGCCGGGTACATAGGGGGAGTAGTATCCGCTCATGTTTTTGTGTTTTACGATAATATCCTTGAGCGTTTTGTTAAGAGCGTGTCCCAAATGAATATCACCGTTGGCATAGGGAGGCCCGTCATGCAGAATATAGGACGGCTTTCCCTTGTTTCTGTCTACCATCCTGTAATAGAGCCTCGATTGATCCGCAAGTTTAAAAGCCGCCGGCTCGCGGTTCGGCAAGCCGGCTCTCATGGCAAAATCGGTTTTAGGCAGGTTTAACGTACCGTTATAATCTGGCATAGGTCTATCTCCTTCTACTTCATGCTGTTGTTTTTACCGAATTGTAATTCATACGCCTTTGATTCAAATTCTATATCCTCTTCCTCGATTGTGTTGTTGTTTTCACGAAAGGATATTTCAAACTTAGAGTTTGTTTCTTTCTCTTTTTTCTTTGCGTAATCCTTTATAAATTCGTCCTCTGTGAGGGTTGGGGTTTCTTCGATATTGTCGGTATCATCAGCGGAATCTTGGTTGTTATCGATCGGTTCCGCTATGATTTCTTCGGGCGGCGTATCGGCGGCGCTGTCGGATGCTGTTTCGGCAGCGACCGTATCGGTTACATCGGGGGTGCTGCTCTGTTGTTGTTCGGGTTCCGCCGTGTTCTCTGCGGGAATATCGTAATCGGGCATACCCGAAATAACATCAAGATGACCCTTATACATCTGCAGGAGTTCGGCCTTGAAATCTGCTATTTCCTTTTGCAGCTTTGCGTAATGCTGTTTTTCTTTTTTATAATCGTCCTTTAGTTTTATAATCTTTTTTTCGGCCTCTTTCATAATCTCTCCGGCGCTGTTGTTGGCCTCACCTATAATAGCGTCGCGGGATTCTACCGCTTCGGCCATCAGCTTATCTGTATGCTCCTTCATCTGCGACATCAGCTCGTCACATTCTTTCTTAGCGGCGCCTATCAGGGTTTCGCTGAGTTTTTGCGCTGAAAGAATGGCGTTTTTCATGCTTGTTTCGTCGTCACGATATTGCTGAACACTGCGGGCAAGAACCTCTACCTTGCTCTTGAGATCCTCATTCTCCCTCTCGATAGATTCGGCGCGTGAGACTATCTCTCGGATAAAGGACTCTACCTCTTCAGGTTTGTATCCAAAAGCCGATTTAGAAAAATGTTTGGTATTCATTTATGCTGCCTCCCCTATTGTATTTTAAAAGAACACTCCGTTGTTCTCGAGCTCATCCAACACATCGCCCGTAAAGTCTACATTATACGGCGTAACGATAAAGGTTGATTTGGCGATCTGCTTTAACGAGCCGTTGTTGATATAGGCGGCGCCGCCGACAAAATCTATAACACGCCGGGTAAGTTCTTTGTTAGTGTTCTCAAGATTGAGAAGAACCGTGTACTGCTTTTTAAGATGATCGGCAACGGCCGTTACCTCCCCAAGGCTTTCAGGTTTTAACAGGATAACCTTGAGCTTGGTGGTGGCAGTCATGTTCATAATCTTGCCTTTGCTCCTTATTCTCGTTTCGCCATCCTCTGTCTCGCCATTCTTGATGTCGATAAATTCGGTTGTGTCATTCATATCCATCTCAGGTTCCTCTGCTCCGACAAGTTCTTTAAATCTTCTTAAAATTCCGTTACTCATTTTATGTAATTCCTTTCACCAAATATATTTCTTCCTATTCTGATTATATTAGACCCATGTTTAATCGCTTCGACATAATCTCCGCTCATACCCATAGATAAAATACCCATGTTTACATTATGCAGTTTTTTTTCCCGAATGTCAAGAAATAATTCCTGCATTTTTCCAAAATAAATATCGCTGTCTATTTGAGGGGGGATACACATAAGCCCCATGACCCGAATACCGCCTATTTCCGCCGTTTGCTCAAGAAATTCGCAGAGCGTTGCGGGGTTAATGCCAAACTTTCCCTGCTCATTTCCAATATTTACCTCCACAAGAACATCTATGGGAGGCTCTGCTCTCTTGCCTATCTCCTGTGCAAGTTTGAGCGAATCAAGGGACTGAATCATATCTACCTTGTCTATTATAGCCTTAACTTTGTTAGATTGCAAGTGTCCAATGAAATGAATTTTAATATTTTTTTTATTATACTCATCATACTTTCCCACAAGCTCCGCCGATCGGTTCTCCCCCAACAGCGATATTCCGCAGTCTATAGCGATATTCACACACTCGGCCGAAACCGTTTTGGTAACCGCCATAATAGAAATATCATCCACGCTCCGTCCGTATTTATCGGCGGCCTCGGCAACTTGGGTCTGGATTGCGGATATGTTGTGTTTGATAAATCGTTCCTCGTCTTGAAGTTTCATAGATTATCACCCCTTGTTTTTGGATGTACAGTGTATCATCGCCCTCTCAGTCGGCGTTGCCGCCGACAGCTCTCCCAAAGGGAGAGCCAAGGGTGTCCTATACAAATTCTATGGGTGTCCTTGCCTCTCCCTTTGGGAGTGGTGTCATGCGTTA
>WRME01000073.1 GCA_009777275.1 Oscillospiraceae bacterium
TCGGCCCGTCGGTGCTCTCCCCCCTCCTGTGTCCCCCCTTCCTTCGCGTTGGGGGGGGGGTGTCGGGGGTGGGGGGGGGGGGGGGGGCGTGACGGAGGGCGATGGCAACGGTCAATTGACAGTTATTTTTTATAATTAATATGCTTTACAACGTGTTAAAATGCTACTATATGATAATATCCTATTCCTTTTCCTTGTCTTTCTTGAACAATCCGCCGAGTTTTTCAAGCAATTCGGGGACGGCACTTACAACCCTGTCGGCCGTGCTTGCGGGAGGTTCGCCCAGTTGCAGGAGTTTGACATCGCCGTCGGTTATGACCAAAAAGGCTATCGGCTGCATGGTAACCCCTGTTCCTACCCCTCCTCCGAATAGATCCTTTTCGGATTTGGATGCAATATTTGACCCTCCCGATGCAAACCCGAATGAAACCTTTGACACGGGGATAATGGTTGTCCCCGATACCTCCACGGCCTCTCCGATTATGATGTTTACGTCTATAACCTCACGAAGCCTGTCCATTGATGTTCCCAGCATACCTTCTATTGGATGCGCCATTTTCAACAACTCCTTTATTTATATTAATCTTTATTATCTGTATAAAAAACATCCCGCCTATGGCAAGGAGCGAATATCCCTTTATCTTTGCCTTAAATTTGATATGGTAAACATTTTCTCCGCCTAAAAAATCGCACCATGTTTTTATGGATTTCACCCTGACTGTAAGAATGTTTTTGATCACCGACAGCGACGAACTGAGTGCCGCGCAGATTCCCCCGTAGATAGCGGCGGTCTTTGCCGCATCACTTCCGCAAACCTTTATCTTGACCGACAGATCGTCTATGACTATCCTGCTTATCAGCCTTTTAGCGGCACCCCCTGCATACTGCAGGAACTGAATCGCATACTCCAGCGTTTCGAGCAGGCTTGTCTGTTCTTTCTTTTGCACGGTCTTTTTTTTCGCCTTGGTCTTGGTCTTTTGTGATGCTTTCTGCACAATCTTTGTGATGTTTATCCGCAGTCCGGCAAAGCCCGCCTTTATATGCTCGGTGCCGTCATACTCAAAATAGAGCGTTAGGCTGGTAAGCAAAAAGAGTATCACGGGCAGCAGTATGACGGCGGTTATGATTAAAGCGATCATGTAAGCACCTCAAAACTGATCTGACCGTCTGCATCGGGACCGGGCAGAGGGGGGAGCTGGTCAAGGTTCGACAGACCAAAACTCCGCAGAAAGGTCAAGGTTGTTTTATATTGTATAGGTCTTCCGGGGACATTCATTCTTCCGGCCTCTTCTACTAATTGTTTGTCAACAAGATTGTTGACAATCTGTGAGCTGTCTACACCCCGGACGTTTTCGATAAAGCCTTTGGTTACGGGCTGATTGTAGGCAATGACCGACAGCACCTCAAAGGCGGCCGGAGAGAGCGGCATCTCACGCACAGAGACCACCGACTGCCGCACTATGTCGGCAAAGACCGGCTTTGTGGCAAGCTGATAGTTATCATTCAGCTCGATAAGCATGATACCATGCCTGTCCGAGTTGTACATCTCCTTTAGCAGTGACAGCTGCTGGCGGCAGGCGGGCTTTCCGATGCCGAGCAGTTCGCAGAGCTTTGATATTGCGACAGGGTTGCCCGCTGCGAACAGAATAGCCTCCAGTTCGGCTGTATAATTAACATTCTCTCTCATATTCCCTCCTGTACACAACCCCATCCCGGAACCGTATTATTCGGTTGGTTATGTCGGCGACCTCCTGCTCGTGGGTTACGATCACTATGGTTGTTCCCTCGGCGTTCAGCTCGCAGAATGTTCTCATAATCTCGGCCGTTACCGCCGAATCAAGGTTGCCTGTGGGCTCGTCCGCCATCAGCACCGACGGCTCATTGACTATAGAGCGGGCGATTGCCGCCCTTTGCATCTGCCCGCCGGAGATTTGGTTGGGTTTATGTTTGATTCTATCCGACAATCCTACCTTTTCGAGTGCGGCAAGTGCTTTCTTACGCCGCAAAGACTGCGGTATCTTTGCGTACACCATAGGAAGCTCGACATTCTCAAGAATACTAAGTCTCGGCAGCAGGTTAAAGGACTGGAAGACAAATCCTATCTCTTTATTGCGTATGCGGGCTAATTTTTTTTGGCTGAGACCCCCGACATCGGTGCCGCCTAAAATATATCTGCCCTCATACTGTCGGTCAAGACAGCCGATAATGTTCATCAGCGTTGATTTTCCTGACCCCGATGCCCCCATAACAGCCGCAAACTCGCCTTTTTTTATGGTCAAATCCACATTGCGAAGAGCCGTCACCTTTTCACTGCCCGCTGTATATATCTTTGTTACATTGCAAAGTTGTATCATGGTTGTTTCACCATAATTCCCTCCGTTATTCCGCTTCCGGCTCCGAGTATCACCACATCTCCGGCGGACAGACCTGAGAGGATCTCAACCTCGCTTAGAGCGTCTATGCCTATCTCTACAAACACCTTCTTTGCCCTGCTGTTTTCGACTGTATAGACATAGGTCTGACCTCCCGCTTCGTACATGACGGCCTCACCCGGGATTTTAAGAACATCCTCGGCCGTGTCTATAAGTATGTCGGCCTCTATATCAAATCCCGCTAAGAAATGCTGCGAATGTTCGCCAAGACTGTATTCAACCACAACGGCGATGTTTGCCCCGGAGGAAGAGGATGCCGCAGATGCAACGGGGCTGATAAAGGATATTTCGGACTCAATATCTATATCGGTTTTTTCGGTTACTATCACCTTTTGTCCTGTTTTGATCTGACCTATGCTTGTTTTTCCGACACGGATCTGAACCTTGAGGTCATCTAAGTCTTCTAAAATCACCGCAGGCTGGGTTGCTGTATCTATCATGCCATCGGAAACATTCAGCGCCGTTATTGTCCCGCCGAATCCCGCCCGCATGACATATCCGTTACGGTATGTTACCAGGACATCGTCCTGCTCAACCCTGTCGCCCAATCCAATACTAACCTTATCCACCTGACCCTGATAGCCGTACACCTGCCGATTGACGGTCATAATAGTCCCTGTTGTGGAGAGATATGAGTATATGTCACCCTTTTCCGCTGTGGCGGTCCTCACCTGTGCGGCAGGACCGGAGCAGGATGCGATAATGATCAGCGGCAATATCAGCATAATAATTCGATATGGCAGTTTTAGATTCATATGGCTATTTTTCTCCCTTTCTTCCTAAAAAAAACGTCAGGGCAAATCCCGCAGCGGCAAGAAAGACCGCCGCTATTATCGTGTACAGACCGAACTCTATCGGCGCTCCGTTGATACTGCTGTGATAGGTTTTGGGGGTGTAGAGCATGACAAAGACCGATCCGATAACCAGTCCTAAAATTGCATAATATGTGTGCGAATGATGCTTTTTCATAAGAAACTCCAACAGCTTTGCCACCAAAAAGACACCCGCCACTATTCCTATCGCCACGGGGAGCAGGGTCAGCAGTGATGCGGGTAATGTTTCGGGTGAGGTCAGTCCCGAAACAGCGGTAAGGATTCTGTAGTATTCACCCAGCAGAATCATCATAAACGACCCGCTAACCCCGGGGATAACCATTGCCGCAGAAGAAATCGTGCCTGTAAAGACCAAATACAGATAGTCGAACAGACCTGAGGGTGCCGCAGCCGTGCCGGAAATCATCGGCGTAGATTCAGGGTTAAACCAACTCGCTATAATCTCGCCTGACTGCAACCGCAATTTTGCGAGTTCTCCCAGTTCATACGGTTTTTGCAGTACCGCAAGCACGCTTATAAAGACAAAGGCCGCTATTAACGAGATCAGGTATGTCTTCTTGAATCCGTTTTTGTTAGCCAGGCGGAAGAGCATGGGTATCCCGCCCAACATAAGCCCTACAATAAATATGCTTGTCTGAAAAGGGTAATACTCCAGAGCCGGTTTTATCAGCTTAGCAAACCCCACAAGTCCGCAGGCGGCTCCCAATCCGAGAGGGATTAGGAAGGCCATACTCCTCTTGAAATCGCTCAGCAGACCGCTGACCGATTCTATAAGCCTGTCGAAAAATTTTAATATAACCGCTATTGTGCCGCTGCTTACCCCGGGAATCACAAACGTCCCCCCGAACACAACCCCGTTAGAGGCCGTTAGTAAAATCTTTTTCATTGAATTACTCCTTTATTGTACATGCAGTTCTTCTCTATATTCTTGTGTATCAGATAAAAACTTGTCAAGGGTTAAATCTTTAAAATGTTCCCGTTGCCATTCGGTATAGTTAAACGGTTCGCGCCGCAACAACGTAATAAACCTCTCCGCTTCAACAATTCCGAGATGCTCTGCGAGAATACGCATACCATCGCTTTTTAATACGGTATTAGTTCTCATTGTAATATCTCCTTATAAAATCAATAGGGTTTATACATTCGACCTCATTTATGTGTTTGTTTAAAATTTTCTTGTCTGTAGTAATAAAATATGAAGCATCAAGAAAAATTGCACAAGCTACATGAAATGCGTCTTTCACCCTTAAACCCATATTCATCAATTCGTTTGCTTTGCTTGTAACAACGCCTGCTTGTTTCCAATCAGAAACAGCAAACTCTTTCCATTCTGCAACCCTCTCACGAACCTCTTCAAACGGATTATTGTCATTTTCATAATCAAGAACAAACGACCAAACTAAATCAAGATCGCCCTCTTTTATAAGATCTTGTATATAAAGTTTTGCTTCGGTTTCGAGACGCACCACAAGTGAAGATTGATCATCAAAAGGTCTGTTAAAGCAACAGTTGTCCAAATAAACTTTCATTGAATTATACCCCGCACCCAAGTTCAAACGCCTTTAGATTCAGGTCTACGAATTTTGCGGGGACGACCTTTTTTATGGTTTCTACCCAGACATCGTAGTCTATGTCCAGCTTTTTTGCCGCAACGCCGAGAAGAGATACATTGACGGCCTTGATGTTGCCCGCTTGTTTGGCTATAGCAAGGGCGTCCTCTGCTATAACTTCGTTTGCCATTGATTTGATTTTATCCAAAAGGTCTTGAGGGTATTCTGCCACGCCTGTGATTACGGGCATGGGGTTTATTCTCTGCATATTTATTACAATACAGCCGTCCTTTTTCAGATAGGAGAGCCATCGGGCGGCTTCGAGCTGCTCGAATGCTAAAATAATATCCGCCTCTCCCTCGTTTATCACGGGTGAGAAGACCTCTTTGCCATACCGTACATAGGTAACAACCGCTCCTCCCCGCTGAGCCATTCCGTGTACCTCGCTGACCTTGACGTCATACCCCATAGCAAGGAGGGCGTTTCCGAGGATCTTTCCGGTCAAAAGGGTACCCTGTCCCCCTACGCCGACTATCATAATATTCTTAGTCATCTTATATCATCTTTCCTTTCTGCTATACTATAGCCCCGAATTTGCAGGTATGCGCACAAACGCCGCATCCCACACAAAGACTTTGGTCTATGCTCATGCTCTTGTCCTTGCCTTTAGAGATTGCCGGACATCCGATAACGAGACAGGCTCCGCATTTTTTGCAGGCATCCTTGTCTATAGAGAGCGCCGGATTCGGCTTTACCCTGCCCGCTAACATACAGGGACGGCGAGCGACTATAAGGCTTGGGCCGTCTTTGTTTAGCTCAGCCTTGATCGTTTCGTATGTTGAGGTCAAATCATAGGGGTCTACTATCACTATGTTGGTGATTCCGATAGACCTTGCCATCATCTCTATATCTATCTTGGGAGCGGGTCCCTGTTTGAGGGTGTTTCCCGACATTGGGTTATCCTGACCTCCGGTCATTCCGGTTGTATGGTTGTCAAGCACGATTACCTTTGAATCGGTCTTGTTATACATGACGTTTATAAGCCCCGTGATTCCCGAATGGACAAAGGTGCTGTCCCCCAATACGGCAACGGCTTTTTTAGAGGCATCTTTGCCTCTTGCAAGATTGTATCCGTGCAGAGCCGAAACAGAGGCGCCCATACAGACACAGGTGTCCATGGTTGTGAGGGGAGGAAGAGCGGCAAGGGTGTAACAGCCTATATCTCCCGAAACAAACACACCCAGCTTTTTTATAGCGGCAAATAGTCCCCTGTGTGAACATCCGCAGCACATTACGGGAGGACGGACGGGTATATCCTCGCCAAAGTCTATAGATTCCGGCTTTGTTCCGCAGATCCTCTCTCTCACTAATGACTGGCTGTATTCGCCCGTAAGCGGGAAGATCTTCTTGCCGATAACATCGATCCCGTTTGCCTTGCAGTGATCCTCTATAATGGGATCCAGCTCTTCTATTACATATATCTTATCCACCGTTGCCGCAAACTGCTTGATCAGCTCGATAGGCAGCGGATTTATCATGCCGAGCTTGAGGTAGCTTGCCTCGTCCCCCATGGCCTCACGAGCATAGGTATAGGCGTTTCCGGCAGAAATAATTCCAATCCTGCCCGATCCTTTGATTATCTTATTAATGCCGCTGTTCTCGGCATATTCACGCAGCTTTTCGGTACGCTCTTCAACCATCTCATGCTTGGGACGCGCTGATGAGGGCATCATAACATATTTCTTAAAGTCTTTCTCGTATTTTTTCAGCGGACGATCCTGCCGCTCCGACAGCTCGACAAGACTTCTGGAATGTGAGATTCTGGTAGTAAGCCTGATAAGTACGGGTGTGTCGTACCCCTCGCTCAGCTCATAGGCAAGCTTGGTATACTCGATACATTCCTTTGAATCGCAGGGCTCCAGCATAGGAATCTTAGCTCCTATTGCGTAATGACGTGAATCCTGCTCATTCTGTGACGAGTGCATTCCCGGATCGTCTGCTACCGCAAAGACCAGACCGCCGTTTACACCCGTGTAAGACACGGTGAAAAGAGGGTCTGCCGCCACGTTAAGCCCAACGTGTTTCATAGCCGAAAACGCCCTCGCTCCTCCGATTGCGGCACCGATCGCAACCTCCATAGAAACCTTTTCATTCGGAGCCCATTCGGCATTGATCTCGTCATAGGTTGCCGCATACTCTGTGATCTCCGTGCTGGGCGTACCCGGATAGCTCGACACCACCGTAACCCCTGCTTCGTATAATCCTCTGGCAACAGCCTCGTTGCCTAAATAAAGATGCTTCAAGATATTCTCTCCTTTATATAATTTTAATTCTTCTCATTGTAATCATCGACAGACATATCTATTTCATTCAGGATTTTTCTTATTAATGTTCTGTCTAAATCCTTTGCGTGCATAGGCACAACGGTTGTTCTTCCATCGTTATGCTGATAAAAACGATGGCTCCCTCTTTGCCTTATACATACAAATTCATCTTTCTCTAACAATCTGCACATTTTTGTGCATGAAATGATCTTTAATTTACTCATATCGCAATTTCTACCTGCTGTATTCCTATAAATTTAGCGGCGGCAGGAATGTCTTTTTGCACCTCAAGACACAACTCGATAACCTCTTGGGTTTTTTCAAGCAGTTCAGGTATAGAATCGGCCTGAGTATAACAGCTCTTGAGTGCAGGCACGGTCGATATATAAGAGCCGTCCTCTCCCTGTTCGATCAATACGGTAAAGTTGTATTTCATATATTCTTCTCTCCTCGCAAATCTAATACCCTCTTTGCCTTTCCTTGGAATCGTTCGAGGGTTTGCGGCTGGACTAATGATACCTTTGCGTCAAGACCTAAGACAGATCTGAGTTTGCCTTGTATGTTACGCTGAAGATTCTCAAGTTCTTTATAACTCTCGAGCAAAGAGCCGTCTATGAGTTCCACCCGTATTTCGAGATTGTCGAGATACCCATCGCGGGTGACAACAAGCTGATAATGATTGCCTATATGAGCCTGTCCCAAAAGCACGCTCTCTATCTGCGACGGGAAGACGTTGACACCCTTGATCTTGAGCATATCATCGGTGCGTCCTTTTATTTTGTCCATACGCACGGCGGTCCGTCCGCATTTGCATATATCATAGTTGAATCTCGATATGTCCTTAGTTCTGTATCTCAGCATGGGGAATCCCTCTCTGGTCAGGGTTGTAAAGACCGCCTCTCCCACAGAACCCTCAGGCAGAGACTCTCCCGTGTCGCTGTTTATTATCTCGCCGTAAAAATGATCCTCGCATATATGCAGACCGTCCCGTTCTCTGCATTCACCCGACAGTCCCGGCCCCATAAGCTCGCTCATTCCATAGTTGTCGGTAGCAAACAGATTAAAGTTTTCCTCTATCTTTGCCCGCATTTCGACAGAGCAGCTCTCCGAGCCGAAGATTCCGTGTTTCAGCCTAAAGTTACCTGTATCCAGGTTGTTTTCCTTGACAAACTCTGATAGATACATAGCGTATGTAGGGGTTGACACAAGCCCTGTCACGCCGAAATCGTTCATCAGCATTATTTGCTTCTCGCTGTTTCCGCTCGAGGCGGGTATAATAGCGGCTCCGATCTTCTCAAGACCGTAATGCAGTCCCAGCGCCCCTGTAAAAAGCCCGTATCCGAATGAAATCTGGACTATATCCTCATCCGAAACGCCCGCCGAAACAAGCAGACGAGCAACACAGTCTGACCACATATTGAGGTCGTTCTTTGTATAGCCCACCACAGTCGGCTTTCCGGTAGTGCCGCTCGATGCGTGTATTCGCACTATATCCTTCATAGGAGCGCCGAACAGACCGAACGGATAGTTGTCCCGCAGATCCTCCTTTGTCGTAAAGGGAATATGCTTAATATCGTCAAGGGATTTTATCCTGCTCCCGCAAACCCCCGCCGCAGACAGCCGCTCTGCATAGAAAGGCACATTGGCGATACAATAATCGACAATGTGTCTTAATTTATCAAGCTGCAGGCGGCTCATATCCGCCCGTGACATTCTCTCGTACTTCTCTTGAAAAAACATATTCACAACCCCGTATATAAAAAATTACTATATATAAGTATAATATATTATAATGGAGTTGTCAAATGGTATTTTTGAGAGGAAAAACACCCGCCGCTGCGGCGGCGCCAGGCAACGACCACCCCGAAACGCCCTCTCAGTCACGCAATATCCACGGTACGCACAGGGGTGCGTACCCTACACGCCCTCTCAGTCGGCGTTGCCGCCGACAGCTCTCCCAAAGGGAGAGCCAAGGACACTCACAAAATTTGCGATAACCACGGGAAAAACACCCGCCCTTGCGAGGGCACCCTCTTTACGAAAGAGGGCAAGGGGCTTGAACAATTAACAATGCACGATTAACGATGAACAATTATAATTTCAAGCCC